>UQXB01000041.1:0-18586 GCA_900544935.1 uncultured Collinsella sp.
GCGTGGAATAGCCGACCGCGACCGGCTCTGCCACCGCTTCATCGTTATAATAGGTCTGCGCCGCGTCGGCGTTGAACCAGAAGCGGTAAGCGGCCGTGCAATACGCCGGCGCGCCGGCGATGCCGCCGATGGGGACATCGGAACCGTCGCCCGCATCGGACATGGCGTCCATGTGCAGGGTCACGTCGGAGTAGCAGGCGTAGATCGCGCCGCAGCTGTAGCCGACAATGCCGCCTGCGCCGTACATCATGGAGCCTTCGCAGTAGTTGCCGATCGTGCCGAACGCCGCGCAGTTGATGACCGCGGAATCGTTGCTCGTCCAGCCGACGATCCCGCCCGCGCCGGTATCGCTGCCCTTGGCCACGATCTGCACGTCCGCCCAGGTGTTGCACACCAGGCTCTTGCCGCCGTTATTGCCGACGACACCGCCGACGTAGGTGTAGTTGTTGTCACCGGCCGCATCGCTGATGATCGTGCCGCTGACCCAGCAGCCGTCGATCACGCTGCTGTCGCCGGTGCCGGCCGCCAGAATGGCGACTGCAGGGTCTTCATCCGTGGTCTTGTTGTTGATGAACGCATCCTTGACGCCCAGGTTGCGGATCGCACCGCCCTTGCCGACAAGGCCGAAGAGGCTGGCATACTCATACGCGGCGGGCTCGGCTTTCGTGCCGATGGTCAGGCCGGCGATAACGACGGTGCGCACGAAGGCCTTGACGCCGCCCTTGAGGTCGTTAAGGAACACGCCGACAGACTCAGCGCCGCCAATGCCCTGGATGATCCAGGCAAGCGTACCGAAGAAGCCCCACGCAGTTGCGAAGTTGCTCATGTCGGGAGCCATGTTAGCGGGAGTAGGAGCCGTAGCGAACTCAACGCCGCCAAAGGCAGCAGCCAGGGACAGCAGGATGAACACGGCGGTCAGGCCGAGAGCCGCGGTCGAACCGAAGGAGGAAATGGAGCCGATCCACTTAGCGCCCTTGGTCGAAACCCACGTGGCGATAGCAAAGACAACGATCTCGATAATGGTGATCCACAGCTGCGAAAGCTCGGCGTTGGCACCAAAGAACACGTAGCTCGCGTAGATGATGACGTTGGGCAGGACGGACGCAAAGAAGAACAGGTTAACGAACCAGTAGCTAAATGCCGTCAGGAACGCCCAGCGACCACCCATCGAGGTCTTAACCCATGCGTACACGCCCGACTCGGAGTCCTTGTTGAGGCCGACGAACTCGGCGGTAACCAGGGTATAGGGGACAAAGTACAAAAGCGTGGCGAAGAAGAACGACGGCGCAGCTGCCAAGCCGATGGCCGCGTTGTTGTTGATGATGTTCTTGATACCGAACACGGCGGCGACCGTCATGCCCAGCAGAGCGAACGAACCGATCGTTCCTCGTTTTTCAGAGCTCATAAGCCCTCCCAATCATCTATTAAATGTCATCCAAAACCGTCCGAGCTGCAAGTGCAATCGCGGACGGCGCACCTGCTAAGGGGAATGGGGAAAAGGGAGTCAACAAAGCCATCCCCCTTAACGGCGCGAAGCAAACGTCCAGGTGGACGAATACTACTTGTTGGGGAAGGAATAACCTTCGACTGTCACGTGCAGTACCACGACGCGGGGATCCGCGGCATCGGCCACGACACGGTAGGCCTCGTCAATTTCGACGACGGCAACGCCGCCGGTGGGAATCGTCACGGTCTCCCCCGTACCCTCAAAGCGCTCGCGATCATCGATATCGCTGTAGGCGCGCGTACAGGTAAGATCGGCCTTGGAAGCCACCTCGACGGTCAGATTGCCGTCGAGCGGGGCGAGCACGGCATGGTAGCGACGGTGACCGACCAGATCGGCAGTAGCCGCCTCGTGGGCGTTCACCCACCAATACACCAGCGAGTCGCCGATAGAGTACGCCACATCGTGCTGCAGTTCAGAAACGCCGTCGAGTGCCTGACCGGTACGCATCCACTTCTTGACGGACTTCATCTGGGCGTCGAAATCGGCACGCGAGTTAAAGATATGCATGGCTTATGCCTCCTTAATGGGTGCCAGCGCCTGAGCCAGATCGGCAGACGTCAGCGGTCGCAGGGACACCTCAAAGCTGAAGCTCTCAAAACGGGTGCGATAGGAATCGAGCACCTCGGAACCCCAAGAGTTCGAGCCAAGGCCGAGCAGCTGGTCGTTGATGTTGACCGTAACCGTGTCGCCCGGGACAAGATCGTAGACATGCTTGGCGTTATCGATAGCCTCGCAGCTATAGGGCCATGCGGAGAACGAGAACGGATTGGAAGCGGCGTCGCTCGGACGCGTCACGACCAGACCGTCACCGTGGCTGGAGCGCAGGGCGACCCAGCGGGTACCCTCGCGGTTGGCGCAGTCCTGGGGCATAACGTAGGGCGTGAACATGTCGTCGACCGTAGTGCGGTAATGACCGACCGGGTTGGCGCGCAGCGAGTCCGGATAGTTCTCGCCCGGGCCGTGGCCATACCACTCGACGGCACGATCACAACCGGGAACCTCGAAGGAGATGCCGATGCGCGGGATAATGTCCGAATAGTCGCCGTAGGGCTCGCCGGAAACCTTGAGGTCGACGCGGCCACTCAGAAGCACGGTATAGACGAGCTCGACGCGCATGCCGAACGCGCGGACGGGAGGAGCGATACGCTGGCTCACGGTAACGACGACCGCATTGTCGTCCTGCTTCCAAGAAACATTGCGGGTAGACGTCTGCATCACATCGATGAAGTTATCCTTCCACAGGGAGTCGTACTCCTGGGCGTGGTTGTCGACGAGCGGATGCCAAAAACCAACCTGGGGACCGGAGGTCATGACGTCGCGACCGGATGCCTTCCACTCGCTCACGGTACCGTTGACCTTGCTGAAGGTCAGCTCGCCGTTGAGGGAGCGAATACGAATCTCCTGCTCGGTCTCCTCGACCGTAAGCTCAGGACGAGTGGGGGCGGCAATTGCCGGCGCCGGATGGTTTGCGATGGCAAACTGGCTTGCACCCAGTTGGAACATCGGCTCGCACCAGGCGTGAGCCGCCATGGTGTAGGCGTGCACGGTCAGCAGGGTCTCGCCCACTGCGGCCTCGCGAATCACCAGCGGAAGCTGGACGGACTCGCCGGGGGCAACCGCACCGGGCATGAGCGTCTTGCGGCAGACCACGTCGCCGTCCACCAGGGTCTCCGCCGACAGGCAGACATCCTCGAGGGTGGTAAACCAACGCTTGTTGGCGACGGTCAGCTCGCCCGCCTCGGCATCGTAGGCCATGCGAACCGGGCAGATGACCTGGCCGTACTCGGTAAGGCCCGGGCTCGGCTGCTGCCAGGGGAACACCATGCCGTCGATGCAGAAGTTGCTGTTGTTGGGGTAATCGCCGTTGTCGCCGCCATACATGTCGTAGGCAACGCCGTCCTCGGTCACAGCAGCCAAACCGTGGTCGCACCATTCCCAAATAAACTGGCCTTGGATGCAATCCCAGCGATCGAAGACCTCCTGGTACTCGGACAGGCCTCCGGGACCATTACCCATGGAGTGGCCGTACTCGCAGTTGATGCGCGGCTTGGGGAACGGATGCTCGCCAAAGTCGTTCATCTGCGACACGCGGGAGTACATGGTGGAAATGACGTCGACGGTATCGGCGTTGCGATCCTCCTCGTAGTGGACCGGACGACCGTCGAGCTCGTGAGCTTTGGCGTACATCGCGCGGATGTTGCAGCCATAGCCGCTCTCGTTGCCCATCGACCACATGATGATGCACGCGTGGTTGCGTTCCTGCATCACCAGGCGCTCAACACGGTCAACGTAAGCCGGCTCCCAGGCAGGGTCGTCGGTGACCAGGGCGATATTGCCGATATTCTCGAAGCCGTGGCTCTCCATATCGGTCTCGGCGACCAGCATGATGCCGTACTCGTCGCACAGCTCGTAGAAGCGCGGATCGTTGGCGTAGTGGGACGTGCGCACCGCGTTGATGTTGTGCTGCTTCATGAGCTCCAGGTCGCGGCGCATGCGCTCGAGACCCACGGCGCGGCCCTTGTGATCGTCGTGGTCGTGGCGGTTGACGCCATGCATCTTAAAGTAGGTGCCGTTGAGGTAGATATGATTGCCCTCGACCGTCACCTCGGCAAGGCCTTGGCGATGCGGAACGTACTCGCTGACCTCGTCGCCGTCGTAGACCTCAAGCGTAAGGTCATAGAGGAAGGGGTCCTCGGGGTTCCAGAAGTGGGCATCGGCAACGCTGCACTCGGCATGGCCGTCGACGCACTCGCCCGTAGCGACCACATTCTGGCCATCGCTGAGCGTATACACGACGCGACTTGCGCCCTCGGCAACCGTATCGAGCGTGATCAGAGCGGCATCGCCCTCGCGGTGCGTGCGGAACCTAAAGTCGACCAGATGCGCGGCGGGACGCTGCATGAGGTACACATCGCGGAAGATGCCCGATGCCCACCACATGTCCTGGTCCTCGATGTAGCTACCATCGCTGTACTGCAGAACCTTGACCGCAAACAGGTTGTCGCCCTCGACGAGCGCGTCGGTCACGTCAAACTCGGCGGACAGGCGCGAACCCTTGGTCATGCCGATAAACTTGCCGTTGACATACAGCTCGCCGTAGCTCTCGATACCGTCGAAGCGAATAATCTCGCGAGCGCCGGCAGGCACGGCGGGAAGTTTGACGATGCGCTGGTAGACGCCCGTAGGGTCGTCGGAGGGAACGAACGGCTGATCCACCGGGAACGGAAAACCCTCGTCGGTGTAGGCAAGGTTGCCATAGCCGTCTACCTGCCACAGGTGCGGAACCTCCACGTGATCCCACTCGGGCTTGTACGTGCAAAGTGCTTCGTTGGAGACGGCCGCGGGGCCCTCAAAAAGGCGGAACTGCCACGAGCCGGACAGCTGGACAAATCCGCGCGACAGCTCGCGGCTGTACGTAGCGGCGAGATCGGCGGTCTCATAACCCATAAAGTACGCATGGGGTGCCAGGCGGTTCCTGTGGGTGAGCGCTTGGTTTTCCCAATCGTTAATGGCGTCCATGGTGATGCTCCTTCGTCATCGTAGTGCTTCTTTGTGCAACCGGTTGTCCTTATCTTACGGGCGGTACAAAAATCTGTGCAATCGGTTGTCCGCCGAACGGTCGATTTTGTCGGATTAACGGTGCAACCGGTTGTACAACCATGCTACTTATGTCACCCTAAGCTTAGGTGCACAGCACGGGGCATCGTTCTTGAACTCACAGGCAACTGTCGCGCCTGCCTATGTCTCGCCCATACATGCCGTGCTCAGTCGCAGTTTGATTGCAAAACGACACCGGTCACCGGATACCACGGACGCCGTTCACGCGCGCTATAGTAATCTGTATCCGCATTAGCCTTTATCGATAGCCCACCGACCCAATTGCACAGGAGACGCCATGACCCAACCAGCACGCACCGCACCCACGCTTGCCGAGGTTGCTGAAGCTGCCGGTGTTTCGCGCTCCACGGCATCGCGTGCCCTCAACGACTCCCCCCGCATTAGCGAGGAAACTAAAAAGCGCGTCCGCGCAGCGGCGAAAAAGGTTAACTTCGTTCCCAACGCACGCGGCCGGGCGCTCGCCGTCGGACGCACGGAAATTATCGCCGTACTGGTTACCGAGCCTTTGAGCGAGCTGTTTAGCGATCCCACCTACAGTGAGTTTTTAAGCGGCATTACCGAGGAACTTTCGGAGTCGTCTTACTTGCCCGTGATCTTGCAGGCATCTTCCTCGCATGAGCGCAACCGCGCACGCGAGCATTTTGAGCGCCGCTCGTTTGACGCCGTCATCGACGTCTCGCCCTACAAGGGCAGTGAGCTGCTCGAGGTGCTGCGCGAGCTGGGCGTACCCACTGTGTTATGCGGCCAGCTCGAGGGCCATCCCTATCGCGACGTGTTCTCGACGGTCTACTCCGACGACGAAGAGGGCGGACGCTTTGCGGCACTCGCCATGAAGGATCGCGGACGCAAGGACATCGTTGCCGTGCTGGGGCCGCAGGATAACCCCGCCGTCATCGACCGCCTTCGCGGCTACCGTGCAATTTTGGGCGAAAGCCTTCCGGATGAAAATGTCATCTATACCGGATGGAGCAGCGGAGACGGCTACCAAGCCACGCGGCGGTTGCTCGCGCGCGAAATACATGCCGACGGCGTGCTATGCGGATCGGACCGTATCGCAACCGGCGTTATCGCCGCATTCAACGAAGCAGGAATTAGCGTACCCAAAGACGTTTCGGTCGTGGGCTTCGATGACCACGAGGTCGCAGCTCGCAGCGTCCCCGCGTTGACGACCATTCGTCAGCCGCTTCGCGAGGAAGGCCGCATGGCTGCAGGCATTGCGCTCGATATGATCAATGGCGCCGTGCCCACCACCACCGTCATGCACATGCAGCTCGTTCAGAGAGACTCACTGTAGGAAACTGGGCCGGGCTTTCCGCTAGGCTGCTTTAGCGGAAAGCCCGGCCCATTCCGAACGCCGATTCTGGGATGTACTTTCCGCCAGAAGCTCAACCGGAAAGTGCGACCCGTTATTTGGCTGGATTCTGGGTCGCAGTTTCCGCGACGTCCGGTCACCCTATGTCCTCGCAACGCCCGCGCATAAAAAACGAGGGAAGGCACGCGTCCTTCCCTCGTTACAGGCAATATGTAGCCGCTTGCCTACATCAGGCGCAGGCTGACGTCCTTGAGCTGGGCGCCGGAAACGGCACTCGGAGCACCCGACATAAGGTCGGAGCCGCTGGCCGTCTTGGGGAACGCCATGACGTCGCGGATGGAGTCGGAACCGGTGAGCAGCATGCACACGCGGTCCAGGCCCAGAGCAAAACCACCCATCGGGGGTGCACCAAACTTGAGCGCCTCCATGAGGAAGCCGAACTGCGACTCGGCTCGCTCCTCGGTGAAGCCCAGGAGTTTGAGCATAGACATCTGCATCTCGGCGTTGTGGATACGCATACCGCCGCCGCCGGCCTCAAAGCCGTCCATGACAAAGTCGTAGGTGCAGGAACCGGCCGCCAGCGGGTCGGCCTCGATCTTGGCGATGTCGGTCTCGGTCGGCAGCGTGAAGGGCTGATGCTCGGCAGCGTAGGCCTTGCGGTCCTCATCCCAGTGGAACAGCGGGAAGTTGACGACCCACAGGAAGTCGTGGCCCTCACGCTTGATCTCGAGCGCGTTGGCCATGTGGGAACGCATACCGCCCAGGATCTCGTCAGAGAGCAGGCGCGGGCCGGCGGCGAACATCACGAGGTCGCCAGGCTCGACGTCCATGCGCTCGCGCAGAGCCGCCATCTCCTCGTCCGAGAAGAACTTGACGATGGGGCTGTTGATGGAGCCGTCCTCGCGGAAGGCGATCCATGCCAGGCCCTTGGCGCCAAACGTGGAGGCCACGCCGGCGAGCTTATCGATCTTGGCACGTGCCCAGGCACCGGCGCCCTTGGCGTTGATGGCCTTGACGACAGAGCCCTCCTCGTTTGCGGCAGTCGCAAAGACCTTGAACTTGGAGTTGGCAAAGATGTCGGTCAGGTCGACCAGGTGCATGCCATAGCGGGTATCGGGCTTGTCGGAGCCATAGGTGTCCATGGCCTCCCAGTAGTTCATGCGACGCAGCGGCGTGGGCATCTCGACGCCCATGCGGCCGAAGGCATCGGCCAGGACCTCTTCGAGCGCGCTCATAACGTCGTTCTGGTCCACGAAGGACATCTCGATATCGACCTGGGTGAACTCGGGCTGACGGTCGGCACGCAGGTCCTCGTCGCGGAAGCACTTGGCAACCTGGTAGTAGCGCTCGACACCACCGACCATGAGCAGCTGCTTCAGGAGCTGCGGGGACTGCGGCAGGGCGTAGAAGTTACCCGGCTGGATGCGGCTGGGGACGATGAAGTCGCGGGCGCCCTCGGGCGTGGACTTGAACAGGGAGGGCGTCTCAACCTCCATGAACTCACGGTTGTGCAGCGCCTCGCGAATGGCAAAGGTGAAGTCGGAGCGCAGCTTGAGGTTGGCCATCATTTCGGGACGACGGAGGTCCAGATAGCGATAGCGCAGGCGGGTGTCCTCGCTGGTCTCGATGCCGTCCTCGATCTGGAACGGCGGGGTGACGGACGTATTGAGTACCTCGGCGTGGTCGGTCAGGACCTCGATCTCGCCGGTCGCGAGCTTGGTGTTGGTGGTCTCCTCGCCACGAGCGCGCACGACGCCGTGGATCTTGATGGGCCACTCGGGACGCATGGTCTCGGCGATCTTAAAGGCATCGCCGTCGGAGTGCTCGGGGTCGAAGGTGAGCTGCGTGATGCCCTCGCGGTCGCGAAGGTCACAGAAGATAAGGCCGCCGTGGTCGCGGCGACGGCTCACCCAACCGGTGAGGGTGACCTCTTCGCCCACGTTCTCGAAGCGAAGCTCGCCGCAGGTACGGGTGTGCATGGAATGCTCATCGATGGGACGGGTCTGGCTCATACCAGTGATCCTCCTTTATGGATCTGTGCCGCCCCGTGTCGTTCCGGGCGGCGTCGTACAGATTTGCCCAGCCTGCGTAAACCGCGCAGCCGGGCATGGCGTTCTATCTTATCGCACCCGCGTCGATGTGCCGCGAAAAAGTAGCTCTTGCCCAAAGACTTGACGGAGACGAAACAATTGACGCGGCCTGGCCGTCGCCCAAGCGCGCGGCATGCGACAATGTGCCCCAATACAACCGCACTCGGAAAGGCCCGTCATGACCGCACGCCTCATCGTTATGGATATCGACTCCACGCTCATCAACCAGGAGGTCATCGACCTGTTGGGCGAGGAGGCCGGCGTGGGCGAGCAGGTAGCGCAGATCACCGAGCGCGCCATGCGCGGCGAGCTCGACTTTAAGCAGGCGCTCGAGGAACGCGTGGGGCTGCTTGCCGGCTTGGATGAGAGCGTATTCGAGCGCACCTTTGAGCGCGTGACGTTTACCCCCGGCGCGCTGGAGCTTGTGCGCTCGGCACACAGCAAGGGCTGGAAGGTTGGCGTGGTAAGCGGTGGCTTCCACGAGGTCGCCGACAAGATCGTAGCCGCCGCGGGCATCGATTTTTGCCTGGCTAACCGCCTGGAGGTCGTGGACGGCAAGCTCACCGGTAAGTTGGCGGCAGACATTGTGACCAAGGAGTCCAAGCTCATCCGGCTGCTGGATTGGGCAGTCGAGTGCGGTGTCGATATGGCCCACACCGTCGCGATCGGCGACGGGGCAAACGATATCCCTATGATTCAGGCCGCGGGCACGGGCATCGCGTTTTGTGCCAAGCCCAAGACGCGCGAGGCCGCCCCGTTTGCCATCGACGAGCGCAACCTGATGCTCGCCATGGACATCATCCTGCGCGACTAGTCAGTTTGCTTCACAACTTCATCTAATCTGACATGTCAGATTTCCGAACAATTATGCTCTAATGTTCGGAAACAACCCTTCGCGTGCTAAACTTTTCTGTGTCGAAGGGAACTTATATGGACAAACGAGATCTTGAGCAATTGCTAAGTGACGTGGCAGACGGAAGCATTACGCCGGCCGATGCCCTCACGCGCATCCAGACGGCGCCGACCGCCGACCTGGGCTTTGCACAGCTCGATCTTTCGCGCGGAGTGCGCCAGGGAGCCGGCGAGGTTGTCTACGGTGCCGGTAAAACCGCCGAGCAAATTGCCGCCATTATCGAAGCGCTGCGCGATGCCGGCCAGGAGCGCATCCTGGTCACGCGCCTGGATGCCGAAAAAGCCACGCACACCGCTGAGCTTCTCGGCAACGACATCGACCTGGGGTATGTCCCGGACGCCCAGCTCGCCCTGGTAGGTGGCAAGCCCTCCCCCACCGGCAACGGACGCGTTGTCGTCGCCTGCGCCGGCACGAGCGACCTGCCCGTCGCCGAAGAAGCCGCGTTGACGGCCGAGTTCTATGGCAACGAGGTCGACCGCCTCTACGACGTGGGTGTTGCCGGCCTGCACCGCCTGCTCGCGCATGCCGAGGAACTCGCCCAGGCACAGGTGGTCATTGCCATCGCCGGCATGGAGGGCGCGTTGGCGAGCGTTATCGGCGGTCTGGTGAGCTGTCCGGTCATCGCCGTTCCCACCAGCGTGGGCTACGGCGCAAGTTTTGGTGGCGTAGCCGCGCTGCTCGCCATGCTCAACTCCTGTGCCAGCGGCGTATCGGTCGTCAATATCGACAACGGCTTCGGCGCCGCCTACCAGGCAAGTCTTATCAATCATCTGAGCGCCGGCGCGCCCCGCGCCCGTTAAGGAGCATTCCATGTCCAACCATCAGCACACGCTTATCATCGACGGCACCTCGGGCATCAGCGGCGATATGACCGTCGCGGCCCTGCTCGACCTGGGCGCCAGCGAGGGGCACCTGCGCGAACAGCTCGCCACGCTGCCGGTCGACGGCTTTTCGATCGCCGTCACGCGTGCAAACAAGCATGGCATCGACGCCTGCGATTTCGACGTCCAGCTTGCAGAGGAGCTCGAGAACCACGATCGCGATATGGCCTGGCTCTACGGCAACGAAGCAGCTGCCGAGCACACGCACGAGCACGAGCACCACCATCATGACCATAGCGAGCACGAACACGAGCACTGCCACGAGCATGACCATGAGGCCCATGGCCATGGCCACGAGGACCACCATCACGCCCATCACCATCACCACCGTTCTTTGGCGGACGTCACCGCCATCATCGACGGCTCGCAGCTAAGCGATGGCGCCAAGCGTCGCGCCCTTGCCATTTTTTCCGTACTCGCCGCTGCCGAGGCAAAGGCTCACGGCAAAACGCCCGAGACCGTCATGTTCCACGAGGTGGGCGCCGTCGACTCCATCGTCGACGTCTGCTCTGTCGCTATCTGCCTCGATGACCTGGGTATTGAGGACATCGTGGTCGAGTCGCTTTCCGAGGGCCACGGCACCATCCGCTGCGCCCACGGCCTTATGCCCATCCCGGTGCCCGCCGTCATCAACCTATGCCAGGCGGGCAATATCGCCCTCACGCCCGCACCGGTCGCCGGCGAGCTCGTGACGCCCACGGGCGCCGCCATCGTCGCCGCACTGCGCACGTCCGAGCACCTGCCGGCCCGCTACCGCATCAAAGCCGTCGGCTACGGCGCCGGCAAACGCCCCTACGAGGGTTGCTCCGGTACGCTCCGCTGCCTGCTTGTTCACGCGGACGCATAGCCATGGACGCCCGCAAGACAAAAAGCCGCGCCGCCATCGTCGCGGCGTTCTCCGAACTCCTACGCGAAGAGGACTACGGCAAGATCACCGTCGGCGACATCATCGTGCGCGCTCACGTAGGCCGCGCGACATTCTACGGCCTCTTTAAGAGCAAAGACGACCTACTGTCCGAGCTCGTGAGCGACATCTGCACCCACGCCCTCGACGACGATGGTACGCCGCTCGACGACCCACTCGTGCAAGTCGAGCATATCCTCAACAACCTCTGGGATCGTCGTCAGGGTGTACGAGCCCTCGTAGCCGGTGCCGGCTCACGCGTCTTCGCCGACTGTCTCCGCAAGACCATCATGTCGCGCGCAGCCGAAACCGTCCCTACCGACCCAAACGGCCCCGCCGCCACCATGGACCGCAGTTTCTTACTACACCACATAGCCTCAAGCTTCGTAGGAATGGTCCAATGGTGGGCCTGGCACAACTTCCAAGCAGATAAGGCCGAAGTAGCCAAAGACTACCTATCAGCCATCAAGCCCCTCTTCGGCTAAGTAACTATCCCTTCCCAAAGTGCCAACAGCAGCCCAACGCCCCTACCAGCAACAAGCCCCTCCCATCCAAATTCAGATAAATATGTTGGGTTGCTTGTACGAACGCAACAAAGACCCCGCAGCCGTCCGCATGGGGTAACTTCCCAGCGCACTCCGCAGGACGCAAAAAGGCTCGCCGCACAAAGTGCGCAGCGAGCCTTTTTGCATGTCCGAGGACGCGCTGGGAAGTTACCCCATGCGGACGGCGAACAACTATGTAGTCTTGGACTAGAACATGCCCAAGAAACCGTGCACAAACAGTGCGGCCAGAGCGGCACCGACAAACGGAGCAATGCCAGGAACGAGCAGACCGTACTTCCAGTTGTTGTCAGCCTTGTTCTTGATCGGCAGCACCTGATAGGCCATGCGAGGACCAAGGTCACGAGCCTGGTTCATGGCGAAGCCGGTGATGCCGCCCATGCCCATGCCAACAGCCCAAACGATCAGACCCACGCAGATAGCGAGCATCAGAACGTTCTCACCAGCACGGCTAGCAGCGGCGAGAATGGCGCTGATGAACACGAAGGTGCAGATAGCCTCGCAGAAGAAGTTGCGGGCATAGTTCGTGCCCTCGGTGGTGGGGTTGGTCGAGAAGATGTTGCGCTGGGCAATGGGGTCGACGACGCCCTCGGAAGCCTTGAACTCATCGGCATACATAAGCCAAGCGATCACGGCACCCGCAAAGCCGCCGAGCATATCGGCAATCATGAAGGGGATGCAGCTGCTCCACGGCACCAGACCGACGATGCACTGGGCAAGCACCATAGCCGGGTTCATGCACACGGCGCCACCAAAGACAAACAGGCAGACCGAGATGCCAAAAGACCAAGTGGTGATGGCAAACATATGGCCGGAGCCCTGATACTTGGTACCCTTAAGCACGGTATCGCAGTGCACGCCCACGCCAAAGATGATCATGAGGGCCGTTGCGCCGAATTCGCAGAGAAGTTTGGTAAGCATAAAACCTTATCTTTCTTGTCGGTTATAAACGATTCGTTTAGGCCGCGTACTAGTGCTGCGCGACGACAACGCCCAGGCCATCGGGAATGACGGCCACCTTGGCATCGGCACCCTTCATCTCAAAGGCGAGCTTGAGCGCCTCATCGAGGGTGTTGACCGGCGTCATGTGCATATCCTTGATCATCTGGTGATCGCACAGGTCGGTGACCATGATCACAGGGTGATGCGCCAGGATGCGGGCAAAGATCTGGCTCGTCCACTGGTCGGGCAGGGTCTCGTCCTTAGGACGGTCGATGCAGGCACGCTCAAACTCCGCCGGATCGTTGTCGGCGATGTTGTGATAGAAGCCCTCGCCACCGTGACCGTCGGCACAGCCGGCGACGTCGATGATCACGCCGCCCTCGGGAAGCGTGGCCTCGGCAGAGCACATGCCCTTCACGGCCTGATAGATGTTCTGGTCGAGCGGGTAGCCGCCGTTGGTGGTGATGGCGATCTCGCACTCGACGGGCTCAACGCCGGCAAGGCTCTTCACGAACTCGCAGCCAGCCTCGTGTGCCTTATGGATGTCGCCTGCAAAGGAGCCGATAACCTCATGCTTGCCGTTGAGCACCACGTTGAGCACAAAGGCAAGGTGAGCCATCTCGGCAGCGGCAAACATGTCCTCGCTCACGTGGTTGTGGCACAGGTTGCCGGCACGCGAATGGGAATCGTTCACAAACTGACCGTTGTGGTTGTACATGATGGTCTTGTAGCTGGCGATGCCAGGCAAGACGGACTTGCGGCTACCAGAGAAACCTGCAAAGAAGTGCGGCTCAATAAAGCCCTCGGCAAGCAGCAGATCACAATCGGCGGCAATCTTGTTGATGATGCACTCGCCACCAGAAGGCAGGGTGCCAATCTTTTTCATCATGCTGTCATCAGTCGCGACGTGCATAACGATTTCCTCGTTGGCAACGATCTCCTCGCCGTACTTGTTGACGAGCTCCTCGTGCGTCGACGGACGATGCATACCCGTAGCAACAAGAATGCGAACGCGTGCCTCAGGCGCAGCGGAGTGGATGTGATGCAGCAGAATAGGCATCGTCACACGCGAGGGAACGGGGCGCGTATGGTCGGAGCTAATGATGACAATATCCTTCTTGCCAGCACAGAGCTCCTCGAGCGAAGGCGAGCCATAAGGGTTGGCAAGCGACTCCTCCACCAGCTCTTCCTGCGATTTCGTGGTCTTAAACTCGTTTTGATGACCTTCCATCACACCCGCGAAGTTCTTATCCTCGAGCTCCAGATGCAACGTCTTGTGGTCAAACGGCAGTTCACATTCAAACAATGACGAGCGCCCTCTTCCTTTCAACTGACACACTAGATAAACCGTTGGAAGGATACGCCGCTCACCGAAAAACACCACCGTCCACCGACTCATTAACACAACGTTCATATTTGACCCACAACAAAACGGCCACGATCCCAAACGGGACCGCGGCCGCAACAGTCGTAAGGCGAGAAGCACCAAACGCGCCGCCGGGACAAACCCCATCCAAAACGCGCGAAGCGCACTTTATCCCCTTCAGCCCCAATTCCTGAAGACCGAGGACGAAGGGACCCGACGGGTTTCCCTCTGAATGCACTCCGCAGCACGAAGCCCTTTCCAAACGCGCGGAGCGCGCCATTATTCCCCCAGCCAGTAATCCGCCGAAGACCGGACATCGCAGGGCCCGCCATAGGTTTACTTTTAGGCACACTCCGCAGGACGCAAGAAGCCCTCGCCGCACTCCGCATTGGGCGCGAAGCGCACTTTAATCCCTTCAGCCCCAACCCCCGAAGACCGAGGGCGAAGGGACCCGACGGGTTTTCCCTCTGAATGCATTCCGCACTGATATTTTCTGTATTGAAGACGTCGATGATGCACCCGTATACCATTGACGTCGACACCATCAGATGCGGACCGCGCGGTGACCCCACATTCCGCTGGCGCCCATGGGGCTGCCCTCGTTTCCTGACGTGTCCCGCGCGGGCCGCGGCGAGCCGAGACCGCCGCATGACCTAATAGGAGCATGGAGCGATACCGCGGACCCGAACAACCGCATTCTATCGCGCCCCGTCAGTGTGCCGTCTGCCCGGTCCAGGCGAGCACGGAAAGAACGGAGCGAGACATGAGAAACGAATCGGCACCCGGCGCCCGCGGGCCGGTCTTCTGCGGGGTCGACACCCACGCCGACTCGCACTGGCTGTGCGTCCTGGACTGGAGGGGCCGCAAGGTCCTGTCCCGCCAGTTCCCCGCCGACGCGGCGGGCTACGAGGCGCTCGCCGGGGCGATCGCCGCGGCCGGGGAGCCGGCCTGCGTCGCGATGGAGGGGACGTCGTCCTACGGGGCGGGCCTCACCAGGCACCTCGCGTCGCTGGGGATGCCCGTGCGCGAGGCGCTCTCCCCGGCGAGGACGCAGAGGAGGCGCCCGGGGCAGGGGAAGTGCGACGAGTCGGACGCGGAGAGGGCCGCCCGCGCGGCGATGTCCGGCTCGAAGCTCGGGACCCCCAAGAGCCAGGACGGGTGGGTCGACGGGGTGCGCTACATGCTCGCGGCGCGCTCCGGGGCGGTGAAGGCGCGGACCTCGGCGGTCAACACCGCGAGGTCGCTGCTCACCACCGCGCCGGAGGGGCCCAGGTCGAGGTTCCGCGGGATGGCGGGGCCGAGGCTGATGGAGGAGCTCCCCTCCGTGCGCGCCGAGGGCGCGCTGGGCGCCGCGCTCGGCGCGCTGGCGGACCTGTGGGCGGCGGCGCGCGACGCGGCGCTCGACATGGAGCTCGCGATCGAGGCGTCCCTGGAGGAGAACTGCCCCGCGCTGCTGGCGATGTACGGGTGCGGGCCCGTGAGCGCGGCCAAGCTCGCGGTCGCGGCCGGGGACAACCCGGGCAGGCTGCGCTCCGAGGCGTCGTTCGCGGCGATATGCGGCGCCTGCCCCATCCCCGCCTCGAGCGGCAAGACCGTGAGGCACAGGCTCAACAGGGGCGGCGACCGGCAGGCGAACAGCGCGCTGCACGAGATCGCGAGGCAGAGGGTCATGCGCGACCCCGAGACCGCCGAGTACGCCGAGAGGGCCAGGGGGCGGGGGAAGAGCGACAGGGAGGTCATGAGGTGCCTCAAGCGCTACGTGGCCAGGGAGGCGTACCGGGCGCTGATGCGCCCGCACGAGATCAGGAGGCCCGAGGACGCCTCGGAGCTCGTGGCGGCCAGGCGCGCGGCGAAGGTCAGCCAGGTGAGGGCGGCGTCCATACTGGGCACCAGCGAGAAGTACATCTCGATGCTGGAGAGGGGCCAAAGGGAGCTCAAGCCCATAAGGAGGGCCTACGAGGCATGGGTCGAGGCCGGACTTCCGCTCGATTGGGACAGGCAGGCCTTCGAGGCCGAGCGCAAATTTGATTCTAAAAAACACCTTGCCAAATAGGAGCGTCAAGACGCAAAGAGGCTCCGCAGCGCGAAGCGCGATGCGGAGCCTCTTTGCATGTCCGAGGACGTTCCGGAGAGAAACCCCGTCACGCCCCCGGATCCCCGGTGGGAGTTCTAGACCTTGTCGGCCTTAGTACATACCGCCGCCCTGCTGACCAGCGGTAGCAGCAGCGATTGCGTCCTCAAGCTGAGTGTTCTTGGGCACATCGGAGACGGTGGCCTCGGTGATGAGGATCAGGCTGGCGACAGAAGCAGCGTTCTGCAGGGTGACGCGGCTGACCTTGACGGGGTCGAGGACGCCCATCTCGATCATGTCGCCCCACTCGCCGTTGGCAGAGTTGAGACCCTGGCCGGCGGGCAGCTCGGCGACCTTGTCGACCACGACAGCGCCCTCAAAGCCAGCGTTCTTGGCGATGGTGGCGACCGGAGCGGTCAGAGCCTTCTTGACGATGTCGACGCCGATCTTCTCCTCGGGGTCATCGATCTCGACGGCATCGAGCGCAGGAGCAGCGTCCATGAAGGCGACGCCGCCGCCAGCGACAATGCCCTCCTCGACAGCAGCGCGGGTGGCCTGCAGGGCGTCCTCGACGCGATGCTTGATCTCCTTGAGCTCGGACTCGGTAGCAGCGCCGACCTTGATGACGGCAACGCCACCGGAGAGCTTGGCCAGGCGCTCCTGGAGCTTCTCACGGTCGAAGTCAGAGGTGGTGTTCTCCATCTCGCCCTTAATCTGAGCGATACGGGCGTCGATGGCCTCCTTGGAGCCAGCGCCGCCGACGACGACGGTGTTGTCCTTAGAGATGGTGACGGACTTAGCGGTACCGAGCATATCGGCGGTGATGTCAGCGACCTTCACGCCCAACTCGTCCAGGGCAGCCTGGCCACCGGTGAGGACGGCGATGTCCTCGAGAATGCGCTTGCGGCGATCGCCGTAGCCCGGGGCCTTGACGGCGCAGACGTTGAGGGCGCCACGGATCTTGTTGAGGACCAGGGTAGGCAGAGCTTCGCCGTCGATGTCCTCAGCGATGATGAGCAGGCCACGGCCAGCGCGCTGGACAGCCTCGAGAACGGGCATGATGTCCTGAACGCTGGAGATCTTCTGGTCGGTGATGAGGATGTACGGATCCTTCATCACGGCCTCCATGCGGTCGTTATCCGTGACGAAGTAAGCGGAGACATAGCCCTTGTCGAACTGCATGCCCTCGACGGTGTCGATGGTGATGTCGAACGTCTGGGAATCCTCGACGGTGATGACGCCGTCCTTGCCCACGACCTCCATGGCCTCGGCGATCTTCTCGCCGACCTCGGGGTCACCGGCAGAGATGGTGCCGACGGAAGCAATCTGCTCCTTGGTCTCGACCGGCTTAGCCTGCTTCTTCATCTCGGCGACGGCGGCGTTGACGGCCTTGTCGATGCCGCGACGGATGGCCAGCGGGTTGGCGCCAGCGGCGACGTTGCGCAGACCGTCGTTGACGATGGCCTGGGCGAGCAGGGTTGCGGTGGTGGTGCCGTCACCCACGGTGTCGTTGGTCTTGGTGGCGACCTCCTTCACCAGCTGAGCGCCCATGTTCTCGATGTTGTCCTCGAGCTCGATCTCCTTGGCGACGGAAACGCCGTCGTTGGTGATGGTCGGAGCACCGAACGTGCGCTGCAGCGCAACGTAGCGACCCTTGGGGCCCATGGTGACGGTAACGGCGTCGGCCAGAGTGTTGACGCCCTTGGCAAGCTTAGCGCGGGCATCGGTGTTGAACGTAATGTTCTTTGCCATGGTAGGTAATCCTCCAAAAGAAATGTGACTCGCGTCGCCGCTTCCGAGTCCTATGCGGCGGGCGCGTTCAAAGACGAATCAGAGATTCTGACGAGACTAGGCCTCGACGACGGCGTAGATGTCGTCGGCGCGCATCAGCAGATACTTCTCGCCGTCGACCTTGACCTCGTTGCCACCGAACTTACCGTAGATGACAACATCACCGACCTTGACGTCCATGGGGATGCGCTCACCCTTGTCGTTGACCTTGCCGGCGCCAACGGCAACGATGGTGCCGCGCTGCGGTTTCTCCTGAGCGTTGCTGGCGATATACAGACCAGAAGCGGTCTTCTGCTCGGCCTCGTCGGGCTTGACCAGAACACGATCTGCAAGCGGCTTCAAAGACGACATGCTTGTCTCCTCCTTTTTGGGCCGCGCGGTTATGCCACGCGAATTAACCCTTTTTGTTTGCGTACGCGTTGAATGGTACCCACGAATGGCTGGTTATACAACACGGAGTCAAAAAATCTTATTTTTTGGCACTTAGATTTTCTGAATGCCGGGGGATAACTTGTGCGCGGCTCCCGTGTGGCGCCGGAGGGGCGGGATATAAGGTTTCCTGCTCGGGCAGTCCTGCTCGCACGAAGGCCACATTAAGTGGCCTTCGGCTCGTGCGGAACTCGCGATA
>UQXB01000042.1:0-18068 GCA_900544935.1 uncultured Collinsella sp.
ACCGTGTAGTGTGGAACGGCCGCGGTCTTGGGTCGCGGCTTAGAACTGTCGCTCGTGAGGAAGTCCGCCGCACTGCCGTGGTACGAAAAACCGATCTGGCGAATGCGCCCCGAAGCCTTTTGGCGCGCAATCCAGTCCTCGATGCCCAACGCCACCACACGTTCCCACTGGGCGGGCGAGGTAATGTTGTGCATGAGGTAATAGTCGATATGGTCGGTCCGCAGGCGGCGCAATTGCTCATCGAAGAACCGGTCGAAATCCTCCGCACACTTGCACGAAGCATGCGGCAACTTGGTCGCCAGCAACACCCGGTCACGCAGCCCCAATCGTTCAAGCGAAGCGCCCATGCACGCCTCGTTGCCGGGATAGAGATAGGCCGTGTCCAGGTAGTTAATCCCCTGCTCCACCGCACGGGAGATGATAGCGTCGGCGGTCTTCGCATCGGGGTGTCCCGGCGCACCGGGAAACCTCATGCAGCCCAGACCCAGAGCGGATATTCGGTTACCACTTTTGGGGTCAACACGGTATTGCACGGCCCCTCCCTTCGCCATCAGCGCCCCGGCAAGGCGAAACACAATGGTCACGCAGCCGAAACATCGTGGAATCGCAATCGAGAACGTATCGTAACGCAGCAGAAATCGAGCCGTCACGGCACCGCTTTAACATCAGCAAAAAGCCCGATGAAAGGAGCCGGGCATGACCACGCGCATGTCTTTGCGGTCTGCCCTGCAGCGTAGCGTCCAGGCAAACGTTTCTTTTTTATAACAGCCGCCCCGCGCACCCACCAATCACCCTGGCAGCATACAATCCATCAGGCGCCCCTTACGCGGGCGCCTTTTACATGGGGAGATGATTCACATGCAGATCAACAAGGTCGCTTTTATCGGCAAGGGCGGCGTCGGCCTGCTCTACGGCAGCATGATTGCCAGGGCCCTCGGCAATGACGCCGTCGAATACGTTATGGATGACACCCGTTTTGAGCGTCACGCGGGCGATGCGCTCACTGTCAACGGCAAGCCCTGCGATCTCACGTCCGTCCGCGCCAGCGAGGCGACGCCCGCCGATCTGGTCATCCTGACAGTCAAGACCACCGGTCTCGACCAAGCACTCAAGACTATGGAGCGCGTCGTGGGACCCAACACGCTCATCGCCTCGCTATGCAACGGCATTACGAGCGAGCAAAAGATTGCCGAACGCTTTGGCTGGGAGCATACCGTTCTTGGTATCTGCCAGGGCATGGACGCCGTGTTCCTCAACGGCGCGCTCACCTTTACCAATGCGGGCGAGATCCGCTTTGGCGCGGCGGCCGGCACGGACCCCGCGACCGTCGCCGCTATCGACGAGCTCTATACGCGCTGCGGCATCGCCCATACCGTCGAGAGCGACATTGCGCACCGCATGTGGGCCAAACTCATGCTCAACGACGGCATCAACCAGACCTGCATGGCCTACGGCGGGACCTACGGAAGCGCCACGGAGCCGGGCTCCGAGCAGCGCCGCTGTTTTGTCTCCGCCATGCGCGAGACGCTTGCGGTTGCCAACGCCGAGGACGTTGAGCTGACCGAGGCAGATCTGACGCAAATGGTGCACCTCATCGAGGGAATCGACCCCGCCGGTATGCCCTCGATGGCTCAAGACCGCATCGCAAGGCGCAAAACCGAGGTTGATGAGTTCGCGGGCACCATCTGCCGCCTCGCAGCCAAACACGATATCCAGGCACCGCAAAACGAGTGGCTCTATCGGCGCATCCGCGATATCGAGAAAAGCTGGTAGCGCCGACGCGCCGCATTCAACAGCCTTAACAGCAAAACCGCCGCAAGGGAACCTTTCCCCTGCGGCGGCCTTCATCTTCGTCTATGACCGGCGGCCGATCTCACAACAGTTAGCGTTGCGACCCCGGCACCTCGTCCTCATCGTCGCGGCAAAGAACCACGCCTGCGCTTCCCAGCAGCGTGGCCGCGATCAGCGCGCCGACCACAATAGAGGCAGCCCCACAAGACCCCTGCACACCTGCGACGAGCGCGGCCGTAGGACCAAGGCAACCAAGCGTCAATGCAATGGCGGCAACGGCGATATCTCGAGCGTTCACAAGACCACTTCCTCCACGAGAAAGACCTTATTTCTCATGAACTAGTGTGCCCCGCATCCATACGCCCAGCGTACCGCCACGGTAAGGGCTCTGTTAACTCGAACGCACATAAAGAACGGGCGGCTTTACGTTGCCTAAAAGCTCAGTAAAGACGCCCGCCCATCATGTGCCTATTTTGCTTATGGCAGATTACCAACCGGTGTAGTAGTCGGTGGTTCCGGCAGCGCAGCCGGAGTCATAGACCTTGCAATCACCCTTGGAGCCCGTAAAGGTCGAGCCCTGGGCCATATCGCCCGCGGCAACAACGTAATAGCCGTCGGAATCGCGCCAGAAGCCCTCAGAATCCTGAGTCCATTCGCCCGTGCGATAGTGATAAAGCACATTGCTGCTGTAATAGGTCTCGCGGCGCCCGTTGTAGTTATTGACACCCGCAGAGCGCGTCAGGCCCGATCCGTTCGCGTAGGACGCGGCAGACGCGTAAGGCGGAGTATAACCGGCGTTGTAGTACGAAGCCTGGGCGGCCTCGGCAGCCTCCGCCTCGGCGGCAGCCTCGAGCGCTTCGCACTTGGCATCCTCAAGCGCAGCGCGCAGCTCATCGAGCTCGGTCGGCTTGGCGTCGACCTCCCCCATCGTCAACAGGCTACCCGCACCGTCGATGCAACCCTGCAGCACAGCGCGCTCGTCATCGGTGGCATAGTCGCCATACATATTCATGATGATCTGAGCGCGCATCTCCAGGGAATCGCGCTTGGCCTCCATCGAGGCGTTCCACTCCTGCATGGAACCATAACCATCGCCACGATAGTCAACGGGCTGCACCAGCGTCGTCTCGGACGGAGTAGATCCAACCGTATCGGACAGTGTTGCGGCGTGGGCATCAGTTGCACCGGCGCCCGCCAAAAGTGCCACGGTCAGAGCGGCGGAAAGGGCGGCGGTTTTCGGTTTTCGTGAATCAATCCTCATGTAGCTGGAAACCTCCGTAGTGCGTTTTTGCTGCGTTTGAGCTGCGTGTGATTCGATCGCGCTGCATAGTACCCCGAGCAAATCGCGACCTGCGGTTTTACTTAAAAGGCGCACGTCAATTGCGTAAAACTCACATCCTCTCAACAGGAGTTTTCCACAACTCGAATGCATAAAGCGTGTCAAAAACCCTGTTTTTGCACCCTCTCTATGCAAATAAGGCGCCTGTGCAACCATTGTTCGCACAGGCGCCTTGAGCAGGCATTTTATGCAGTTATACCTATCGAGTCGCAAGGGGTCCTTGCACAAGTCGCCTTACTCGTCCAGCGCGGCGAAGGCCTGCTTCAGATCCCAAATGATATCCTCGGCGTTCTCGGTACCGATGGAAAGACGGATCGTGGAGGGCGTGATGTTCTGCTCGGCGAGCTCCTCGGCAGAGAGCTGGGAGTGCGTGGTGGTAGCCGGGTGCACGACGAGCGACTTGACGTCGGCCACGTTGGCGAGCAGCGAGAACACCTGCAGATGATCGATGAACTTCCAAGCTGCCTCCTGGCCACCCTTAATCTCAAAGGTAAAGATCGAGGCACCGCCACGGGGGAAGTACTTCTGATAGAGCTCGTGATCGGGGTGCTCAGGCAGGCTCGGGTGGTTCACCTTGGCGACGTGGCTGTCACCAGCCAGGAACTCAACGACCTTCTTGGTGTTCTCGACATGACGGTCAACGCGCAGCGACAGAGTCTCGGTGCCCTGGAGCAGGACCCAGGCGTTGAACGGACTGATGCAAGCGCCCTCGTCACGCAGCAGGATAGCGCGGACATAGGTTGCAAAGGCGGCGGGACCGGCAGCCTCGGCAAACGAGACACCGTGGTAGGAGGGGTTGGGCTCAGCAATCTGGGCGTACTTTCCGCTCGCCTTCCAATCGAAGTTACCGCCGTCGACGATCACACCGCCCAGCGAGGTGCCGTGGCCGCCGATGAACTTGGTTGCGGAGTGGACGACGATATTGGCACCATGCTCCAGCGGACGGAGCAGATACGGGGTGCCGAAGGTGTTGTCGACGACAACCGGCAGACCGTGCTTCTTGGCGATCTCGGAGATGGCGTCGATGTTGGGGATGTCGGAGTTGGGGTTGCCGAGCGTCTCGAGATAGATGACCGTGGTGTTGTCCTTGATGGCACCCTCGACCTCTTCAAGGTTATGGGCATCGACAAACGTGGTCTCGACGCCAAACTGGGAGAGCGTATGCTCCAGCAGGTTGTAGGAGCCACCGTAGATGGTCTTCTGAGCCACCACGTGGTCACCGGCCTGGGCAAGAGCCTGCAGGGTATAGGTGATGGCAGCAGCACCGGAGGCGACGGCAAGACCTGCCACGCCACCCTCGAGGGCGGCGATACGGTCCTCGAAGACGCCCTGGGTGGAGTTGGTCAGACGGCCGTAGATGTTACCGGCGTCGGCAAGACCAAAGCGGTCGGCGGCGTGCTGGGAGTTGCGGAACACATAGCTCGTGGTCTGGTAGATAGGCACGGCGCGGGAGTCGGATGCAGGATCGGCGCTCTCCTGGCCAACGTGCAGCTGCAGGGTATCGAAACCAAAGGTGTGCTCGGGGTTGTTGATAAACTGGCTCATGATGATCTCCTTGATCGAACAAAAGTAATAAGAGTAAGAGAAGTGAGTCGCTGTCTCCTGATCACGCCGACGGGCGCAAACAGGAGCCCGGCATTCGTCTTGGTAAGCAATTCATATGCGGGCCTCCTTTCGCATCCCGGTTCCGTAGTTGGCTTAATTACCTACCGTCTTTGTGTGTTTTGAATAGTACGAGCATTGTTTTCCTCGGTCAATCACTTTAAAGCGCTAACCTGTTATCGGTTTTATAGATAACACTCGAAAGGACGGGCGCCGATGACCCTCCAACAGCTTCGCTTTTTGATCGCCGTGGCAGAGTCCGGTTCGATCAACGCCGCAGCCCAGCGCCTCTATACGGCACAGTCCAATATCTCCAATGCCGTCAAAAGCCTGGAGCAGGAACTTCATATCGAAATCTTTACGCGCTCCAGCCGCGGTGTTGCACTCACCAACGACGGCACCGAGCTTTTGGGTTATGCACGCCAGGTCGTAGAGCAGGCCGACATGCTCGAGGCCCGCTACGAGGACGGCGGTACCCCGCAAGCCCGCCTCGCCATTTCCGCCCAACACTACGCCTTTTCGGTCGAGGCCTTTGTCAACGTAGTCGAGCGCTGCCGCGACAGCAAGTTCGAGTTCATCATGCGCGAGACCACCACAGCGCAGATTATCGACGACGTGCGCGCGTTTCGCAGCGATATCGGCATCCTCTATCTGGATGACTTTAATACCCGTGTCTTGCAGAAGGCCTTTACCGATGCCCGAGCGAGCTTTCATCCCCTCTTTGATGCAAAAGTCCACGTGTTCGTCAGCGAACGCCACCCGCTCGCACGCCGTTCGCAGCTGTCCCTTGCCGACCTCACGCCCTATACGCGCTACAGCTTTGAGCAAGGCACCTCGAACTCCTTCTATTACGCCGAGGAACCGTTTAGCTATATTCCCTGCAACCGCAATATCCGCGTATCCGACCGCGGGACGCTCACCAACCTGCTTATCACCTCGAACGGCTATGCGCTGTCGACCGGCGTACTCTCCAGCGAAATGCAGTGGGGCATGGCCTCGATCCCCCTGGCAGACGCCCCGACGATGCATGTGGGCTACATCATGCATGACGACCGCAAGCCCTCTCCCCTCTTGCAGCAATACCTCGACGAGCTCAACCGCATCATCCATGCCAACCAACTGTCGGAAGACGGGGTAGAAATCGTAGATTGCTAGCCCCCGGCGGGCATGGCGCTACAATGGTCACTCACGCGAAACGTACCCAACGAAAGGAACCATGTGAAGGTCATCATCTATACCGACGGCTCGGCCCGATCAAATCCGGGACGCGGCGGCTACGGCGCCGTGCTCAAATACACCAACCCCGCCGGCAAGACCTTCACCTCTGAGCTTTCGCGCGGCTACGCCAAGTCCACCAACAACCGCATGGAGCTCATGGCCGTTATCGTGGCACTCGAGGCGCTCAACCGCCCCTGCGACGTCGAAGTCCATTCCGATTCGCAGTACGTCGTTAACGCCTTCAACAAGCACTGGATTGACGGATGGAAAAAACGCGGCTGGAAGACCGCCAACAAGCAGCCCGTCAAGAACCGCGATCTGTGGGAGCGCCTACTCACCGCAAAGAGCAAGCACAAGGTTGAGTTCATCTGGGTTAAGGGTCACGCCGGCCATGAGCTCAACGAGCGCTGCGACGAGCTCGCCACCACGGCGGCCGACGGCAGCAACCTCGATATCGACACCGGCTTTAACGAGAGCGACCTGTAACGGCGTTTTCGTACGCTATTTCCTGCCCCTTCGCGCTACACTCATCCTGTAAACCGAACGGCACGAGGGGGATACATGCTGCGTATAGCGACCATCGGCACATCCATGATTACCGACGACTTTATCCAGGTCGTCAACGCCAACGACCAAGCCGCGTTTGTGGGCACGCTCTCGCGCGATGCCAATCGCGGTGCTGCCTTTACCGCCGAGCGCGGTGGCGAGCGAAACTTTACTTCACTCGATGAGCTCGCGGCAGCCGCCGACGTCGACGCCGTCTATATCGGCAGCCCCAACGCACTTCACTACGAGCAGGCCCTTGCCTGCATCGCCGGTGGCAAGCACGTCATCGTCGAGAAGCCCTTCTGCGCCACCGAGGCGCAAGCGCTGGAAGTCTTCCGCGCTGCCGAGGCAGCAGGTGTCGTGGCCCTCGAGGCCATGCGTCCCCTCCACGATCCCGCCTTCCACGCCATCGAGGACGCCCTGGGTGAGATCGCCCCCATCCGCCGCGCCTCATTGCGCTTTGGAAAATATTCCTCGCGCTACAACGAGATTCTCGCGGGACGCGCCACCAATATCTTCGACTGCAATATGGCCTCGGGTTCCCTCATGGATATTGGCGTCTACACCGTCGAGCCCATGGTCGAGATTTTCGGCATGCCCTCCGGCCTTACGAGCATGACCACCCTGCTCGATCCCACCACGCGACAGCTCACGCACGGCCCCATCGACGGCTGCGGTTCCATCCTCGCCAGCTACGGCGGTGGCCGTATCTCCGTCGAGCTCGCGCACTCCAAAATTACGAATGACCTGCTGCCCTCGCAGATCGAAGGCGAGCGTGGCACTATCCAGATCGACCATCTGTCCACGCCCCGCAACGTCCGCATCGACTATCGCGGCGACGTCGTACGCGGCTCGGCGACCGAGGCGCCGCGCGAACAGGGCGACAACGGCCGCGTGCTCGACCTGCCCAAATCGAGCAACACTATGGAATACGAACTCACAGACTTCATCACCGCCATCGGCGGCATCGATAACGTCAAGGAAGAGATTTGGGAGACCCCGGCGGGACGCCAAGAGCTTGGCCACTACCGCGATGTCACACTCGTCTCACTACGCATCATGGATGCCGTGCGCCAGCAGGCCGGCATTACCTTCCCGGCCGACGCAGGCAAGCAGGCATAGCGATGGGCCTCTTCGATACGTTCTTCTCCAGCGTCACCGGCGGCAGTCGAGAGCCTCAAAAACCATCAAACGTCGAGCTCGAGCTGCGCCGCAGGCTTACTGTGCTCGCAAGCGACGAGGCCACTCAAGACACTCCCCTGCGCTATTTCCTGCGCTGGGAGGGGCAAGTCCAAGGCGTTGGTTTTCGCTTTACCAACACCAACCTCGCGCAGGCACGCGCACTCACCGGCTGGGTGCGTAACATGGAAGACGGCTCAGTCGAGATGGAGATACAGGGAGCTCCGGCAAATATCCTATCTCATCTCGAGGCGCTTCATGCCTCCTACGAGCGCATGGGAACGCGTTTTCGCCTCATAGACGCTCAGGCCCGAGCCCCACTTGCCAATGAAGACGGTTTCAGTCCTCATTATTAGTATTGTGTGCTAAATACGGTATCATTTACTTACGACCGTTGATAGAAAAGAGGCGAGGCGCATGGCGGTGCAAAGAAGGAATACCAGGCAGCGAAAGCTGGTTCTTGACGCCGTGCGCCAAAGCTATAACCATCCCACCGCCGACGAAATCTACAACGCCGTGCGCGCGCAGGATGACAAAATCAGCCGCGGTACGGTCTACCGCAATCTCAATCTCTTGGCCGACGCCGGCGAGATCCTCTCCATCAAGACGCCGGGCGGCAGCCGCTTCGATCGCACGATCGAGCCGCATGCGCATATCATCTGCACCTCGTGCAGCCGCGTCATCGACGTACCGCTCCCCTTCGATGCCCAGCTCGACGCCAAAGCGTCCGAGCAAATCGGCTGGCACGTCACGTCGCACTACACCATCTTCGAGGGTCTCTGCCCCGACTGCCGGTAGATGTTCGGGACATGCCTTAAAATCCACCTTTCCGCGCTTTGCAGCAAACAGTACATTTCTAGGCATGTCCCGAAAACCTACTCGGCGAGCAGGCGGTGCAGTTCTTCTTCGACCGTGTGCACGTAACGGACGCGATCGTTGATACCGCGCATGGTGGGGTTGCAGCTCTCCATCAGATAGGGATGGCCCACGACGTTGAGCATGTCGCGATCGTTCTCATTGTCGCCAAATGCCATCATCTCATCGGGCGAAATCCCCAGGACACGACCGTAATCGACAAGCGCGGAGCCCTTGCCCGAACCGAAACCGATAAGGTCCGTCCATGCGGTTCCTGACGTCATCACATCGACACGGTCGCCAAAGAGGCGCTCGAAATACTCCCGGGCCGCCGGATAATCCACCTCGGGCGTCTGGAAGCCAATCTTAATGACATCCTCGTCGATGTCCTCGGGACGGTCGACCACCGCCACATCGCAGTGGACCACATAGCGCAAATGGTCGACGAACGCATCGTTGCCGCTCATGGTGTAGATGTGCCCCTCACACGAAAGGGTCATGTCGGTATGGGGATACGCAACCACGGTATTCGCGATAACCATAGCAAGGCTACGCTCCATGGAACGCTTGACGACGGCACGCCCCTCGCTCATCACCAGGGTTCCGTTTTCGCATACATAGGCGAGCTCATCGGCCACCGGGGCAAACAGGTAGCGCAAGCTCGCATATTGACGGCCACTCGCCGGCATAAACACGATACCACGACGATGCAGCTCATCGATAAGCTCAAAGGCCTCGGAACGCAGCTCGCGCTCCCCCGGATGCAGCAACGTGCCGTCCAAATCGCATGCAATCAGTTTGATTCCCTCAAGACCCATATGCTTCCCCCAAAGCCTCATATCAACAGCAAGACGGACCTTGATCGGTCGCCCCTCAAAGCCCGTCTTGCGCATACGCGCGCTTAGCCGCGCGCCTTTTTTACGATGGTAAAGTCGGGAGCCATGCTCACGACGACCTCCGCCGCACTCGACGCAAAGCGCCGGTCCGCATCGAGTTCACGGGTAACCAGCGAGAGCCGAACACCCTCGACACCCCGGAGCATGCGGCCCAAAACAGGCTGCACCGGCGTATACATGCGCACAGTATGCTCGTCCGAGTCGCCCCGGAAGAGCGGCGCATGCATGTTGCCGATCTCCCAGCACGAATGCGCGAGCGCAATCGGGTCCATGCGGTCAACTTCGACCAAATAAACCTCGGCGCTGCGCAAGCGCACGACAACCGCCACGGGCACCATGCCCGAACGGTCAATGGCGAGCACGTCGCCGTCGGCAAGACGACCGCCGTCGGCAGTATCCAGCCGAACATCGACCGTGCGCCCCAGCTCCGTCACGCCCACAAACGCGTATACATCAGCCTGGTCCCAATCGAGCAGCAGATCGTCAACTTCAAAGACGCCGCCCAACTTCCGGCGAAGCAGGAGTTCATAGGACGGATCGTTGAGATTTCCCAAGCATGTCGTCGAAACCAAGCGTTCAGGCATACTCTAACCCTCGACCTCGACGAGCTCGATATCAAAGTTGAGGTCCTTACCGGCCAGCTCGTGGTTGGCGTCGAGCGTCACGGCCTCGGGCGTTACATCGATGACCACGGCGGGGACGGGCATACCGCTCGGCGTGGACAAGAAGAGCTTCATGCCCTTCTCAATCTGCTCGATGTTGGGAACCTGTTCGGCCGGGAAGGTCAGAACCATCTCGGGATTGTGCTCGCCGTAGGCATCGGCAGCAGGAATGTGCACGGTCTTCTTCTCACCCACCTGCATGTCGACAACAGCGGCGTCGAAGCCCTTGATCATCTGGCCGGCGCCGCAGGTGAACTCCAGCGGCTCACCGCGATCGTAGGAGCTATCGAACTGCGTGCCGTCGTCGAGCGTGCCGCGATAATGAGTCTTGACCTTCTTGCCCTGGTTGGACATGGAAACCTCCGTGATAAGGGCGGCGCACAACACGGGCCGCCATGAACATATGGCGCTAACTATACCCTAGTCATACAATTTGAAGACAGTTTGCAAAGAAACGCTGCAACCGGAGGAACCATGGCATATCCCGTATTTGACCTACACTGCGACACCGCCGACCGAATCGGCTGGGCCACGCTCGATCTCGACCTGCGCTTTACCGCCGGCACCGACGGTTATTTCCCCGGCGACGAAACGCATCCGCAAGATTTCGACCTCATCGAGGGTAACGCCTGTGCCATCTCGCTCGCAAAGATCGGCAACACGCCGTGGGCACAGTGCTTCGCCACGTTTGTCCCCGATGAGATTCCCACCGCCCACGCCGCGCGCTTCCAGGCGCAGATCATGGCGCATATGAGCGGCCAGGCAATGCTCAACCACGACCGTATGGTCAACGTGCGCAGCGCCGCAGACATTCGCCCCGCGCTCAAGGACGGCAAGGTCGCTTGCATCCACACCATCGAAAACGCCACGTTCTTTGCCGAGGACCCCGCGCTGATCGAGGTGCTCAAGAGCTTGGGCGTGCTTATGTCGTCACTCAGCTGGAATGCGCAGGGGCCGCTCGCGAGCGGCCACGACACCCACGCCGGCCTCACCGGCGCCGGCATCGAGGCACTTACGCAGATGGAGCACGCCGGCATGGTACTCGACGTCTCCCACCTCAACGATGAGTGCTTTGACGAGGTTGTCGCCCACGCCACGCGTCCCTTCGTCGCCAGCCACTCCAACTCCCGTGCGGTTTGCGGCGTCAAACGCAACCTTACCGACGACCAGTTCCGCACCATTCGCGACATGGGCGGTATCGTCGGCCTCAACTACTGCAGCGAGTTCCTTTCCAACGACGCAACCGACAAGACCGCCGCAGACGTCACCTTCGACCAGCTAGCGGCACATATCGAGCACTGGCTCGACCTGGGCGGCGAGGACGTCATCGCACTCGGCGGCGACTGGGACGGTGCCACGGTGCCCGCTTTCCTCTCCGATGCCAGCAAGATGCCCGAGTTCCAGAACATGCTTTCCAAGCATTTTGGCAAGACCGTGATGCAAAAGCTCTGCAGCGACAACGCGCTTGCCTTCTTTGAGCGTTATTAATTTCACATCCCTTGAGCAGGTCGGCATGCCGAACGGTTGACATGCCGGCCCGTCCCCAATCTGAAGGACCGCTTTTGACGCAGCAGTTTACGATTTCCGTATCCCGACCGCATGGGACGCCCATCCCCGTCGTCGTTACCAAAAAGCGCGTCAAGAACTTCAACCTACGCGTCACATCGAGCGGTGAGGTCCACGCCAGCGCACCGCTCGGCGCCAGTCGCGAGCGCATCGAAGCGTTTGTGAAGCGCAACAGCGCCTGGATTATCAGCCGGCTTGCCCAGCGCGAGCAACGTCAGGCGACGGCACGAGAGCCGCTCAGCCCCTCGTCCATCATTGCGCTTTGGGGCAAGCCCATCACGGTACAGGACGCACTCGATCACAACTTTGCATCACCCGCACCGCGGCCCAAGCAGGCCACCTTCGCAAGTTTTATGGGTGCCGACGAGCCAGACGAACGTCCGCAGGCCAAGTGGAATGCGACCCTCGACGGCTTAACGCCCAGTGAGATCCAAGCCCATATTGACCAGCTCTATACGTCCGAAGTCACATCGGCGCTGCGTGATATGGTGCACGCATACGAAATCGCAATGGGTGTCGCCGTTTCCCGCGTTTCCGTGCGCAGCATGAAAACGCGCTGGGGATCATGCACGCCCAAAACCGGCGCCATTCGCATCGCACGAGAACTTGCCGCCTACCCCGTCGAGTGCCTTGACATGGTTGTCGCCCACGAGCTCGTCCACCTGCTCGAGCCGAGCCACAATCATCGGTTTCACGCGCTGCTCGACACGTACTGCCCCAACAACAGGGCTCTGTCGCAGCGGCTCAAGCAGCCACCCATAGAGACGTATTAGAACCGGTTAGCGCACACGCTCGATCTCGACGCCACAGCTTGCCAAGGGCAGGCCAACAGGCGCCCACGGCTTATCGAGCTTGATGCGCACACCAAGCAGCGAGGGATAACGGCGCAGCAGCATCTGGGCCGTACCTTCAGCTGCCGCCTCGATGAGCTTAAACGTATGCTCGCGCAGATAGCCATCGACATCGTGGCACACCGAGCCGTAGTCAATCGAGGCGTCCAAGTTATCGTGCTCTCCCGCTGCACGCAGGTCAGCATAGAGTACCAAGGACACGATGAATTTCTGGCCCAGCGCGTTCTCTTCGGGATACACGCCGTGGTTAGCAAAAACCTCAAGACCTTCAACGGTGATGCGGTCGGCATGGCGCAGATCGTCATAGTTCACGTGGGGCACCGCCGTTGCGGTGGATATTTCGCCCCTTCCACGGCGGGCGAGCTCGGCGCCTTCAGTCTTGGTTGCATTCTCGGGCAGTTTCTTGTTGCTCATCGCGATCGTCTCCTTCGTTTAGAACCCCGACCGCGTAAACTAACTACACGCGAATCGACAGGTTCTTTTTATCATCGCTCCAGTTGCAAGCATTGCGCGCGGGGCATGCAAAGCAGGCGCGCGACGCTTTGTCGGCTGCATAGAGCAGGCGCTCGAGCGGTTGGCTGTTCACGCGCAGCTTTCGATGGCCCAGAATGGCCGTCTTAATGGCTGCGGCATCGGCCGGCTCAAACGCTACGTCATCGGGCATACCGCCGAGAATCGCATCAGCGACGCGTTCGCTTGCAACATCATGGGATATACCCGATTCATACTGTTCATCTTTGCCGATATCGTGAAGAAGTGCCGTGGCATAGATGACCTCTCGATCAAATCCGAGCTGCTCCTCAAGATTCTTGATCCACATAATGCGAGCGACATCGAGAAGATGGTCAATACCGTGGCGGCAGAAGATGCGCCCCGATTCCAACTGTGCAATGCTGCCCAGGTGCCGCCGGAACAGACCGTTGGCACAGATGTAATCAATGCGAGGCATGGCACCAAAAGGCGCCAGGCCCGAAGCCATAAAACCGCGACGCGGCGTTCCCTCGTCAGTATTCGATGTAAAGTCGTTGACGACTCTCATAGTTAGCGTCCCAGCATCCTAAAGAATCGCTCCTCGAGCGCCGGATCGGCCTCAAAGACGCCGCGACGAGCGAGCGTCACGGTCTTGGTGCCAGGCTTTTGCACGCCGCGCATGGTCATGCACATATGCTCAGCTTCCATGAGCACAATCGCTCCCTGGGGAGCGAGATACTCCATGAGGGCATCGGCAACTTGTGCGCACAACTGCTCCTGCAGCTGCAGACGACGGGCGTAGACCTCTACCGTGCGGGCAAGCTTAGAAAGCCCTGCGACACGGCCGTTGGGGATATAGCCAATGGCAGCCTTGCCGTAAAACGGCAGCAGATGATGCTCGCACAGCGAGTAAAACGTGATGTCGCGCTCGATAACCAAATCGTTCGAAGCGACGGCAAAGGTTTTGGACAGGTGCTCCTCGGCACTCTGGTCCATACCACCGGCGATCTCACCATACATACGGGCAACGCGCGCCGGGGTCTCCAGCAGGCCCTCACGAGTTGGGTCCTCGCCTATGCCCTCAAGCAACAGCTTAATGGCGGCCTCGACTTTTTCCTGATCGACCATCTGGGCCTCACTTTTCCGATTTTGCGTTCGCGCTATGGTACCACGCCCTTTGGCATCGGCCACAAGCTACATAGTATGGGTCGAATAGACCGGATCGTCCCGCCAAAGCTCCACAGCGTCGCAAAGCGCAACGCCCTCGCGCACAGCACGGGCGCGCGTGGCGTTCATATCAATCACGCGCTGATTGCTCGAGCCCCTAAAACGCAATGAGATATCGTACAGATCCTGAACAAACGGGCCATCCACCAACATATCGAGGCAGGCAAGGATACGGTCCGTCGCCTCGGTATGGTGACGACCACCCGGCATAAGCTCCTCGAGCACGTCGCCGGTAAAGCACCAAATGGTCTTGCCCGACCCCGCGGGATAGGCCGCACGCACGCGTTCGATAAAGTCAACAAGCCCCGCCTGATTCTCGGGCTCCATAGGCTCGCCGCCCAGAATCGTCAGGCCATCGATAAAGGGATGGTCGAGGCTCTCGATAATCTTGTCCTCGACGGCACGATCGAACGGCTCACCCGCAGCAAAGTCCCACGCGACAGAGTTAAAGCAGTTCTTGCACCCACGACGGCACCCGCTCACAAACAGAGAAGTACGAACGCCTTCCCCATCAGCAATGTCGAAATACTTAATGTTCGCGTAATTCATAGGTAACTCTCCCGGGAGGCCGGGACATATCATCCCGTCCTCAAACATTCTCGGCCTTCGGCCTGCGAAACTGCGGGCGGGACGATATGTCCCGGCCTCATGCAAAGGGTAACTCAATGAACGAAGCGAACATCGAGTATAGGGTTCGAGGTCCAATAAAAACCTTGTTGCAACTCAACCGCCATCGCAAGCAAAGCGTTGTTGCAAGTCAACTCATTTCCGCTTAGAACTTCGAGGAGTGAGCAGACCGCATGCCGTATCTCAGCTACGTCAACTTGGCTGAGCCGAGAGGGCCGCTTGGGCTTTTGCTCGATATGAGTTCCGCACGCAAAGAAGGCCACTTAATGTGGCCTTCGTCTTGCGCAGGACTGTCCGAAATAGCGAGCAAATGCCCAAGCGGCCCTCCCGGCTCAGCCCCGGAGCGGTATTAGAGATGCAGCACGCGGTCGCGGATCTCCTCGGTTCGGCCCTGGTTCCAGAACTGGGTACCGATGTAGCCGCACGTGCGACGGGCAACATTCATCTTCTCCTGATCGCGGTTGCCGCAGTTAGGGCACTCCCACACCAGCTTGCCGTCATCCTCGACAATCTTGATCTCACCGTCGTAGCCGCACACCTGGCAGTAGTCGCTCTTGGTGTTGAGCTCGGCGTACATGATGTTGTCGTAGATGTACTGCATCACGCGAATGACAGCCTTGAGGTTGTCCTGCATGTTGGGAACCTCGACGTAGGAGATGGCACCGCCCGGCGAAAGCTGCTGGAACATGCCCTCAAACTTAAGCTTATCGAAGGCGTCGATCTCCTCGGACACGTGGACGTGGTAGCTGTTGGTGATGTAGCCCTTGTCCGTCACGCCCGGGATGATGCCAAAACGACGCTGCAGGCACTTGGCGAACTTGTAGGTCGTCGACTCAAGCGGGGTACCGTACAGCGAGAAGTCAATATCGCTTTCGGCCTTCCACTCGGCGCACTTGTCGTTCATGCGCTGCATGACGGCCATGGCAAACGGCGTGCCCTCCTTCTCGGTGTGGCTGTGGCCCGTCATGTACTTGACGCACTCGTACAGGCCGGCATAACCCAGACTAATGGTGGAGTAACCGCCCACGAGCAGCTTGTCGATCGTCTCGCCCTTCTTCAGACGAGCGAGGGCGCCGTACTGCCACAGAATCGGTGCGGCGTCAGAAAGCGTACCCATCAGGCGCTCATGACGGCACAGCAGGGCACGGTGGCACAGCTCAAGGCGCTCGTCGAAGATCTTCCAGAACTTATCCATATCCTGATGCGAGCTCAGCGCGACATCGGGCAGGTTGATGGTCACGACGCCCTGGTTAAAGCGACCATAGTACTTGGGCTTGTTCGGGTCGTAGTTTAGCGCGTTGGCAACGTTGTTAAAGCCGTTGCCCGAGCGGTCGGGCGTCAAGAAGCTGCGGCAGCCCATGCAGGTATAGCAGTCGCCGTTACCCGCGGTCTCGCCCTTCGACAGCTTGAGCTCGCGCATCTTTTTCTCGGAGATGTAATCGGGCACCATACGCTTGGCAGTGCACTTGGCAGCCAGCTGGGTCAGGTAGAAGTACGGGGAATCCTCGTGAACGTTATCGTCCTCGAGTACATAGATAAGCTTGGGGAATGCCGGGGTGATCCATACGCCGGCCTCGTTCTTAACGCCCTCGTAGCGCTGGCGAAGCGTCTCCTCCACGATCATGGCAAGGTCGTGCTTCTCCTGAGGCGTACGGGCCTCGTTAAGATACATAAAGACCGTCACGAACGGCGCCTGGCCGTTGGTGGTCATAAGGGTCACGACCTGATACTGAATCGTCTGAACGCCGCGACGGATCTCGTCACGCAGGCGATCCTCAACAACCTCGCGGACCTTTTCGGGAGATGCGGAAACGCCGAGCTCCTCGAGCTCGCGGGCGACCTCGACGCGAATCTTTTGACGGCTCACCTCGACGAACGGGGCAAGATGGGTCAGCGAAATCGACTGGCCACCATACTGGGAGGAAGCAACCTGGGCGATGATCTGCGTCGCGATGTTGCAGGCGGTCGAGAAGCTGTGCGGCTTCTCAATCAGCGTACCCGAGATAACAGTACCGTTCTGGAGCATATCCTCCAGGTTCACCAGGTCGCAGTTATGCATGTGCTGGGCAAAGTAGTCCGAATCATGGAAGTGGATCAGACCCTCATTGTGAGCATCCACAATCTCCTGGGGCAGCAGCACACGCTGGGTCAGGTCCTTGGAGATCTCGCCGGCCATGTAGTCACGCTGAACGGAATTGACGGTCGGGTTCTTGTTGGAGTTCTCCTGCTTGACCTCTTCGTTGTTGCACTCAATCAGCGACAGAATCTTGTCGTCGGTCGTGTTCTTCTGGCGCTTCAGGCTCTGAACATAGCGATAGATGATGTAATGGCGAGCGACCTCGTAGCAGTCGAGACGCATGATCTCGTCCTCGACCAGATCCTGAATCTCCTCGACCGACACGGTGTGGCCCGCGTTCTCGCATGCCTCGGCGACGTTTTGTGCCGCGTAAACCACCTGGCGGTCGGTAAGACGAGAGCTCTCCTCGACCTCCAAGTTTGCGGCGCGGATGGCATTGACGATCTTATCGATGTCAAAGACAACCTCGGTGCCGCTGCGCTTGATGATCTTCATCCTCTTGCCTCTTTCGTATCGTAGCCTCATCGCGCTTCAGAGCCAAACGATACCTGGCAGGGCTTGCCCCTGTCTTGCGGCGCCGTCGCGCAATCTGTGTTCTCGATAAACCATAAGCCTCCATGCGGACATTCCCTGGAGCCGATCAAGCGGCTCAAGGACACGTTCAAAAGAGGCAGTTAAGGTCTTCGTTCTCTGTCCGCCATCTATCATACGACAAAGAGGCATCTATATCCTGTATTCTTTTTTTAGGTCAAACACAACATATAGTGTTTCAGCAGGTCAAAGCAATTAGTCATTTTGCAGACGCATTAAAAATGAGGGGTTCTTGGCAAGTCGGTAAAACGCTACCAACACGGCTACCTGCATGGCAGTTATAAAACCCCCTTAGTCAAGCCGCTGACAAATCCTACCAAAATCAAGTCGCTCACGCCAAAAGAATCCAAAAGATTATGCTTGACCAACATGTTGCGGTCACGATCGGCCAGGACGTATGCAATCTGCCGGCACCTCTACGGGATGCGAAGACCATCGCGTACAGACCTTGGATCAATATTTGGTGGCTTATATTGGCGGCGTGCTTGGTGGCAAAACAAAACAGCCCAGAGGATATAGCCTCTGAGCTGCGAACATTTGGTGGGCGTTAGAAGATTTGAACTTCTGACC
>UQXB01000043.1:0-17649 GCA_900544935.1 uncultured Collinsella sp.
GCAGGTGGATCACGGCGGGCTGGCCATCGCGACCGGCACGGCCGCTCATCTGGTTAAACTCAATGCCGCCAAACGGCATGTGATAGAGCACGACATGGCGGATATCGGGCAGGTTGACGCCCTCGCCAAAGGCAGATGTCGAGACGATGCAGCTGAGGCTGCCGTCTCGGAATGCTTCCTCCACGCGACGGCGATCGGAACGCACAAGCCCCGCGTTATAGAACGCGATATGGGTTGCGCAATCGGGCACACGCTTGCGCAACGTCTTGGCGAGCGCCACGGACTGGTCGCGCGAATTGACGTAGATGACGGTCTTTTCCCCCGTCGCCACAATCGACACCAAACGGTTCTCGCGACTTGCAAGATCGCGGTCGTCCTCGAGCCGCAGGTTCTCGCGCACCGTCTCGTCGACCACCGTGCGAGTGATCGGCAACATGCGGGCAAGCTCGGCCACAACCGGAGCCGTCGCGGTGGCCGTCGCAGCCATAACGACCGGGTCGCCCAGGGCTTTGAGGATATCGGGCATGTCGAGATAGGCGCTGCGGTCGCCGCCCTTGGCAAGACCGGCATGATGCGCCTCATCGATAACGACAAAGCCGATGCGGCCCGAACGCGCAAAGCGGTCACGGTGGATAGACAGGAACTCGGGCGTCGTGAGCACGATACCGGTGCGGCCCGAAGCTAGACCGGCGAACACGTCATCGCGTGCGGCCTCCACGGTCTCGCCGGTCAGCACGCCAACGCCAATGCCAAGCGCTGCCATCGTCGACGAGAGGTGATAGGCCTGGTCGGCAACGAGCGCGCGCAGCGGATAGACAAAGATGCTCGCACGCCCGCGAAGGACCGCCTCGCGCGCGGCATGCACGTGGAAGATAAGCGACTTGCCGCGCCCCGTTCCCATAACGGCCAGAACACTTTGGTGATCGGCCAGGGCATCGAGCGCCTCGACCTGCGCGCGGTGCGGCTGGTTCGAGCCGATAAAGCTATGGATAAGCGAGCGCGTGAGCTCAGCATAAGAAAGCTGGGCGAGCGTCTCGCGTTTACGCGACTCCAGGCGCAGGCCAGAATCCGCCGGTTGCACGCCGCGGCGAAGTTCACATGCCGGATCGTCGATATTGGACGCCGTGGTATCGCGCACCAAGACATCCTTGATCATGAGCTTGGGCTTCACACGCCCCTGCCAATGCTCGGCAACGGCCTCGAACACCAAGTCGACAGCGCTATCGCAGTTGATGAGCTTATCGATTTGCGGCACGCGGAACATAATGGCCGGCACGCTCGCGGCGCCATCGGTCGCCACAAAGCGCATGTGCTCGCCGGTTTTGCCCACCACGGCGCGATCGCACATCGTCACGCCCTCGGCGGCCAGCAGCGGCACCTTGTTGCCCTGGCCAAACGGCTCAAGACGGGAAATCTGCTCTATAGTCTCGATATTCAGCTCGGAAAGGTCGACCGTGGCGGCAACCTCGTCGATGTCTTCAAAGTCCTCGGCGGGAATCTCCGATAGCACGGCGGAAAGGCGACGACGGAATTCATCGAGCTTGGATGCCTCGATGGTCACACCCACCGCACCGGCATGTCCGCCGCGACGAATCAGCAGGTCGGAACAGCGCTCGACGGCGTCAAACAGGTTAACTTTGCCCACCGAGCGACCAGAACCGCGCGCGATACCGTCCTCGATCGAGAACAGCAGCGCCGGCACGTGATAGCGGTTGGTCAGACGGCTTGCCACGATGCCCTTGACACCCTCGTGCCAGCCTTCGCCGCCCACGACGATCGCGCGTCCGCCGTCATAGGTCTCCTCGACCTTTGCCATGGCATCGCGCGTGAGCTCCGCCTCGATCTCACGGCGCTGGCGGTTGATTTCCTCGAGCTCAGCCGCCAGCGCGCTTGCTTCGATGGGATTGCGGGCAAGCAGCAGGTCGAGCGCCAGCTTGGGATCGGCCATGCGACCGGCAGCGTTTAAGCGGGGAATGAGCGAGAATGACAGGCCATCCGCCGTAATGCTCGAAAGGTCCGCCTTGGCAAGCGCGGCAAGTGCGATGTAGCCGGGACGGGCCGTCACGCGCATCTGCTGGATGCCCTCGGCGACCAGTGCGCGGTTCTCGGGCGTAAGCGGCATCATATCGGACACGGTGCCCAGCGCCGCGACCTCGATTAGCGAACGCCAATACGACGGCTTGCCCAGGCGCTCACCCAGGACTTGCACCAGCTTGAGCGCCACACCAGCACCGGCAAGCTCGCGCGAGGGGCCCTCGTCCTCGAGCTTGGGGTCGGTCAGGGGCACACCCTGCGGCACCTGGTCGGAGGGCTCGTGATGGTCCGTGACCACCAAATCGATCCCCAGGCTCTCCAGATAGGAAACCTCTTCCTTGGCGGCAATGCCGTTATCGACGGTCACGATCAGCTGGGGGCGAGCGAGCTCGTTAACGCGGTCGAGTGCCGCGCGCGAAAGACCGTAGCCCTCGTCAAAGCGATGCGGAATAAACGGCGTGACATCGGCGCCAAACGTGCGCAGCGCCTCGGTCAACAGGCAGGTCGACGTAATACCGTCAACGTCAAAATCGCCAAAGACTGCAATGTGCTCGTGGTTGCGAATAGCACGCTCGACGCGGTCGGCAACGACCGACATGCCCGGGATAATGAGTGGGTCGGCCCAGTCGCGATCGAGCGAAGGCGTCAAAAACAATTGGCCCTCTTTGATGGAGCCAATGCCGTGCGCGACCATAATGCGCGCCACCAGCCCGGGAATGCCCAGACCAGCCGAAAGCTCCTTTTCGAGCTCGGGGTTTTGCTGAGCGACCGCCCAGCGATGCGTCGTCTTAAGCGATGACATAGGCACCCACCCCTGATAGGGGCAGGTCGCCGCGATACCTCTCACGGTTCATAGCGATGAGTCCTCTGTGTATGCCCGCTTCGGCAGGCAGATCTGTTGAACGGATTTATTATACCGTGCAGCGCGGACGCAAAACGCCGCGGTGCGCCGCGGTTTCGGCAAACGATGGCGGTAATGGCCTCGAAATAATCGAGCGTTTCAGCCGCACGGACGCATACGAGCGTCTAGCATATCCATACAAACGAGTTCGAGGATAAAGGGAGTCACGGGATATATGAAGCAATGGGCTGGACTGGGAAAGTTCCTCGCGGGGCATATGCAGATCATCGTTCCGATTTGCGTGGCGCTCGGCGTGCTCTTTCCCCAGCAGATCGGCGTGCTCAAGCCCATTGTTCCCGCCCTCTTCGCCTTTATGACGTTTCAGGGCGCGCTCAGCAACACCTTTCACCAGGTAGCCGAGGTGTTCCACCGTCCGCTGCACCTGATTCTGGCGCTGCTGGTCTCGGCAGTGCTTATTCCCATCGCGGCGTATGCCATAGGGTCACTCTTCTTTGGCTCCAACCCCAACCTTGTCTGCGGCATCGTGCTCGAGTACAGCGTGCCCGTGGCCGTCACCGCTTTTATGTGGATCAGCATGTTCGGCGGCAACGGCCCGCTCGCGCTCACCATCATCCTGACGTCCTCGGTTATCTCCCCTGTGACGATTCCGCTCACGCTTAAGCTCTTGTTGGGTGCCACCGTCTCGATCGATGTGCCGAGCATGATGCAGGACATGGCCTTTATGATCGCCATCCCCGCCGTGCTCGGCATCGTGATCAACGAGCTCACGCGTGGATGGGGACACGAGAAGCTCTCCCCCGCGCTCTCGCCCGCCTGCAAATTCATGATGATGGGCGTTATCGCCTCCAACTCCACCGCCATGAGCGAGTACGTGCTGCACATGAACGCGGTGCGCCTGGAAGTCGCCCTCTTTATTTTGGCCTTCGCCATCAGCGGCTTTGTCGTCGGTTTTCTGGTCGCCCGTGCGCTGCATCTGCCATATAGCGAGACGACTACCATGTGCTTTACCTGCGGCATGCGTAACATCTCTTCGGGCGCCGTCATCGCCACGCAATACTTTCCGGGCGAAGTCGTGTTTCCCGTCATGTGTGGAACGTTGTTTCAGCAGGTGCTCGCCTCGCTTATCGGGCATCTCTTTGAGCGTCTGACCGGCGAGGAGCGCGCCGCCCAGCGCAAGCGGGTCGATGCCGGCCGCGATGCAATGGCGCGCTAAACCGTCCGCAGTGTGCGGGCGCTCACTTTACGATGCGAGCGCCTCCAGATGTGCGCGGAGTCGCTCCGCATCGACATCGAGCGTGGTCTCAGCATTGACCTGGGCCAAACGATAGCCGACAAAGTAGGGCGAAACCACCCAACGCGGCAGCGCCTTGGCAATGGTCCGACCGCCCAGGTGATAGAAGAACAGGTTGTACGACTCTGCGCGACCACCGTGGTGCTCGTTCAGGATATAGCGCAGAGCTACCTGGATCGCATCGGCGAAGAGATCCGCCTCGGCTTGGTCTCTCGTGTCATCGCTGGCGGCGATTCCCTGCGGGGCTGAAACATTGACCTCAAAGAACCCCATAATCGGTTCGGTTGAGATGTTGACCGAGATTCTCCCCTGTTGCCAGACATTGATGCCTTCGAAATTGGCAGAAGTCAGCGAAGTGTAGCCGTCTTCCTGCTCCAAACCCACAATCTGCATGTGCGGATGAACGAGACTACCGCCCGAGAGCGGACCCTTGTTCTTGTACATGAGCACACTGCGATACTGCTGTGAATCGATCATCTGCTGCCAGCAACCCAGGGCAAACCGCATCACATGGTGGAGTTCATCCGGCTCATAGGTCACCAGGTCGGCATCGTGATCGGCCGACTCGATCAGCACGGTTTGACGGGTGGCGCGCAGGGTCTTGAACTTATTCTCGAGCCAAATGCAATCGCCATCACGGCGAATGATGTCGGTGAGCCCCTCCGTGTTGCAAAAGGGGCACGCGGTACCGGGGCGACGGTTGTCGTCGGGCTTGCCGCTCGCCTGCTGAACATCGAATACAAGCGCCACGGGCTACACCTCCAGCGGTACGATCTTGGTGCCATGGAGCTCGGAGACGCCCAGTGCCGCCGCCACGGTATCGCGGTTGGCCGTGGAAATGCCGCCGCCGGGAAGGATGGTCAAGCGGTCGCCCGCACACTCGATAAGACGCGACAGATGCTCTAGGTTGTCCTCGATCGGCGTGCCGGCGGCACCGCCGTGCGTCAGGATGCGTGTGATGCCGCAGTCGGCGAGTGTGTCAATCGCGTCGAGCTGAGCCTCGGGCGAGAGCTGGTCAAACGCCATGTGGAAGGTGATGTCGATGGGCTCACGCTTGCATTCCTCGGTCGCGCAGCCCGCGGCCATCACGAGGGCGCCCAACGTAAGCTCGTCGAGCGCCCATCCGCCAGCGCAGGGCTTGCAGCAGCCAAAGACCAAGCCGTCAACGCCGGCGCTTACGGCAAGGCCCAGGTCCATCTCCATCATGCGCAGCTCGTCTTGGTTGTAATGAAAGTCACCGCCACGCGGGCGAATCATGCACATCACTCGCGCGTCATGCTCGTGAGCATAGCTGACTGTAGCGCTGATAACGCCGGCAGAAGGCGTGGTGCCACCAACGGCAAGGTTGTCGCACAGCTCGATACGCCTTGCACCGGCATCGATAGCCGCCGGCACCCGCTCAAAGTTCTCGGCACAAAACTCGTACAGCATAGATAGACCCCCAAAGACAGCAGATGTTTTCCGACGGGCATTGTCACACATCCCCATGAAGTTGCGGTGGAATAGGGACTCTTTTGGCCTCTGGAGCCCGTATTCAGTCCCTATTTCACCGCAACTTAAAAAGGGGCGCTGACTGAGATAGTCAGCGCCCCTTTTGTTAGGTGGGTTAGCCTCCGAGGTAGGCTTTGCGGACGTTGTCGTCGTGCAGGAGCTCTTGGCCGGTGCCGGTCATGGTGATCTTGCCGGTCTCGAGCACGTAACCGCGTGTGGCGATGGAAAGCGCCATCTGCGCGTTTTGCTCGACCAGAAGCACCGTGGTGCCAGCCTTGTGCAGGTCCTCGACAATCTGGAAGATCTGTTCGATCAGAATCGGCGCCAGACCCATGGAAGGTTCGTCGAGCATAAGCAGTTTGGGGTTACTCATAAGGGCGCGCCCCATAACGAGCATCTGCTGCTCGCCGCCTGAAAGGGTACCGGCGACCTGGCGACGACGTTCCTTCAGGCGCGGGAACTGCTCGTAGACGCGCTCCAGGCCCGGAGTCACCGTGGACTTGGGCTGCGTATAGGCGCCCATCTCCAGGTTCTCCTCAACCGTCATCTGCAAAAAGGCGCGACGACCCTCGGGAACCTGAGCCAGGCCCTTACCAACCAGCTTATCAGCGGGCGTATGGGTAATGTCCTCGCCCATAAACTTGATGGAGCCGGTCTTGGAGCGCAGCAGGCCCGAGACGGTCTTAAGCGTCGTGGACTTGCCAGCACCGTTGGCACCAATCAGGGCCACGATCTCGCCCTCGTTGACGCTAAAGGAGATGTCCTTGATGGCGTGGATGGCGCCGTACCAGACGTTGATGTTGTAGACGGAAAGCATCGGCTCTGCCATTTAGTTCTCCCCCTTATCCTGCTTGCCCAGATACGCCTCGATAACAGCGTCGTTGTTCTGGATCTCCTCGGCCGTGCCCTTGGCGATGACCTTACCAAAGTTGAGCACGCAGATGCCCTCGCAGATGTTCATGACGAGCGACATGTCGTGCTCAATGAGCATGATGGCAATGCCAAAGGTGTCGCGAATCTTGACGATGTTCTCCATGAGCTCCGCGGTCTCGGACGGGTTCATGCCGGCGGCAGGCTCGTCGAGCAGCAGCAACTTGGGGTTGGTGGCAAGCGCGCGGACGATTTCCAGACGACGCTGAGCGCCATAAGGCAGCGATCCGGCCTGCTCGTTTGCCAGATGCTCCATATCAAAGATGGAGAGCAGCTCCATGGCACGCTCGTGAGCAGCCTTCTCGTGCTTCCAGTACGTCGGCAGGCGCAGCACGCCCTCAAAACCGGAGTAGCGCTCCTGATTGTGCAGACCGACCTTGACGTTGTCCTCCACCGTCATGGTGTTGAACAGGCGAATGTTCTGGAAGGTACGAGCAATGCCCATGCGGTTGACCTGATAGACCGACTTGCCCGAGGTGTCCTCGCCGTCGAGCAGGATGGTGCCGTGCGTGGGCTGGTACACCTTGGTGAGCAGGTTGAAGACCGTGGTCTTGCCAGCGCCGTTGGGGCCGATCAGACCGGCGATCTCGGTCTTACCGATGGTCAGGCTAAAGTCGTCGACTGCCTTAAGGCCGCCAAATTCAATGCCCAAGTGGATGCACTCGAGTGCCGGGCGCTCGCCCAGGTCGCGGTCGGGAACGATGGCGCCAGAAGGATACGGAACCATCTTGCCCTTGTTGAACTCAAACTTACTGGGCATCGGCTGCCACCTCCTTCTTGGAAGCAAAGCGGTCCTTAATGCGTGCGAAGAACGCCTTGAGCTGCGGGTTGTTAGTAAAGACCATGACCAGGATCAACACGATGGCGTAGATGAGCATGCGGTAGTCCGAGAACTGACGGAGCAGCTCGGGAAGCACCGTGAGCAATGCCGCTGCGATGACGGAGCCGCGCATATTGCCCAGACCGCCCAAGACCACGAACACCAGAATCAGAATCGACGTGTTGAAGTCGAACTTGGTAGCGGAAAGTTGCGAGAAGTTACCGCCGAAGAGGGCTCCGGCAGCGCCGGCGAGAGCGGCGGAAACCACGAAGGCGATCATGCGGTACTGGGTGACGGAGATGCCCACAGACTCGGCAGCGATCTTGTTGTCGCGCACGGCAATAATGGCACGACCGGTACGGCTGCGAACCAGGTTGAGTACAATCACGAGCGCGACCATAACCAGGATGGCGCCGGCAAGGAAGGTCGAATAGGTCGACACGCCCGATGCGCCCTGCGCGCCCTTGATGATGGCGGTGCCGTCCTCGAGCAGGTGCAGGTCGTCGATCGTGGAGTTACCCGTGATGTTAAAGATCACATGCAGGCCGCGGGAATCGACGCCCACAATGAGGCAGGTGACGACCTCTTTGATAATCTCGCCAAAAGCCAGGGTCACGATGGCCAGATAGTCGCCGCTCAGGCGCAGGACCGGGATACCGATCAAGAAGCCCAAGATGGCAGCGGCGATAGCGCCGACCACAATGCTGATGATCAGACGCATCGGATCGGACGGAACGGTGCTCTCCAGCGCGACGGCAGTGACGATGCCTGTATAGGCACCGACGCTCATAAAGCCCGCGTGGCCCAGCGACAAGTCGCCCGCGATGCCGACGACGAGGTTAAGGGAGATGGCCATGACGATATAGGCCGTGATGGGAACCAGCTGACCGGCGATCATGCGCGGGATCATGTGGTTGGACTGCATAAAGAACACGATGACGAACGCCACAACGCACATGGCGTACGTGACAAAGACGTGACGCGTCTGCTTGTCTTTAAGAAACTTCATAACGCTCACCTACACCTTCTCGGGGACGTACTTGCCCAAGAGGCCGGCAGGCTTGACGAGCAGGACGATGATCAAAACACCAAAGACGATGGAGTTGGCAAGGCTCGTGGAAATATAAGCCTGCGCCATCGCCTCGATGATGCCGATGAGAATGCCGCCGACAAAGGCGCCGGGGATGGAGCCGATGCCGCCGAAAACGGCAGCGTCGAAGGCCTTGATGCCAGGCATGGCGCCCGTGGTGGGCTGCAGGACCGGCGAGTAGGAGCACAGGAGCACGCCGGCGATGGCAGCGAGGGCGGAGCCGATGGCGAACGTCATCGAGATGGTGCGGTTGACGTTGATGCCCATGAGCTGAGCGGCGGCCTTGTCCTCGGACACGGCGCGCATGGCCTTGCCCATCTTGGTCTTACCCGTAAAGAACATCAGGCCGGCCATGATAACCAGGCAGGCGACGATGGTGACGAGCGAGACGGCGCTTACGTTAAACTTGGCCAAGAACTCCGGCACCGGGAAGGTGACGAGCGAAGTGAAGTTCTTGGGCGTGGCGCCCCACAGAAGCTGCGCGGCGTTCTGCAGGAAGTAAGACACGCCGATGGCCGTGATCAGAACGGCCAGCGGGCCCGCTTGGCGCAGCGGCTTATAGGCCAGACCCTCAATGAGAACACCGAGAACCGTGCAGGCCACACAAGAGAGAACTACAGATGCCCAGCCCGGGAGGCCGAGATACGACGTGGCGCAGAACGAGACATAGGCACCGACCATGATGACATCGCCGTGAGCGAAGTTGAGCATCTTGGCGATACCGTAGACCATGGTGTAGCCCAACGCGATGATGGCGTAGACGCTGCCCATGGACAGGCCGTTGACCAGGTATTGGATAAAGACCGTCATGTTCCACATCCCCCTTTCGAATAGGTTTCCAGTTAATGTATGAAACAGGGACGTTACACTGTCCCTAGATACCAAGCAAGCAGGGAAGGCCAAAACCTCCCCTGCTTGGGATCAAAACCGCTCTATGTAAGGCGGCCAATTAGGCCTGTACGTACTTGCCGTCGGTGATGACGTACGCCGTGGGCTCCTTCTGGACCTGGCCCTTATCGTTCCAGGTGAGCTTGCCGGTCAGACCGTCAACGGTAATCTTGAGCATAGCCTTGGACAGCTTCTCGGCGACCTCGGTCGGATCGGCGTCGACACCAAGACCGGCCTCCTTGACGGCCTCGGCCACCGCGTGCACGCCGTCGTAGGCGTCAGCGGCAAACTGGTCGGGGGTATCGCCGTACTTATCCTTGTAAGCGTTAACGAAGTCGGCGTTCTTCTCGTCGTCGGCGGAGAACGGGGTCATGAGCAGCAGACCCTCAGCAAGAGAGGTATCGAAGCCCTCAACGCCCAGGATGCCGTCCATACCGTCGCAGCCCATCATCTTGACGTCGTAGCCCATGTCCTTGGCGTTCTTGAGCAGGACGGACGCCGGCGTGTAGTAGATCGGCGCAAAGATCATGGTGGCGCCGGCCTGCTTGGCCTTGGTCAGCTGGTTGGTAAAGCTCGTGGCGGAGTCGTCCTTAAAGGTCTCCTCGTCAACAATCTCGAGCTTGGACTCAGCGGCCTGGGCCTTAAAGGAATCTGCGATGCCCGAAGAATAGGCGTCGCCGGAGTTATAGAACAGCACGAACTTCTCGTCCGCATACTTCTGCGCCAGGAACTTGGCAGCGTTGACACCCTGGTTGGGGTCGGTGAAGCAAACCTGGAAGACGCAATCCTTGCCGTCGGTGACGTCCTCGGAGGACGCGGACGGGGTGATCATGAACGTCTTGGGGTCGTTACCGCACTCGGCGGCAACGGCAACCGACGCACCCGTGGTGGTCGGGCCGACGAGGGCCTGCATGCCCCAGTCGAGCAGGGTGTTGAAGGCGTTGACGGCCTTCTCGCCGTCGGCCTGGTCATCCTCGGCCTTGCTGGCAAGCGGCAGCTCCTTGGTCGAGAAATCCTTGCAGCCAAGCTCGACACCCTGGGTAACGGACTTGCCGTAGGACGCGTTGGCGCCGGTCAGCGGGCCGATGGTACCGATCTTAAACGAAGCGTCGCTTGAAGCGGAACCGCTGTCGCCGCCGTTGGAGGAGCAACCAGCTAGAATGGACATCGCCCCCAGACCTGCTGCGCTCGCGATAACGCTCCTGCGATTCATAACAGGGTTCAATGACTTACCGGTGAGGCTCGACATGCGGCTCTCCTCTCAAATCTCGTCGGGTTTCGGTTACCCGACAGGCCATCCTTCGCCGTGTTCGGCGTTCGCAAAATACTAGACGCTTTAGTTAAGGAAAGTGGCGATTATTTCAACTTTTCTTTGGATTTGTCCATTTATCCATAATTCTGCGTATTTCTATTACTTTATGCAGTAATGCCACTTTATTGTGTGAAAGTAATGTTTCCGTTCTGTTACAGGCGTCCCTGCCCTGAATAAAACGGCCTCACCGGTCGCGCTTTATGCGCACTTAGGCGGCGATGTACTTGCCGTCCTGGATCACATAGGCTGTGGCGGGCTTTTCGACCTGGCCCTCGTCATTCCACGTCAGCTCGCCTGTCAGGCCCTCGATCTTGATCTTGCGCATGGCCTTGGCAAGGTCGCCGGCAATGTCGGCACCGTCGGCCGAAATGTCAATCCCCGCCCTATCGATAGCCTCGGCGATGGCGTGGACGCAATCGTAAGCGTCGGCGGCAAACTGGTTGGGCGTCTCGTCGTAGGCATCCTTATAGGCCTTGACGAAGTCGGCATTCTTCTCATCGTCAGCCGAAAACGGGGTCATGAGCAGTACGCCCTCGGCAAGAGAGGTATCGAAGCCTTCCACAGAGAGCAGGCCGTCCATGCCGTCGGTACCCATGAGGGTCATGTCGTAACCCATGTCCTTGGCGTTCTTGAGCAAAACGGACGCCGGCGTGTAGTAGATCGGCGCAAAGATGAGCGTGGCGCCGGCCTCCTTGGCCTTGGTGAGCTGGTTGGTAAAGCTCGTGGAAGAGTCGTCCTTAAAGGTCTCGGTATCGACGATGTCGAGCTTGGACGCCTTGGCCTGCTCGGCAAAAGCGTCGGCAACGCCCGAGCTATACGTATCGCCGGAGTTGTAGAACAGGGCGATCTTGGCATCCGCGTACTTCTCGGCCAAGAACTTCGCGGCGCTGGCGCCCATGGTGGGATCGGTGAAGCAAACCTGGAAAACCGTGGTCTTATCCTTGGTAACGTCGAGCGACGAGGCCGAAGGCGTGACCATGAGCATATCGTCGGCAATCTCACCCGAGACAGCGACGGCGGCACCGGTGGTGACGGGGCCGACGAGCGCCTGCATGCCCCAGTCGCACAAGGTATTGAAGGCGTTGATGGCCTTCTCGCCGTCAGCGACGTCGTCCTCGGACTTAAGCGAGAGTTTGAGGTCCTTGGTCGAAAAATCCTTAGCGGCGAGCTTGGCACCCTTCTCGGCCGAAACGCCATAGGTTGCCGCGGCGCCGGTCAGAGGGCCGATGACACCGATCTTGAAGGTCTTGCCGTCATCGGCGGAGCCGCCGTCCGAGCCACCCGACGAGCAACCAGCGAGTGCCGCGGTGCTACCGAACGCCGCGGCGCCAGCCAAGAAACTCCTGCGGTTAAGTACGTTGTTGATGCTAAACATGGTGTCCCCCTTTTCGCTGGCCGCGGTGCGGCCGTCTTGCGGTACAGGGCAAACCTTATGGTGCAAACGTTGACAGTTTGTTACGGAAGTTCGTTTGTAGCGAGCGTGTTTCCAATGTTTCCGCAGCGTTTCGGGGGTGGCGTTTTGTGCTGCTCCCGCTGCCAGGCAAGCACGCGCCCGCACTTCACGCTAGAATGCACTCAACCTTTAAGTGGTTAATCCATCCATAAGATGCACGAAGGAGCTATCTATGAGCGAACCCCTGCGCACCGTGAACGTCGGCCTCATCGGTCTGGGAACCGTCGGCGGCGGCGTGGCCCGTCTGATCAAGAGCCACCACGATGAGTACCTGGCCGCCTACGGCATCGACCTTAAGCTGACCCGCGCCTGCGCGCTTGCTTGGGAGCAGGCCGAAGCCGCCGGTATTGAGCGCGAGGCCTTTACGAGCGACTGGCACGACGTCGTCACCGACCCCGCCGTCGATATCGTCGTCGAGCTCATCGGCGGCGAGCACCCCGCGACCGAAATCTTCACCACCGCCTTCGAGAACGGCAAGCACGTCGTCTCTGCCAACAAGGCCCTGCTGGGCCGTCATGTCGAGACGCTCGCCGAGAAGGCGCGCGCGTGCGGCGTGCAGATTAAGTGCGAGGCCAGCTGCGGCGGCGGCATCCCCATTGTCAGCACGCTCGAGCACGACCTGGTGGGCAACAAGATCCTGACCATCGCTGGCATTCTCAACGGCACCACCAACTACATCCTGTCGCGCATGGACGCCGAGGGCGCCGATTACGCTGACGTGCTCGCCGACGCCCAGGCAAAGGGCTATGCCGAGGCCGACCCGTCCGCCGACGTCGACGGCTTCGACGCCGCCAGCAAGACGGCAATCCTCGCTTCCATCGGCTTTGGCACCCGCGTGACCACCGACGATGTCTACCAGCAGGGTATCCGTACCATCGGCGCCGAGGACATTGCCCAGGCCCGCGAGCTCGGCTACACCATTAAGCTGCTGGGCATCGCCCGCAACACCGATGCCGGCGTCGACGTCCGCGTGCATCCCACGCTCATCCCGGCAGACCATATGCTCGCCAAGGTCAACGGCGCCATGAACGCTGTCTACGTGGTAGGCGACGCCGTGGGCGAGACCATGTTCTACGGCGCTGGCGCAGGCTCCTTCCCCACCGCGAGCGCCGTCGTGGGCGATATCCTATCGCTCTCCGAGCAGATCAGCCGCGGCGTGGCTCCGCTGCCCGAGATTGAGCCCTATGGTCACAACCTCGCCTTTAAGCCCATGGACGAACTCCAGACCAAGTACTATGTGCGCCTGAAGGTCGCCGACCGCGTAGGTGCCCTGTCCGAGACGGTCGACATCTTTGCCAAGCACAACATCTCGATCTCGCTCATCAACCAGGTCGAGGACGGCAAGTCGGGCGTCAGCGATGCCTGCTCGGTCATCTTCTTGACGCACCGCGCACTCGAGAAGGACGTCCAGGCTGCCGCCGCCGAACTTGCCAGCGTCGACTGCGTGGCCGAGGTCGCCAACGTCCTGCGCATCGAGGACGTTGAGGCTTGGACCGAAGGCGTCATGGCGAACTAGCCCAACGCTCGCCTAGCAATACGCGCCTTGAGGGCTCCCGTCCGATGTGGGACGGGAGCCCTTTTGTCACCTGCCGTAAGCACAACGGCAGAGCATATTTGCGCGAGCCGCTCATCGGTAACGCGGACTACCGTTCACCGATATGCAAACGCGGCCGATTCCGGCTACCGCTACGCTGTGCTGCGAATGTCCGCCCGCGATGAGAGGAAGCACCATGTTGCTCGAGGGCAAGAAAACAATCATCACCGGAGGCACGCGCGGTATCGGCTATGCGATCGCCTGCCGTTTTATCGAGGAAGGCGCTGCCGTCACCGTCTTTGGCTCACGCCAGGAGACTGCCGACGCGGCCGTTGAGAAGTTGGCGGCCGCCTATCCCGACGCCAAGGTCTGGGGCCGCTCCTGCGACCTCACCTCGCTCGAGGCCGTGACCGAGGCCTTTACCCAGGCTGCAGCCGATATGGGCGGTTTGGATACAGTCGTCAACAATGCCGGCATCTCCCAGCGCTCACCCCTTTTGGACTACACGGCCGAGGAGTTCGCTAAGGTTATGGACCTCAACGTCGTCGCCGTCTTTAATGGCCACCAGGCAGCCGCCAAGATCATGACCGAGGCAGGTCATGGCGGCACCATCACCACCACGAGTTCGATGGTCGCCAAGTACGGTCAGCCCTCCGGCGTTGGCTATCCCACGTCCAAGTTTGCCGTCAACGGTATGGTCCAGTCGCTCTCGCGCGAGCTCGCCCCCATGGGCATCCGCGTCAACGCCGTCGCGCCTGGCGTAACCAAGACCGATATGGTCGCCAACCTGCCCGAAGAGGTTATTAAGCCCATCGTCGCCACCATTCCGCTGGGTCGCATGGGCGAGCCCGAGGATGTCGCCAACGCCTTTGTTTTCCTGGCGAGCGACATGTCCTCCTACGTCACGGGCGCCGTGCTCCCCGTCGACGGAGCCGCCCGCTCTTAAGGGACCACAAGCCTCAGCTCCCAGCCTCAACATAGTCCAACAAAGAAGGCGCGCCGTCTGCATCAACTGCAGGCAGCGCGCCTTCTTCTGTTTGAAAGGGAAGCTGTGTCCCGCAGTCCCGACTCAGACCGGGACGCAGCTTCCCTCGGGGCCATGTTTCGGAAAGAGCGCCCCGTTTTGAACGCCGATTCTGGGATACCGTTTCCGCAACGGGTCTCTCGCGGAAACTGCATCCCACTCTGAGCGCCCATTCCGGGACACAGTTTCCCAACGGCCCCCGTTTCGGAAACCACATCCCGTTCCGAGCCTTCAAAGCGGGACGCGGCTTCCCCGAGAGAGTATCGACTACTTGCCGTCGTCGTCCTCGGCTTCTTCTCTTGCATAGAGCTCCAGCATGCGGCGGCGGTATTCGCGCACGGCGAGCTTGGCGCGCTCCAGGCGGCGACGCTCGCGCGGGGTCAGCTCGGACGGGTCGACCTCATCACCATAGGTCTTATCGGCAAGAAGATGCGCCGCGTCCACGATGCGGGCATCGATGTGGCCGCTCGCCGCCTCGGCGGAAAGACGCTCGGCAATCGTATCGAGCGTAGGCAAGCCCTCGAATACGCGACCATGGCCATGCGAAGTCAGCAGCTCGTGCTCACGTGCGAGCAGGCTCGCCAAATCGTGATGGGCGCGCAGGATGTCGAGCGCATCGGATGGATGCTCGGCAACTTCTGCCACGGCGGCGACCGGCGCGGCGTCGACCACGCGGTAGAAGAGCTGCGCGAGCAACGGCATCAAGAACACCGTGATGGCACCGGCAGCAACCATGACCGACGCAATATCTTGCGACAGCGCGCCCGCGTTGACGGCAACGCTTGTCACGGCAACGATGATCGGCAGGGCCGTGGTGCAGTACAGGGCCACGGTAATGCGACCATACGCCGACACATCGCGCGTCGCAGGACAAATGCTCATAGAAATAAGAATGGGCACGGCACGAATAATCAACAACGCCACGATAAAGCCCACGAGCAGACCCGGGCGCGACGCCACGGCCGTCAGATCGATCTTTGCGCCCGATACGGTAAAGAATACCGGAATCAAAAAGCCGTAGGCCAGGCCATCGAGCTTGGTCTCGAGCGTATGGTTGCCCTCGGGGATGATATAGCGCAAGACAAAGCCGGCGGCAAAAGAACCCAACACGATGTCGAGATCAAAGACGGCCGAGAACGCCACGAGCGTGACCAGGATGAGCACCGTCAGGCGCACGAAGGTCTGCGACGTGGTATCGGCGCGTTCCTCGACAAACGCAAAGAAGCGGCTGCCGACACGCTTGGAGCGGCTTGGGACCACAGCCAGCAACACGCAAACCACCGCAAACAAGCCAAGGATTACGAGCGTTTGGATGCCAGTGCGGGCAGACAGCAGCACCGACATGGCGAGCACAGGGCCGAGCTCACCCCAGGTGCCATACGCGAGAATCGAGTCGCCCACACGCGTGCCAGTGAGCGAGCGCTCACGCATGATGGGCACGAGCGTGCCGAGCGCCGTCGAAGTGAGGGCAAGCGTCACGGCGATACCGTCGAAATGACTGACCGAGAACCACGGGGTAAAGCGCACGGCAAGCCAGGCGATACCAAACGTGACGACCCACGTCGCCAAGCCGTAGCGCCCCTCGACGCCCGTGATGCTCTTGGGGTCGATCTCAAAGCCGGCAAGCAGGAACAAGAAGGCCAGGCCCAGCTCGGACACAAGCGAGACCTCAGCATCTACATGGATGACGCCGAGCATATGGGGTCCCAGCACCGCGCCGAGCACGAGCAAAAAGACCGTCTCGGGAACGGGTTTTCCGGGAATCGCCGAGGCGATAAAAGGACTCGCAAAGGCCACGAGTGCGATGATGGCGAGCGAAACGAATGCCATGTGATGCCTTTCTCTTGTTTGCGCTTCACTGTAGCACCCTCGCCGTCCTCAACGCGCCGCGAGCTGTCGTATCATAGTGAGGTTTACAAACATGTGGCTCAAGGCGACCGCAGGGCAGACCCCGCAAACCGACCGCTGCCACATACCGTACCGTACGCCCAACCGATCAGGAAGGCAGGAACCAATGGTCTCTCGTATCTACGTGGAGAAGAAACCCGGGTTCGACGTCGAGGCTCAGCAGCTCAAGGGCGAGCTGACCGAAATTCTCGGCATCAAGGGCATCGAGGCCCTGAGGATCATCAACCGCTACGACGTCGAGGGCATCGACGAGGAGCTTTTCCGCTCCTGCGTGCCGACCGTCTTTAGCGAGCCCCAGGTCGATGTGACCTACGACGAGCTCCCCGCAAGCGATGGCGCCGTCTTTGCCGTCGAATTCCTGCCTGGCCAGTTTGACCAGCGCGCCGACTCCGCCAGCGAGTGCGTGCAGCTCATCAGCCAGGGCGAGCGCCCCGCCGTGCGCTCCGCCAAGGTCTATATCATCTCGGGCGCTCTGGACGAGGCCGCCATCGAGGCCATCAAGCACTACGTGGTGAACCCCGTCGAGGCGCGCATCGCCTCGCTCGACCTGCCCGAGACGCTGTACATGGAGACCCCCGAGCCCCAGCCCGTCGAGGTGCTCGACGGCTTCCGCGAGCTCGACGAGGCCGGCCTTGCCGCCTTTATCGCCGATCGCGGCCTTGCCATGGACGAGGCGGACATCGCCTTCTGCCAGCAGTACTTCCGCGATGAGGACCGCGACCCCACCATCACCGAGATCCGCGTGATCGACACCTACTGGTCCGATCACTGCCGCCACACCACCTTCGGCACCGTCCTGGACGACGTGACGATCGACGACGCCGTGGTGCAGCAAGCCTTCGACCGCTACATGGAGATGCGCCACGAACTCGGCCGCGACGCCAAGCCCGTCTGCCTCATGGACATGGGCACCATCGGCGCCAAGTATCTTAAGAAGACCGGCATCATGACCGATGTCGATGAGTCCGAGGAGATCAACGCCTGCACCGTCAAGGTGAAGGTCGATGTCGAC
>UQXB01000044.1:0-17335 GCA_900544935.1 uncultured Collinsella sp.
TCCTCGCTCGTTTTTTAGTGATGTTTCGACCGTGCGGCTACTTGTCGGCAGCGGTCTTTTTGGTAGTCGACTTCTTGGCCGTCGTCTTTTTGGTAGTCGACTTCTTCGTGGTCGTCTTCTTGGCGGCAGTAGCTTTCTTAGCCGTCGTCTTCTTTGCCGCCGTCGTCCTCTTTGCCGTGCTCGCCTTGGTTGTGGTCTTGCGGCCACGGGCAGGCTTCTTCTCCTTGGTCGGGCAGTCCATGTTGACGCAGATGCGCCACGGGCCGCGCGCGGTGTTGACCACCACGATGGGGGCGCCGCACTCGGGGCAGGTCTCGCCCGTCGCCTCGAGCTTGCCGCGCGCCGGCAGCGGATAGCTCACGCCGCAGTCATCGTAGTTGGTGCAGCGGATAAAGCGCTTGCCGCTCTTTTCGCTCTTGTGCGCGATCAGGTCGCCATGGCGTCCTGCCTCGGCACACACCTTGCACTCACCCACCTTAAGGTCGGGCTCGTAGTTGGTGGGGCACATGGGGTTCACGCAAATCTCGAAGGCCTTCTGGCGGAACGGCTGGCACTTAATGCGCGGCGCGCCGCACTCGGGGCATACGGCCGCCTCGCCCTCGAGCGGGCTCACCTTGACGCCGCTCGGCACCGGATAGGTCACGTCGCAGTCGGGCCAGCCCATGCAGCCGATAAAGCTGCCGCGGGTCTTGGCGCTCGTCTTCATAACCAGGTCCTTGCCGCACTTGGGGCAGGCGCCCACGCGCGCATCGGCCGTGACGGCATCGCTGATGGCGTCGCCCAGCTCCTGCGTGTGCTTGAGCAGCTCGTCGAGCACGCCGGCCAGCAGCGCGCGCGAGTGCGTCACAACATGCTCTTCGGTGTCCTCGCCGCGCTCCACACGGGTCATATCGCCATCGAGCTCGCTGGTCATATCGGGGCTCGTGATGCGCGGGGCAAACTGCGTCAGCGCGTCGATGATGGCGATACCCAGCTGGCTCGGCTCAACGGGATCATTTTTGAGATAGCGCACAGCGTACAGGCGCTCGATGATGCTCGCGCGCGTGGACTTGGTACCCAGGCCGCGCTTCTCCATCTCCTGCACGAGCTTGCCCTGGCTGTAGCGCGCGGGCGGCTCGGTCTGCTTGGCCTCGAGCTTAATGTCGAACACGTCGACCGTATCGCCCTGCTCCAGCGGCGGCATCTGCTCGTCGCGCTTAAGGCCGTACGGATAGGCCTCGCGGAAGCCAGGGGTCACGAGCACGTCGCCCGAGGCCACGAACGGCTCGCCGTTGACGTCGAGCTCGAGCTTGGTGTTCTCGATGGTCGCGGGACCCATAAGCGTCGCCAGGAAGCGACGGGCGATGAGGTCGTAGAGCTTGCGCTGGCCGCCGTCGAGCGTGGATGGGTCGCCCTCGCCGGTGGGATAGATAGGCGGGTGGTCGGTGGTCTCGACCTTGCCGCGCGTGGGCTTCATAGGACCGGCAAGCACCTTTTTGCACACGGGCGCCAGCGCCGGGTTGATCTTTGCCAGGTCGCTCACCACGGCGCCCAGATCGAGCGTCGCAGGGTACACGGTATTGTCGACACGCGGGTAGCTGATGAGACCGGCCATGTAGAGGGACTCGGCGATGCGCATGGTACGCGCAGGCGAGATGCCCTCGGCCGCGGCGGCAGCCTGCAGCGAGGTGGTCGCAAACGGCGTGGGCGGCTGCTGCTTACGCGAGCGCTTGGTCACCGCGGCAACGGTCGCCGTCGCGACACCGTCGACATGGCCGTACGCCGTCTCGGCAGCATCTTTGTCGGTAAAACGCGCCGTCTTGTGCGCGATCTTAAAGCGGTCGTCCTCGGCAGCACCCTGAGCGGCACCCATGCCGCGAATCTGCCAATAGTCCTCAGGCACAAACGCCATGCGCTCGCGCTCGCGCTCGACCACTAGGGCAAGCGTCGGCGTCTGCACGCGGCCGGCGGAACGCACGTTGCCAAAGCCGCCAAACTTGGCGAGCGTCAGGTAGCGCGTGAGCACCGCACCCCAAATGAGGTCGATGTGCTGACGGCTCTCGCCGGCATCGGCCAAGTTCTGGTCGAGCGAGACGAGGTTATCGAAGGCCTGCGTGATCTCGGCCTTGGTAAACGAAGAGTACTGGGCGCGGGCGACCGGCAAGTCCGGCGCAACCTCGCGTACCTTGTTGAGAGCGTCCGAGCCGATCAGCTCGCCCTCGCGATCGAAGTCCGTGGCGATGATGACGCTGTCGGATTTTTTAGCGAGGTTCTTGAGCGAACGAATGAGCTCCTTCTCGGCCGGTAGCTTAATGACGGGCGCCCAGGTGAGATAGGGCAGACTCTCGAGCTTCCAGCCCTTGATGGAGATGCCATCGGCAAGGAACGGTTTACGCTTGGTGTCGTAGGGCGGACGCGCCAGGCCATCGGGCATGTCGGCCGGCAGCATCTCGCCGTCCTCGGTGACCGAATACCATCCCAGCTTTTTATCGAAAAGCACGCTGTCGCAAAAATCGGGTGCAAGGATGTGACCGGCAAGGCCGATCGTCACGCACTCCTCGCCCTTCCACTCAAAACGATAGATGGCGGTGTTGTACACCTTGTCCTTTTTGGGCTTACCCGTGGACAGCCGCTCGGCAATCTGACGCGCGGCGTCGTTTTTCTCGGCGATGATGAGCTTCAAAAGAGGCTCCTATCTCGTATCTCTGCGGCTACGCCCGCCCGTATGGCGGCCGACTTACGCCCTTGCTTGCTCAATCTGCCCGATGAGCCAATCGCACCAGGCATCCATGCCCTCGCCCTTGCGCGCGCTCACGGCAAACCGCGGCGCCTGCGGATTGAGGTCATCGAGTGTCTTAGTATACCTATCCATGTCAAAATCGAAAGCCGGGGCCACGTCGACCTTATTGAGCAGCTGCGCGCCGGCGTGTTGGAAGATACCCGGGTATTTGATGGGCTTGTCGTCGCCCTCGGGCACCGAGAGAATCATGATGGACAGGTTCTCGCCCAGGTCAAAGTCGACCGGACAGACCAGGTTACCCACGTTTTCGATAAAGATGACGTCGATGTTCTCCAGACCCACAGCCTGGTCGAAGGCATCGACAGCCTCCATGATCATGTTGCCCTCGAGGTGGCACAGACCGCCCGTGTTGATCTGGATGGCGGGCATGCCGGCTTCCTTCATGGTGATGGCGTCGACATCCGAGGCGATATCGCCCTCGATGACGGCACAGCGTAGGCCGGCCTTGTCACGCAGGCGCTCGTTGGTGCCCAGAATCGTGGTGGTCTTACCCGAGCCGGGGCTCGACAAGACGTTGATCACATAGGTGTTTGTCTCTTTAAATCGCTGACGCAGCTGATCTGCCAGGCGTTCGTTGCGCGACAGAATCGGCGATGCGATATCAATTGTTTTCTCGGCCATATTCGGCACTCCTTACTTTGGCCCCTTTATACCCCATCACCAGATGGCTAGCGGGCTAATCGTCGGGGGTTTCGATTTCAATACTGGCGATGTCGAGCTCGCGGCCATGCAGCAGACGCACGTTGGCGCCGCCACATTGGGGGCAGCGGCAATGGAAACGGTCGTGCTCAAAGACCTCACCGCAGTCCAGACACTCGCTTTGTGGATGGACCTCCTCCACGGCAAGCTCGCAGCCTCGCGTGAGCGGGTCCTCGTCGCGAAACGTCTCCCACGCAAAGTCAAGCGCCTCGCGCACGACCTCGGTCATATCCCCGATACGCAGCGTTACCAAAACGGCGCGCGAGGCCCCCGCCCCACGCGCCGCGCGAATCACTGTATCGAGTATGCCGTTGACAATGCCAACCTCGTGCATACCGATTTACTCCTCGTCGTCCTCGTCGTCCGAGAACAGGTCCAGACGGCTCACGAACAGGCCCTCCTTGCCCTCGCGCGCGGTAATGACCACGCGGGCGATGGCGAGCGAGATCTCGTAGAGCGAAAGCAGGGCACCGTACATAAGGCCCAGCGTGACGGGCGAGCCGTCGGGCGTGATCACAGCCGAGCCCACGAGCAGGCCCACGTACACGTAGCGCCAGGCGCTGCGGAAAGCCGCGTAGGACACGATGTGGAAAACGGACAGGTAGAAGATGATGAGCGGCAGCTCAAACGCCACACCAAAGCCGATCATAAAGAGCAGCTCCATGTTGACGTAGTTCTCCAGATCGGGCAGCGCCGTAGCAACGGCCGAGGTCTCGCCGATAAGCCACTCAAAGCCCGCAGGGATGATGATGAAGTAGCAGAAGATGGCGCCCAGGAAGAACAGCACCGTCGAGGCGAGCACCGTGGGCACGACCCATTTGCGCTCGTTGGGACGCAGTGCCGGCAGGAAAAATGCCAGAATCTGCCAGATGATCATGGGCGTGCACATGACCACGGCCATCTTGATGGCCAGCGAGAAGCGCAAGCCAAAGCCGCCGAGCGTGGTGGTGATGTAGAACTTACCGTCCGGCACAAAGGAGCGGATGGGGTCTTCCAGGATGTCGAGCACCACGGGCGTGGCGAAATACAGCACGATGGCGGCGGCAAACACCGACACGACCACGATGGTCAGGCGGCGACGGAGCTCTCCCAGGTGATCGAAGAGCGGCATACGCGCAGGTCCGATAGGCATTACTCATCGCCTCCCTTCGAGGCGTCGGCGGCAGCGGCGTCGTCCTCGGCCTCGAGCTCGCGAGCGAGCTGGCCGACGACGGCCTTGCGCTTGCGGGGACGACGAGCGTAGAGGTCAGCCGTCGTGGGCTCTGCCGGCTCGGGCTCGGGCTCCGGCTCTGCAGCAGATTCGGGCTCGACGGCGGCAGCGGCGACAGCGGCAGGCTCGGCGCCCTCGGCCTCGGACTCCTCAGCAGCACCCTCGCCCTCGGCGGCAGCCTCGCTCGCGGCCTTCTCGGCAGCAAGACGGGCGCGACGCTCGGCAAAGGTCTCCTTCTTGGCGGGCGCTGCCGTCTCGGCGGCATCCTCGTCCGCATCGGAATCGTCGTCGGTCGCAGCAGCCTTCTTGGGCTTGACCGGGGCCGACGCGGCCTCGCTCACCGGATCGATAATCTCGGACTGAACAACGGCCGTCATCTTTTCCTGCGTCTCGCGGAACTGACGGATGGCACGGCCGATCGTGCGGCCCATCTGCGGGAGCTTATCCGGGCCAAACAGCAAAAAGCCGAAGACCACGATGATCGCGAGCTCACCCTCTCCAATACCAAACACACATACCTCCAAGGCTCGATGTGAGTCGAGCCCGCACCGCGCCATTCGGCCGGAACTCGTCTATTCATTCGGTCAAGTATAGCGCCCGGACGCCAAAACGTCCGAGCGCATCACAAACATATGCCAAACGGCACGCCCTTTTGGGGGCAAAGATTATGCAGCGGTGATCGAAATCTCCTGGTCGACACCCAACAGCTGGACCACGCGCATCACCGGGGGCTGCACATTGACGCAGCCAAAACGCTTACCGTGATCGGCTGCATGATGAGCGGCGCCCACAAGCACGCCAATGCCCGTCGAATCAATGTAGCTCACCTGGGCAAAATCGAGCTCAACGGCCTCAGTGGGCTGCTCGAGCGCCAGGTCGATGGCATTGCGCAGGCTATCGGCGTTAGAGATATCGATCTCGCCGGTTACCTTAATGGTGTAGAGCTCTGGCGTGGGGTTGGTGGAAATACCCAAATCCATGTATACGCTCCTTTACGTATCGAAAGTGCGGATAGTACGGGAAGCCGCGCGTTAGGCGCGCTCGGCACGCGCAAGCTCGGCAGCGACAAGCTTAACGGCCAGCACCAGCACATCGAGCGCGGCCTCCAGGTCCTCGACCGTGGGATAGCTCGGCGCGATGCGGATGTTGGTGTCGCGCGGGTCCTTGCCATAGGGCCAGGTAGCACCGGCCGGCGTGAGCTTGACGCCCAGGTCGGCACAAAGCGCGGCGACCTTTTGGGCCGAGCCCTCGGGACCATCAAAGCTCACAAAGTAGCCGCCGCGGGGATGCGTCCAGGTAGCGCAGCCCGTCTCGCCCAGGCCCTCGGTGAGCTTGCGCTCAACGGCCTCAAAGCGCGGGCGCAAAAACTCGGCATGCTTTTTCATGTGCTCCTTGACCGCCTCGATGGTGGGAAGGAAGCGCACGTGACGCAGCTGGTTGAGCTTATCGGCACTGATGAGGCCGGCCTTCAGGCGCTTGGAGAACTCGGCGATGACCGCGGGGCTCGCACCGATAAAGCCGATACCGGCGCCCGGGAAGGTGATCTTGGACGTCGAGGCAAAGGCCACCACGCGGTCCTCGGTGCCCGCCGCGCGGGCAAGATCGAAGATATTGGCGAGCTCGTCGGTCTCGTCGTACAGGTCGTGCACGCAGTAGGCGTTGTCCCAGAAGATGCGGAAATCGGGCGCGGCCGTGGGCATCTCGACCAGACGACGCACAGTGTCCTCGCTAAAGGTGATGCCCGTGGGGTTGGAATACTTGGGCACGCACCAGATGCCCTTGATGGAGTCGTCGGCGGCAACGAGGCGCTCGATCTCGTCCATGTCGGGGCCGTTGTCGGTCATCGCGACGGGAACGTTCTCGATGCCCAAGTCGGCGGTAATGCCAAAGTGGCGATCGTAGCCGGGAACCGGGCACAGGAACTTGACCTTCTTGCCGTCGTGCGCTGCCTCGTAAGCCTCCCAAGGGTCGCTACCACACGAGCCGCAACGCCAGAACATACCGGCGATATCGTGCTCGATCAGCAAGCTCGACGAGCCCAGCACGAGCGTCTGCTCGGCGGGGCAACCCAGGAACTCCCCCGCTAGCTTGCGTGCCGAGGGAATGCCCTCAAAGCAGCCGTAGTTGGAGCAGTCGACGTTGCCGTCGTGCAGATCGGCGTCGGCGTTGAGGATATCGAGCATGGGGCGCGAGATGTCCACCTGGGAGGGCGACGGCTTGCCGCGGGCCATGTCGAGCGCCAGGCCCTTGGCCTTGACCTCGGCGACCTCGGCCTTGAGCGCCTCGATGGCGGCATCGAGTTCGGTGGTTTCCATCTTCTGGTAGATCGTCTGCATGGGTGCGACCTTTCGCGAAGCGGTACGTTGCAGTTCGTCTAAGTATAGACCGCCACCGCCGCAACGTTATGAAGCCGTGATAGATTAAGTCCATCGCAATGAATTACGAATCGCCGCGCATGTCGGCGTGGGGCGCCCAAGGAGGCACTATGGAGTATGGATCGTTTCAGGCCGAAGAATTCGGCGACCTGCAGCGCCTGGTCGACGGGCTGTTTTACGACCGCCACGCCATCGACCGCCTGGATCTGATCGTACAGGCCGAAATCTTGGACCTGGCGCCCGATCTCATGGAAATCGTCAACCTGCTACCGCCCGGCTATTACGACCGCCAGTCACTTTGCGATCAGCTCAACTCCGCCTTGGCCGCCCACGGCTGGGGCGCCATCTACGGCACCGTGGAATAAACCTAGTCATTTAAGAACGTCCCGAATGACTAAAACGCCGCCCGTGATGGTGTTCACGGGCGGCGTTTTCAAACTTGTATGCGCTTTTACTCGTCTTTGGGCGCGGGGTGCTTGCAGATCACACTCATGTAGATCATGCCAAGTACGGCCGCGGTGACAGAGCCGGCGAGAATAGCGGCCTTGGCAGCCAGAACCTCAAACTGGGCCGTCGGGAAGGCGAGGCCGCTGATGAGAATCGACATGGTAAAGCCGATACCGCCCAGAATGCCCACGCCGGCAATCATATGCCAGTTGACATTGTGCGGCAGCTCGCAGGCCTTGAGCTTGACCAAGGCGAACGTCATGCCAAAGATACCGATCGGCTTACCCAGCAGCATGCCAAAGTACACGCCGAGCGTCACCGGGTCGGTGAGCAGCGTGCTCATGTCCACGCCCACTAGGCGAACCTGTGCGTTGACGAACGCAAAGATCGGCAGGATCACAAAGTTGACCGGCGTGGAGATCAGACGCTCCATGCGGATGAGCGGCGGGGTCACGCGGTGCATGACGCGCTCGACTTTGGTGGTCGAGACGGTAAAGTCATGCTGGCCCAGGATGTGTGCCTCGTCGTCGTAGCGGTCATCGAGCAGCGGCAGGCACTCGCCCAACCAATCGGTGAGGCTATCGAGCTTGACGCCGCACTTGGCCGGGATGGTGAAGGCCAAGATGACGCCAGCAAGCGTAGCATGTACGCCGCTCTTGAACATGCAGAACCACAACAGCAGACCCAGTACCGAATACGGGGCAAGGCGGTAATGCTGCGTCTTGTTGAGCCACACGAGCGCGCAGGTCACAAGCGCGGCGGCGCCCAACCAAAACGGATTGGGGCTCTGACCGTAGAAGATGGCGATGGCGGCGATGGAAATGAGGTCGTCGGCGATGGCGAGCGTCGAGAAGAACACGCGCACGCCGTTGGGCACGCGATTGCCCAAAAGCGACAGCACGCCCAGCGCAAAGGCAATATCGGTTGCCATGGGAATGGCCCAGCCGTTGTGCGCGCCGGCATGGTTAAAGATCAGGTAGATGCAGGCGGGAACGACGACGCCGCCCACGGCCGCCAGCATGGGAAGCATAGCCTGGCGCGGGTTTTTGAGCTCGCCGACCGTCATCTCATACTTGAGCTCAATGCCCACCAGCAAAAAGAAAATCGCCATGAGGAAGTCATTGACGAAAAGCTCAACGGTGAGACCGGCCGTAAGGTTGCCCAGGCCCACATACAGCGGGGTCTCCAAAAAGTGATGGATGACCTCGTAGGCATCGGTATTGGCACAAATGACGGCGGCGATGGCGGCGAAGACCATGACGGCGGCGGAAATCGTGCCGTTCTCGGCGATGCGCTCCCAGATGTCGTGACGTTCAAAGCGCTTACGCTCACGAACGTTGAACAGCTGCTCAGTTGCTGCCATGGGCGGCTCCTTTCACGGGAAAGCTCCCGTCTTAAAAAAGCACGGCCCGCCCAAGTGGCGGCGCCGCGCTCTAACGTATTACGCTTGCATCTAGCCTACCCTGCACGACAAGCACGCAGGCGTGACCGAAAAGCGGAACCACAGGTTGAACATTATTTGCTCAACGGCACGGGCACGCCTGTCCAAGAGACGACGCGACGCCGTGCACAAAAAACGACCGGAGCGCGGGGCGTCCGCGATCCGGTCGTGGCGTTTGGTCAACTAAACCTAGCAGGCGGCCATGATGGGGGCAGCGACCTGCTTCTTACGGGAGAGGACGCCCGGCATCCAGACGCCGTCGTGCTCGTCGGCAATGCCCAGGCCCTTCTGAGCGGCCTCGGTCTCGCCCTCGAGCAGGACCTGCGAGCCCTCCTCCATGATGTCGGTGATGCACAGGACAATGCCGTCAGCACCCTTCTCGGCGGCGTAGGCGCGCATGGCCTCGCGGATCTCGTCGATCATACCGAGCGCACGGCTCTTGTCGACGGTCTCGTACTGGCCGATGAGCAGCTTCTTGCCGGCGGGCTCGAACATCTTGATGTCGTTGCCAACCATCTCGGCTGCGGTGAAGGAGCCGGACGGGCGGGTGAGGAAGACCTCCATGCCAAACTTGACCGGGTCGACGCCCACCTGCTCGCCGAGCTTGGCGGCGACGGCGCGGTCGACATCGGTGGTAGTGGGGCTCTTGAGCATGAGCGTGTCGGTCATCATGGCCGAGAGCAGCAGCTTGGCCTGAACGTCGGAAAGCTCAACGCCGAGCACGCCGGCGAGCTTGGTGACGATGGTGCAGCTGGAGCCCCAGGGCAGGCAGATGTAGTGCAGCGGGCCGGCGGTCTCGAAGTCGCCGATGCGGTGATGATCGACAACGCCAAAGACCGTGGCGTCCTTAAGGCCGGCGACGGACTGGGCAGACTCGTTGTGGTCGGTGAGGACGACGAGCTGACCAGCCTCGACGGACTCGATCACGCGGGGCTCGGCGATGCCGGCGTCGGCGAGCAGCTTGGCGGACTCGGCCGGAAGCTGACCAAGGGCGCAGGCCTCGTAGGTGTTGCCGGCATACTCAACCTGGTTGAGCAGCTGGGACAGGACGACGGCGCTCATGATGGCGTCGTTATCGGGGTTCTGGTGACCAAAGACAAGAACGTTTGCCATGGATATCCTCCACTTGATATGTGTACTTGGACGTAGCTATGGTAGCACGCTGGCGCCGAACCTTATGAGACGCAAGGGCCGCGGCGCAATTTGGGGCGAGCCTGGGGGCGAAGTCTGCCCCCTTGTACCACCGCCCTCCTGCACCGACTATTTACCGGCGGCGCGCAGGGCTACGTAGGCGGCACCGATGATGCCGGCGTCGTTTCCGAGCGAAGCGACCTTAATGGGCGTCTCGCGCGAGGCAGAGAGCGCGTACTGCTTAAAGTGCTCGCGAACCTTGTCGAGATAAACATCGGCCGAGGCAGACGCGCCGCCACCGATCAGGAACATCTCGGGGTCGACCACGTTGGCGATAAGCGCCAGGGCGCGGCCAAGGTAGTCGGCCATGGTGTCGGCTGCGGCCAGCGCAAGCTTGTCGCCCTCGCGGCAGGCCTGGAACACGTCCTTGGAATCGGAGGGGCCGGTGAGCTCAATGGGCTCGACGCCCGCCTTCTTGCACTCGGCAAGGTAGTTGCTCACCACGCCGGTGGCGCTGGAATACTGCTCCAGATGGCCATGGCCGCCACAGCCGCAGGTGCGCTCCTCGGCCGGGTTCAGGCACATGTGGCCAATCTCGCCGCCGGCGCCCACAACGCCCGATACCACGTCGCCGTTAACGATAACGCCGCCGCCCACGCCGGTACCGATGGTGACCATCACCACGTTCTGCACGCCCTTGGCAGAACCGAGCCAGGCCTCGCCCATGGCAGCGGCGTTGGCATCGTTCTCATACTTAACGACCGCATCGGGGCAGTGCTTCTGAATGGCGACCCTCAGCTCGGGCAGGTTAATGGCAATGTTGGCCTTGACCTTGGCATCGCCCGACGCCGGGATGGGACACGGAACGGCCAGGCCAATGCCCGCCACAAAGGCACGCGGAATCTGTGCCTTGGCGACCACCTGGTCGATAGCCTCGGTCACCGCGGCAAAGCCCGCAGCGTCAACGATAGGAGGCGTGGGCACGCTGGCCTTGGCAAGCAGGTTGCCGTCCTCGTCGAACAGGCCCTCCTTAACCGAAGTGCCGCCGACGTCGATGCCGATGTAGTACTGCTTAGGTTCCATGGGAGCCCACCTTTCTCGTTTAAACATTGCCTGTATGGTACCGCTCTCAAGGCAAAAACCTACCAAAAAGGGACAGGTTTGTTTTGGCAGGTTTTATCTGGGGTAACGCAATTGGCTGCCCAACAGGCCGCGCAAGACCATCCCCAAAAATAAAGGCGCCGGGAGGCGGAGGCTCCCGGCGCCCGTCAAAGGGACTATGTTGTCTGTTGGACCGCACGGTCCGTCGCGGCGATAACGCCGACTAGGCCTGAAGTGCCTGCAGCTGCTTGTGAACCTCGATGAGCTCCGTCGCCATGACGCGCATGGTCTCGGTGCCGGCCATCTGGTCCTCGGCATGCAGCAAAATCAACGGGGCCTCGCCGTTACGCTCGCCGTTGGCCTCCTTCTTCAGAAGCCCCATGTGAACATCGTGGCCACCGTTATAGGCCTCGTCGCCCTGCTTGATAAGCTCCTCGGCGGCGTCAAAATCGCCCTCCTTGGCCTTTTGCACGGCATTGATGTACATGCTCTTGGCGGTACCGACGTAGCTGATGATCTCAAAGCAGGTCATCTGCAGTTCGTTCATATCCTCCATGCAGAGCACCTAGCCCATCACGCTGACGCAGTGGTCGATGATGCCGGCAGCGTTCATGCGGCCGTAGTCGACCATGTTGATAACCTCGACCGGGAAGCGGCCGGCGGCCTCCTTCTCAAAATCGCCCTTGGTGTAGCCGATCTGCGGACCAAGCAGCAACATGTCGCACTCGTCCAGGTGATCGTGGGCCTCGTTCATGGGACGAGCCTCGACCTCAATATCCAGACCACGGTTTGCAACCTCGGCCTGCATCTTCTGGACCAGCAGGCTCGTGGACATACCGGCATTGCAGCAGAGCATGATCTTCTTCATGGTTTCCTCCTTATAACTGCGCGGCGCGCAGACGACAACTGGTTTTATTCCTTGCGGCTATTGTGCCCACCCCCCTGCATCTTTACACAAGGGAGAGAGCTGCGGGCACCGGCACCGCGTACCGGCGCCCGCAAAGGTGAAGGGGACGAACGTTAGGCGTTCTACTCGGCGAAAGCCTCCTGCTTGGCGATTGCCTTCTCGGAAATCTTCATAAAGGGCAGGTAGACGGCCATGCCAATGACAATCTCGATAGCCTGCCACACGCCGGCGCGCCAGTCAAAGCCCGTAGCGAGCAGGGCATTGATGACGGGAGGCATGGTCCAGGGCACCTGGGCGATGCAGGGGCTGATGATGCCTGCGCAGGTAAGGCCATAGGTGATGCCGATGAACAGATCGGGAAGAAGAACGAACGGGATCATGAGCGGCAGGTTGTACACGATGGGGTAACCGTAGATAACCGGCTCGTTGATGTTGAACAGACCAGGCAGGATAGCCATCTTGGAAACGGTCTCGGAAGCCTTGTTCTTGGAGAACAGGAGCGTGTCGAGCAGGAGCATGAGGGTGCAGCCCGAGCCGCCGATGAGGGCGAAGCTGTTAACGATCTGCATGTTCATGTAGTGATCGGGCTGGATGGTGCCACCGGCGGCAAAGGTAGCCATGTTGTCGACGATGAGCATGGTCAGGATCGGCTCGACGGTAGCGCCAGAGATGGTGGACTGGTGAATACCGACGCAGAACAGCAGGTTAGCAAGGGTGTAGATGAGGATAACAGCCCACGGACCGGCGTTCATGATGCTCTTGAGCGGGTTGGAGATGCACGTGGAGATGATGGTGCACAGATCGGTGCCGGCGCACACGGCGAGCAGGGCTGCGGCAAGAGCGAAGACCGCGAGGTTAAGCAGCATCGGAATCATGACGTTGAAGGAGTTGGAGACCGCGGGAGGCACGCCCTCGCCCAGTTTAACCTTGAGCTTCTCGACGCCAGAAATCTTGATGAAGAGCGAGACGGAAAGCAGGGCGATGATAATAGCCGAGAACAGACCGTTGGTGCCGGTGTTGGCAGTCGAAAGGGCGCCCGTGACCTCGGCAGAGGTGATCTTGTCGGTGAGCAGTGGGCTCGTGGCGGCAAGCGAGGCGGTGATCTGCTGCGGCATCATGATGACGAAGGCGGAGATGGCGACGACCACGCAAGCGAGCGGGTTATCGAAACGCTTGTTCTTGGCGAGGCTGTAGCCAATCAATCCGGCCAAGATAATGGCAGAGACGTTGAGGGTGCCCAGCGTAATTGCCGAGCCCCACGTCTGAAGGTTGGCAAGGCCCGCCGCATCGAGCGGGAACAGAGGGAACACGACGTTGTTAATAAGAACCGCGATACCCGCAAGGATATAGAGCGGCGTGATGGTCGCGAAGGCGTCACGCAGGGAACGCAGGTGAACCTGGTTTCCCACCTTCGCAGAGACCTCGGCAAACTTGTCGAGGAAGCTCTTTCCGTTGTCACTGGCCATGATTGCTCCTAACTTTCAAATCCGGCCTTTTCCTATGCGCACGGTGGTCTGTCGCCCTCTGCCACCAGATGTGCCATGTGTTGCGCGCGGCGGCGCGCGGTCTGGGCGTTCGCCCGGTCGCTAATCAACCACGTGGGTCGTGGCGACCTGTTTGAGCCAGGCCGCCGACTTCTTAAGGCGGCGCTTGTAGCCGTCCATGAGATCGACCTCGACAAAGCCGTAACGATTCTTAAAGGCATTGGCCCAAGACCAGTTATCGATGACGGCCCAGTAGTGATAGCCCCGGCACTTGGCGCCCTCGTCGATGGCCTTGGCCACCCACTCCAGGTGCTGACGTACAAAGTCGACGCGGTAGTCATCCTGGATGGTTCCTTCGGCGTCACGGTTCTTGTATTCGTCCATGATGCCGATGCCGTTCTCGGAAACGAACCACTCAAGATCGGGGTAGTTCTTAGCGCAGTCCATGCCAAAGTCGTAGAGGCCCTGCGGGTAGATCTCCCAGCCGCGGCTCTCGTTCATAACGGCGTCGGGCCATACGTACTCGTCGGCAAAGTGCGGCAGGCCGTACTGGTCGACCTTGCTCGCCGGCGCCTGAACACGCGTGGGGTGGTAGTAGTTGCAGCCGAGCCAGTCGACAACACCCTGCTTGAGGATCTCTTGGTCGCCGGCGCGGAACGGGAGCTTAACGCCGCCCTCGGCCAGGCTGTCGAGCACGTCGGCAGGAAGCTCGCCCTTGGTGATGAGGTCGAGCCACCAGCGGTTGTTGATGCCGCTGGTCATGCGCACGGCCTCGAGGTCCGCCTCGCTGGGGTTCTCCTTGGTGTAGACCGGGGTAAAGCAGTTGATCATGCCGATCTTGGCATCGGCGCGAATAGCGCCCTCGTCATAGGCGCGACGATAGTTGGCCACGGCCAACGCGTGCGCCAGCGAGATGTGATACTGCACGGTGCGGGCGCGGTTGAAGTCGTGGAGCTGCGGGAACCACACGCCCTCCTGATAGCGCTGCTCGGGCTCGACGATGGGCTCGTTAAAGGTGAACCAGTACTTAATCTCCTGGCCAAACTCGTGGAAGGCGACGTCGGCGTAATGTGCGTAAGCCTCGACAACCTCACGGCTCTCCCAGCCGCCACGGTTAAAGAGGTAGGTGGGCATGTCAAAGTGGTACAAGTTGACAAACGGCTCCAAGCCAGCTTCGCGAGAGGCGCGGAACAACTCGTGATACCACGCGGCACCTTCCTCGTTGAGGTTGCCGTCGGCATCGAGCAGACGGCTCCACTGGATGGAAGTGCGATAGGTATCCAGACCCAAGTCCTTCAAAATGCGAAGGTCTTCCTGGTACTTGGCCATAAAGTCATTGCCGGCGTAAGAGCCAACGCGGTTGTAGAACGAACCCAGATCCTGGATGGACCAGGTGTCCCACAGGTTCTCGAGCTTGCCGCCCTGGTTCCACTGACCCTCAGTCTGCGGGCCGGACATAGCAGCGCCAAAGAAGAAGTCGTTGGGCAGCTGATACTGTGCCATCAAAGTCCTCGCTTTCGTGTTCTAGAGCTTCCGGTTGGAGACGGGTTTGCTTTGGCAGGTTATCCGGCGCGGGCGCGCACCGGCCATACCGATATCCAACCCGCCAAAACAAAACCGTCCCCAAACGGTCGATCCTGTTGTGCGGAAGGATTCCGTTCGTTGCTTAAACTATAGCGCTCTAATTCTAAAAGTAAAGCGTCTTTTTCTTTTTTCTTTCTCGAGCTTCTTAGATAAAGGTTATATGGGTGCCTTGTTAAGGGTTATACTTACTTGCGTATTGATATATGTCGGAAAGGAGGTTCAATGATTCCCAAATACGAGGCGATAGCTGCAGATATTCGTCGAAGCATCGAGGATGGCACTCTTAAACCGGGCGACAAGCTTCCCACCGTCGTTGAGTTCTGCGAGCTCTATAGCGTTTCCAAAATCACCGTCAAACGAGCTATCGAGCAAATCACCGAGGAAGGTCTTATTACCAGCCGACGCGGATCGGGTACCTACGTTAAGGACACGGCAGGACTTCCCGGTCAGGCGTTTTTCCAGGGCAAAAACGACCGTGCCCAGGGCTTTTCGTATGAGCACCGCGGGGAGAAGGTGACCTCGGTGGTCTACGATTTCTCGATTGTTAATCCACCAGCGGACATCGCAGCCCAGCTGGGAATTGCCGAGGATGACTTTGCCTATCACATCGTGCGCGTGCGTCAGGCCGATGAGAAGCCCATCGTTATCGAGTACACCTACATGCCCCTCGAGCTGATTCCAGGCCTTAAAAAGAAGGACCTGTACGGATCGGTCTACCACTTCATCCGCGAGCAATGTGGGCTGAAGATTTCGAGCTTCCACCGTACCATTCGCGCCGTGGCAGCAACCGAGGAAGAAGCCGAGCGCTTGGACACCAAGCCTGGCTCTCCCCTGCTCGAGCTCACCCAGATTGGCTTTTTGGACAGCGGCGCCGCCTTTGAGTATTCGGTCTCGCGCAACGTTGGCGACCGCTTTGAGTTGCACAACGTAACGTTGGCATAGGTTTTTGTAGTCATCCGGGCGCTCGCTTTGAGCTGTTTTGTGCAGCGCCCGCGCAACACAATGGGGGTATGAACATGTCCGATTTGATTAAGCTGACGCCGATCTTCCACGAGAAGATCTGGGGCGGTCGCCAGCTCGAAACCGTATTTGGCTACGACATTCCCGATGGCCCCATCGGTGAGTGCTGGGCCATCTCGGCCCACCCCAACGGCGACTGCCAGATTGCGGAGGGCCCGTATGCCGGCCACACGCTGTCGTGGCTGTGGGCCGAGCATCGCGAGCTCTTTGGCAACTGCGAGGGCAAGGAGTTCCCGCTGCTCATTAAGATTCTGGACGCCAAGGACGACCTTTCGATCCAGATTCATCCCAACGACGAGTACGCTGCCGAGCACGAGAACGGTAGCCTGGGCAAAACCGAGTGTTGGTATGTGCTGGACTGCGAGCCCGACGCCACGATCATCGTCGGCCAGCGTGCCAAGGACCGCGCCGAGGCCGCACAAATGATCGAGGAAGGACGTTGGGACGACATGCTCAACGTGTTGCCGATTCACAAGGGCGACTTTTTCCAGATTGATTCCGGTACCGTGCACGCCATCAAGACCGGCACGCTCATTTTGGAGACGCAGCAGTCGAGCGACGTGACGTATCGTCTGTACGACTACGACCGTCCCGGCACCGACGGCAACCTGCGCCCGCTGCACATTGAGCAGAGCCTCGACTGCATCGACTTTGATGCTCAGGCTCCGACCGACGGCACGGTGACCGCGCCCGAGGTGGACGGCGTAACCGAGCTCGAGTCCAACCCCTGCTACACCGTCGATCGCGTGCGCGTCGACGGCAGCAAAACCATCGACCAGCGCTGGCCCTTCACGTGCCTGTCGGTCATCGACGGCGAAGGCACCGTCTGCGGCGACCCCGTCCACAGGGGAAGCCACCTGCTGGCACCCAGCACCGTCAGCTCCATCGACCTCGAAGGCAAGATGGAACTGATCGTCTCGCATCTGTAGATCGCACCAACAACCCAAACGCAACAAGGGGCTCCCCCGTCCACCAACGGGGGAGCCCCTTGTCCATATATATCAGCCCACCCGGCTCTCCAGATCAAAAAGCGAACGGGCAAAGCAACGTTCGCAAGCTGCAGGCCAAAACGCCACAAGGAAGAGGGCGCGCCGGGGGCTTTGGTCGATCGCGAGTTCCGCACGAGCCGGAGAGCACTTAATGTGCTCTCCGTGCGA
>UQXB01000045.1:0-17298 GCA_900544935.1 uncultured Collinsella sp.
GAGCTTGGCGGCGATGGGGTGGTCGTTGGTGTCGACGAGGTGGGTCGCGGATCGGTGGCCGGTCCTTTGACGGTATGCGCTGTCTGCCTTCCTATGGAGCCGCGTGTCTGGGGCATCAACGATTCCAAAAAGCTCACGCCGGCGCGCCGCGAGTTGCTCTCAGTGAAGATTGCCGAGGTGGCGACGGCGATCGGTTTTTGCCATATCGCGCCTAAGGATATCGATGATATGGGCATGGCCCGCGCCATCCGCGCTGCCGTCGCGGGTGCGGTGGCCGATACGGGGCTCGAGCCCGATTGCGTCCTCATGGATGGCAACCCCTTGGGCGCCGTTCCCAATGAGCGCGACGTGGTGAAGGGCGATGCCAAGATCGCCTGTATCGCCGCGGCATCCATCATGGCAAAGGTCACGCGTGACGAGATGATGGTTGAGTACGACGCCGAGTATCCCGAGTACCATCTGGCCGAATCGAAGGGCTATGCGAGCCCCGAGCACATCGAGGCCATTCGAAAACATGGACTTTGTCCACTGCATCGTGTGAGCTTTTGCGGAAACTTTCTGCAGACTGAGCGCCTTTTCTAGGTCAATTGTGGAGACAGGGACCTCTAGGGTTTTATAAACCTGCTGGTAGCGGGCCGTATGCAACAGCATTGCTGCGTACGGCCCTTTTTTTGACGGCATTTGGTCAGCTTTTGGTTTGCTTCCTGTACTTACCCGCATGAAAGGTGCCCTCATCATCGGGGCAATGCAGTGTGCGGGAAAGGAGATCCCATGAGTGCCGCAAGCAAAAAGAGCAAGACGCAGCAGCTCAAGGAGCGTTGGGAAAACGGCGAGCTCGACTGCGGGGCGATGGCGCCCGAGTTTATCAAGGGACTCAGTCCCCGTGAGCTGGGCATGCTGGGCGAGCTAATCACCATCGACTACTTTAACGAGCGCGGCTACACCTTGCTGGAGCAGGGTTATCGTTGCACCGAGGGCGAGGCCGATCTGGTGCTGCTCGATGAGCTTGACGATGTCGTGGTGATGGCCGAGGTCAAGACCAGGCGCGTCGCCCTGGATTGCACCACGCGGGTCTTTCCCGAGGAGGCCGTGGATGCCCAAAAACAGCGTCGGTATCGCCGTATCGCAAGTTGCTATCTCATGGAGCACTATCCGCTCAAGGCGATCCGCTTCGATGCCGTGGGTGTCACCATTCGCGGCGGGCATATCGCCGAGATCGAGCATCAGTACAACGCGTTCGATTGGCAGGTGTCGTGATGGCGTTCGAGACGTTTGCCGTTCACGCGGCCTGCATCCGCGGCGTCGAGGCGATTCACGTCACGGTCGAGGTCTCGCTTGCCGGCGGCGTTCCGGGCATTCAGATGCTCGGCATCCCGAGTATGGAGGTGATGGAGTCACGTGGTCGTATTCGCTGTGCGATGCGCTCGGCCGGCTTTGAGATCCCGCGCTCGGGCATTACGGTCAATCTGGCGCCCGGCGATATTCGCAAGACCGGTAGCGGCTTTGATCTGCCCATCGCCATCGCGGTTCTAGCGGCCGATGGTCAGATTCCCCGCGACAACCTCGATCGTTGTCTTATCGCCGGCGAGCTCGGCTTGGACGGCACGGTGCTTCCTGTCAAAGGCGAGGTGGCGTTTCAGCTATTGGCTCGCGACATGGGGCTGTCTTTTATCGCCGGCAGGTCCGACCAGCATGTGCCACTCGCGGGCGTGGATTGCGGCTTTATCGACCATCTGTCTCAGCTTGCTCACGGCATGGGCGATGCCGCACGGCACTACTTGGATTCCGAGGGTGTCGAGGCGACCTTTGAGCCCGAGCTCGACTATGCAGACGTGCTGGGGCAGGAAGTCGCTAAACGCGGCATGGCGCTTGCGGCGGCAGGAGAACTCGGCTTGCTCATGATCGGGTCTCCGGGATCGGGCAAGACGATGCTCGCACGCCGTATGACCGGCATCCTGCCCGAGCTTTCCGTTGAGGATCAGCAGGAGGCACTGTGCATCCATTCGGTTTTGGGTGAGAACATTGATGGCTTGTTGGCGGGGCACCGCCCCTTCCGCAGTCCCCACCACAGTATTTCGACCGCAGGCCTTATCGGCGGCGGGCGCCCGGTGCACCCGGGTGAGATCAGCCTTGCTCATGGCGGCGTGCTCTTTTTGGACGAGCTTGCCGAGTTTCCCACTGGCGTGCTGCAGACGCTGCGTCAGCCCATCGAGCGCGGCTACGTGAGGATCGTACGCGTCGACGGGGCTTTTACCTTCCCGTCGCGCTTTCAGCTGCTGGCTGCGAGCAATCCCTGCCCCTGCGGCTTTTTGGGCGATCGCGAGGTACCGTGTCGCTGCTCGGCGGCGATGGTCGAGCGCTATCGGTCTAAACTGCGCGGTCCTTTGGCCGACCGTATCGACATGATGATCGATGTGACCCGTCCCGACCCTCAGGTGATTATCGAGGGCGCGGAGGGTATGTCGTCGGCCGAGTTACGTGACTACGTTGTGCGCGGTCGCGCCTTTCGCGCCTGGCGCGAGTCCCGTATGGACGATGCGGATGCCGAGGCCGAGGATGACGAGACACGGTCCATTGACGGCGTCGTTTCGACCTTTGAGCTCGATGATGCGGCGGAGAAGTGTGTGCTCGGTCTGTCCAAACGCACGCATCTCACGGGCCGCGGCATCGTGCGCCTGGTTCGCATTGCGCGCACGATTGCAGACGTCGCCGAGAGCGAGCAAGTGACGCAGGATCACGTGCTCGAGGCGGCGATGTACCAGGGAAGGAGGGACCAATGATGGCCGAGGGGACCTTTGAGCTGCATCCAGGTGATGCGTTGTATCCCGAGACCGTTTTGGAGCTTTCTGATGTACCCCAGACGCTTTATGTGCGCGGCAATCCCGAGGTGCTTTCGACACCCGCGCTCTCCATCATCGGCGCGCGCAAGGCCTCGCCGTATGGTCTTGCCGTGGCAGAGCTTGCGGCAAAGGTGGCGGTTGAGGCGGGAGTGACGGTAGTTTCGGGCGGCGCGGTTGGTTGTGACCAGGCCTCGGGTTGGGCTGCGGTCAACGCCGGCGGCAAACACGTCGTGGTGCTGGGGACGGGCGCCGACGTGGTCTACCCGCGTTCGAGCGCGGGGCTTATTACGCGCACGCTCGATACGGGCGGCGCGGTCGTGTCGATCTCTCCGTGGGGCATGGGTCCGCGCAAGTTTGCCTTTCCGCGCCGCAATCGCGTGATCGCGGCCCTGTCGCAAGCCCTCTTTGTATCCGAGGCGGGTATGCCTTCCGGGACGTTTTCTACAGCTGAGGCTGCTATGGATTTGGGGCGCGAACTTCTTGCCGTGCCGGGGTCGATCCTATCGCCCGAGTCGCGTGGCACGAATTACCTCATTGCGAACGGTGCCTGCTGCATTGTCGACGAGGAGTCCATCGAGATGGCTATCTCTCGCATATACGGCACCCTGCGCTACTCGCGCCCCGATGCTCCCGGCATTGCCGACCTGAATCCAACACAGCAGACCGTGATGCATGCGCTCATCGCCTCTCCGCTCAAGGTCGACGACATCGCGGCGCTCGTCTCACTCGATGCTGTCGGCGTACTCAAACTCTTGGGTTCGCTTGAACTCGAGGGCCTTATCGAGCGTATGATGGATGGAAGGTATGCGCCCTCCAAGTTTGCCCTTCACGCCCAGACGCCCTTCGGTCACAATGGAAAACGTGTCAATTAGAAAGGTGTTTGCAGATGCAGTTCGATCAGGTGACGGTTATCGGTGGCGGTCTGGCGGGTTCGGAGTGCGCGATCCAGCTGGCAGACCGCGGGTTTGCCGTAAAGCTGTGCGAGATGCGCCCCCAGGTGAGCTCCCCGGCCCACCATACCGATCACCTGGCAGAGCTCGTCTGCTCCAATTCGTTTAAGTCGACCCGTCCGGATTCTGCGGCTGGTTTGCTGAAGGCCGAGCTTGAGCGCATGGGTTCAGTCCTGCTCGATTGCGCCCATCGCGCCGCTGTTCCCGCCGGTGGTGCCTTGGCGGTCGACCGCGTCAAGTTTTCCGAGCTTGTCGAGGCCGAGGTTGCCGCCCGTCCCAATATCGAGGTCGTGCACGGTGAGGTCACACAGATTCCCGAGGGTCACGTGGTCATTGCCGCGGGCCCGCTGTGTTCACCGGCGCTGAGCGAAGAGGTTATGAAGCTCGTCGGTGGCGATGCCCTGGCATTCTTTGATGCGGCGGCGCCGATCGTCGATGCCTCCACGCTCGATATGGACGTGCTGTTCTCGCAGTCGCGCTACGAGGAGCAGGGGAGCGGCGACTATCTCAACGCTCCGCTCAACAAGGAGGAGTACGAGGCCTTTATCGAGGCGCTTACCACGGCCGACCGCGTGGTGCTCAAAGACTTTGAGGGCGGCGATCTGTTCCAGGCCTGCCAGCCTGCCGAGGAGGTTGCACGCACCGGCAAGGACGCTATTCGCTTTGGCGCCATGAAGCCCGTTGGCCTCACCGACCCGCGTACCGGACGTCGCCCCTGGGCAGCGATTCAGCTGCGTGCCGAGAACAAGGAGAAGACCGCCTATAACCTGGTGGGCTTCCAGACCAACTTGACCTTTGGCGAGCAGAAGCGCGTCTTCCATATGGTGCCGGGCCTGGAGAACGCTGAGTTCTTCCGCTACGGTGTCATGCACCGCAATACCTTTGTCGACGCCCCTCACGTGCTCGATAGCACCTTTGCCGTGCCCGGTACCGGCGTGCGCCTGGCCGGTCAGATCACCGGCACCGAGGGGTACATGGAAGCCGTGGCGACAGGTCTGCTCGCGGCGCTCAACACCTATGCCGAGGCTATCGGTGCCGCGGGCGTCGAGTTGCCGCGTGTGGGCGCCCTGGGTGCGCTCGTGGGCTATGCGACCGATCCTGCCACCGTGGGCTATCAGCCTATGCATGTCAACTTTGGCCTGGTGCCGCCACTCGAGGACGGTAAGCGCCGCAGCAAGCGCGACCGCTATCAGGCCTATGCGGACCGTGCGCTCGAGGCCCTCGATGCCTACTTGGCCACGCGTTCCGACTTGTTTGGAGGCGACCGGTCATAGCCTTTGACCTGTACGACACCGTCGACTCTTTTATCGCCTATATCGCACGCGTCGAGGGGCTTTCTCCCAACACGGTGACGGCCTATGGCTCGAGGCTAGAGCGCTTTGCTGCCTGGTGCGAGCGCGAGGATATTGATGCTTTCGCTGCCGACGTGCGCACCATTCGTCGCTATCTTGCCGAGCTTTCGCGTGAGCAGGTGGCTCCCCGAACGCTTGCGGCGCACCTGTCGGCTATTCGATCTCTCTATCGCTGGATGGCTGCCGAGGGGATTGTCGAGGGCGATGCGGTCTCGGCGATCGCGTCGCCCAAGCTGCCGCGTGACCTGCCGGGCGTCCTTACGACCCAGCAGGTCGAGGCGCTGCTCAAGACGCCTGATACCTCAACACCCGCGGGACTGCGCGATGCGGCGATGCTCGAGTTGCTCTATGCCTCGGGTGCCCGCATCTCAGAGCTTGCGGCGCTCAATGTGGAATCCATCTCATGGTCCGAGCGCACGCTGCGCCTGTGGGGCAAGGGAAGCAAGGAGCGCATCGTTCCTCTGTATTGTCGTGCGCTCGATGTGACGCGTCTCTATATTGAAGAGGGGAGGCCGGAGTTGCTCGCTCGGGCAAAGCGCCGCGACCTCGCTACCGGGCCGCATCCGCTGCTTATATCGGCGCGCGGCAATCGCATGAGCGCCGCGATGCTCCGGCGGCGGTTCCATACGCTGGCGACGCTCGCCGGCATTCCGGCCGACATCGCCCCGCATGCGATGCGCCATACCTTTGCGACCGACTTGCTCGAGGGCGGTGCGGACCTGCGCTCGGTTCAAGAGCTGCTAGGTCATGCGAGCCTGTCCACGACGCAGATCTACACGCATCTCACACCCGATCGGCTTAAGCGGGCTGTGGCTCAAGCCCATCCCCGCGGCGAATAGTGGCTGGCACGTCCCGCGCCGCACTCAGGTGTGTGGTTTTGATTGCGGGTTGGCAGGAAGAGGCATTCCTGCTATCATTCATCGGGTTGCTTCACGGCAACATGTTTTTATCACGCACGCGCGGCTACTTCATACCGTGGTGCCCGGGCTTTGGTAGCACATGTCCGGGTTGGTTTTGGAGGATGACCCCGCGCGGAGGCAAACCACAGGAGGTTTAACATGGCTACCAAGATTAATATCCGCACCCTGCTCGAGGCCGGCTGCCACTTCGGTCACCAGACCCGTCGCTGGAACCCCAAGATGAAGCCGTTCATCTTCGGTGAGCGCAACGGCATCTACATCCTCGACCTCAAGCAGACCATCCTCGACGCCGACCAGGCCTACACCTTCGTCAAGAACGTCGCCAAGGGTGGCAACGTGCTGTTCGTCGGCACCAAGAAGCAGGCTCAGGAGGCCGTCAAGAACGCTGCTGAGCGCGCCAACATGCCTTACATCAACCAGCGTTGGCTCGGCGGTATGCTGACCAACTTCGTCACCATCCGCTCCCGCATCAACCGCATGGAGGAGCTCGAGGCCATGGTCGAGGACGGCCGCATGGCAGTGCTCCCCAAGAAGGAGCAGGCTGTTCTCGGCAAGGAGCTCACTAAGCTCCAGACCAACCTCGGTGGCGCCCGCGACATGAAGGGTCTGCCCCAGGCTCTCTTCGTCATCGACACCAAGCGCGAGGAGAACGCCATCAAGGAGGCCCAGCGCCTGAACATCCCCGTCGTCGCCCTGATCGACACCAACTCCGATCCCGACGAGGTCGAGTACGGCATCCCCTGCAACGATGACGCTATCTCCGCTGTCACCCTTATGTGCGAGCTCATGGCTGACGCCTGCCTCGCCGGCTCCGGCAAGGAGCAGGTCTCCGAGGCCGAGATGGCCGCTGAGCCCAAGGCCGAGTAAATCAGTCTTAGTTAATTCTTTTTCATCTCTTTGAAAGGAACCACAATGGCCCAGATTACCGCCGCTATGGTCAAGCAGCTCCGCGAGATGACCGACTCCCCGATGATGGAGTGCAAGAAGGCTCTCGTCGAGGCTGACGGCGACATGGACGCCGCTGTCGACGTTCTGCGTAAGAACGGCCTTGCCAAGGCTGCCAAGAAGGCTGGCCGTGAGACCAACGAGGGCGCTGTCGCCGCGTTCGTCTCCGAGGATGGCAAGACCGGCGCTCTGCTCGAGCTCTCCTGCGAGACTGACTTCGTTGGCTCTAACGCCAAGTTCACCGGCTTTGCTTCCAAGGTCGCTGAGGTTGTCGCTACCACCGAGCCTGCTGACGTCGACGCTCTGCTCGAGAAGCCGATGGGCGAGGAGACCGTTTCCTCCGAGCTCACCGAGATGATTCACATCATGGGCGAGAACATGAAGATCTCCCGCTTCGCTGCCCGCAAGGCCGAGAACGGCGCGCTCGCTTCTTACATCCACATGGGTGGTAAGATCGGCGTCCTCGTCGAGTTCGCCTTCGAGAAGGCTGAGACCGCTCAGGCTGAATCCTTCAAGACCTTCGCTCACGACGTTGCCCTTCAGGTTGCCGCTGTCGCCCCGATCTGCGCTACCCGCGATCAGGTTCCGGCCGAGACCGTCGAGCACGAGAAGCAGATCTACATGGCCCAGGCTGCCGAGTCCGGCAAGCCCGAGGCTATCCAGGAGAAGATGGCTGTCGGCCGTCTGGAGAAGTTCTACAAGCAGTCCGTGCTCACCGAGCAGGAGTTCATCAAGGACAGCTCCCTCACCATCAAGAAGTACGCTGAGCAGGTCTCCAAGGAGCTCGGCGACACCATTACCGTCGTTGCCTTTGACCGTCTGGTCCGTGGCGAGTAAATAAGCTCTTGTAGCTGGTAATGAGCAGGCTGTGGGTTTTACTCACAGCCTGCTTTTTCATGGCTCTTCTTAGAGCCTTTGATAGAATGTTGAGAGTTCAATCTAAAGGAGGATCGCTTTGTCCGACATCCGATATAAACGCGTGCTTCTTAAGCTTTCCGGCGAAGCGCTGATGGGCGACGGCCAATATGGCATCGACCCCAAGGTTACCGACCATCTTGCTAAGCAGGTCAAGGAGCTGCTCGCCGTTGGCCATGAGGTCGGCGTCGTTGTCGGCGGCGGCAATATTTTCCGCGGCATGGCAGGCGCTGCCGGTGGCATGGAGCGTGCTCAGGCCGACTACATGGGCATGCTGGCAACCGTTATGAACGCGCTCGCCCTGCAGGATGCCTTCGAGCATAACGATGTTCCCTGCCGCGTGATGAGCGCTATCCAGATGAACGAGATCTGCGAGCCCTATATTCGCCGTCGCGCCATCAACCACCTTTCCAAGGGCAACGTCGTTATTTTTGCCGCCGGTTCGGGCAATCCGTACTTTACGACCGACACCGCCGCGGCTCTTCGTGCGTGCGAGATCGGCGCCGAGATTCTGATTAAAGCCACCAAGGTTGACGGCATCTACGATAAGGATCCCGTCAAGTGCGCCGACGCCGTCCGTTTTGACAAGATTACCTATCACGAGGTTCTCGTCCGCGGTCTGCAGGTTATGGATTCCACGGCTACGGCACTGTGCCAGGACAACCGTATGCCGATTTTGGTCCTCAACATCGATGGCGAGGACACCGTCAAGCGCGCGCTTTCGGGTGAGCCCGTCGGCACGCTCGTCTATCAGGAGGATTAAGCATGGCAGAGAACATCACCGCCCATATGGACAAGTCGCTCGAGTCCCTCAAGCATAACTTCTCCAAGGTCCGTACCGGCCGCGCCAATGCCAACATTCTGTCCGACATCACCGTCGATTATTACGGTGTTCCCACGCCGGTCACGCAGGTTGCCGCCGTCAAGACCCCCGAGGCCCACATGCTGCTCATCGAGCCGTGGGACAAGGCGCTCATCAACGCTATCGTCAAGGCCATCGGCGCTTCCGATCTGGGTATTACCCCCAACTCCGATGGCACCGTCGTTCGTCTGCCGTTCACGGCTCCCACCGAGGAGCGCCGTCGCGAGCTCGTCAAGGAGTGCCGCGAGTACGCCGAGCAGGCCAAGGTGTCTATCCGTAACATCCGTCGCGACTTCAACAACAAGCTCGAGCGCGATGAGGAGCTCACCGAGGACGATGTCCGTCGCGAGCAGGCCAAGGTCCAGAAGCACACCGATGAGTATGTCGCCAAGGTCGAGGAGCTTCTGAAGGAAAAAGAAGCCGAGGTCATGGAGATCTAAGGTGCAATACGACGAGCATAAACTGGTCGAGTACTTTGCCGACGCCCCTGCGGGCGTCGGTTTTTCCGACCTTGACCTCAATAACATTCCGCACCATATCTCGTGCATCATGGACGGCAACGGTCGTTGGGCCACGTCGCGCGGTCTTGCACGCACCGAGGGCCACAAGGCGGGTATCGTCTCACTGCGCGAGATCATTACCGCCTGCGTGCGCCTGGGCGTCGACGTGCTTTCGGCCTATGCGTTTTCTACCGAAAACTGGAACCGCCCGCAGCATGAGGTCAACGTCTTGATGCACCTGTTTGCCAAGACGTTCATCGACGAGTTGCCGCTTCTGAAGCGCGAAAACGTGCGCGTTGTCTTTTTGGGTGATATTTCCGCGCTGCCCAAGAAGACCCGCGACGTTTTTGAACGCGGTCTTGCCGAGTGCGCCGATCACACCGGTATGACGCTGGCGCTTGCCGTCAACTACGGCGCGCGTGCCGAGATTACCCGCGCTGTCCGTCAGATCGCGCTCGACGTTGCCGCCGGTAAGATTGATCCTGCCGCAATTGATGACGACATGGTGGCTTCTCACCTTTATACCGCCGGTCTTCCCGATCCTGAGCTTGTGATTCGCACCTCTGGTGAGCTGCGCCTTTCGAACTATCTGCTGTGGCAGGTGGCTTATTCCGAGTTCTACGTCACCGATACCTATTGGCCCGACTTTGATCGTTGGGGCCTTGTCGACGCCATTTTGGCCTATCAGGGCCGTGACCGTAGGTTTGGTGGTCTGAGCAAGACCGAGGAGGCTTAATCGTGTCCGATCGTCCCAAGGCAATTGCTCCCAAGACATCTGAGCGCAAGGCTGTCGCTGCGGGAGCGCCCGCAGCGAAGAATGGCACCGGTTCGTGGCTTGCCGGCTTTATCACCCGTGCCGCCGCCGGTATCGTCTATGCCGTTGTCTTTATCCTGTGCCTGGTTTTGGGTATTGTGCCCACGGCCATCTTTGTTTCCGTCATGAGCGGCCTGTGCTGCTATGAGTTTTTCCGTATGACGAGGCTCGATGGCAAGATGGCTAACGAGCGCATGGGTATCGCTGCCGCCGTACTCTTTCCGCTGTCGGCGTTGGGCGATTCGATGTTGCTGAATGCCCTGCTTTTTGCCCTGATGCTCGCTGTGGGCATTTGGTATGTTTTGTCGCCGCGTACCCGCATCTCTGATGTGGCCGTGACGCTCATGGGTCCCATCTACACTGGCTTTATGCTGTCGGCTATCGTGCTGCTGCGCGATGCCGTGCCCGGTTTTGCCGGCGCCCTGCTTTCGGTGGGCGTTTGCGCGTCCCTTTGGGTCTCCGATTCGTTTGCCTACATCGTGGGTAGCCGTATCGGCAAGCACAAGATGGTTCCCAAGATCTCTCCCAAAAAGAGCTGGGAGGGGTTTGTCGGCGGCATCCTGGGCTCGGTTTTGATTTGGCTCATCCTGTGGGCGACGCACTTCTACAAGCTCAGCCTGCCCTATGCGCTGCTGTGCGGCGTGGTCGTGTCCGTCCTGGGCGTTATCGGAGACCTCATCGAGTCGCGCATCAAGCGCGGTGTGGGCGTCAAGGATTCCGGTAACCTTATCCCGGGCCACGGCGGCATGCTCGATCGTAGCGATTCGCTTATCTTTGGCTGCATTACCGCGCAGCTGCTTTTGATGATCGGAGGCGTGCTGTAATGTCCTTCCAGACGACGTATGGCCCCGATGGACGTCTCCGTGTTGCCATCCTGGGTTGTACGGGCTCTATCGGCACCCAGGCGCTCGATGTGTGCCGCCAGCATGCCGATCGCCTGCAGGTGACGGCGCTGTCCGTTAACTCCAGTACCTCCGAGCTCGTTGCCGCTGCCCGCGAGTTCTCGGTTCCGGCGGTTGCCGTGGCCGATGTCGCTCATGGCGATGACGCCGTGCTGCAGGAGTTGCCCGAGGGAACGAAGCTCGGCGTTGGCGCGCAGGCGGTTTGCGAGCTCGCGCGTCGCGACGATGTCGACTGCGTGCTCGTCGCTATTGTGGGCGCCGCCGGTCTCGAGGCGAGCCATGCGGCCTTGACCTCGAATAAGCGTCTTGCCCTTGCCAACAAGGAGTCCCTCGTCGTCGGCGGCGACTTGCTTATGCCGTTGGCGCAACCGGGCCAGCTTATTCCAGTCGACTCTGAGCACTCCGCCATCTACCAGTGCTATCTGGGGGAGAACCCACGCGAGGCTCATTGTATTTGGCTCACCTGCTCGGGCGGTCCGTTCTTTGGCCGCACCCGCGACGAGCTCGACCGCGTGACGCGTGCCGATGCCCTCGCACATCCCACGTGGGCCATGGGTGCCAAGATCACCATCGACTCCGCCACCCTCATGAACAAGGGCCTGGAGCGCATTGAGGCCATGCATCTGTTTAACTGCGACCTCGATTTCATTAACGTGGTCGTGCAGCGTCAGTCCAAGATTCACTCTATGGTCGAGTTCGCCGACGGCTCCGTGATGGCGCATCTCGGTGCTTCCGACATGCGTATTCCCATCCAGTTCGCGTTCTCGTATCCCGAGCGTTGGGATACCCCGGCGCCTCGTATCGATTTCCGCGAGCTGGGTCAGCTCACGTTTGATGCTGCCGACATGGATACCTTCCGCTGTCTGGCACTGGCCGAACGTGCCGGCAAGACGGGTGGCACCATGCCGTGCGTGCTCAATGCCGCCAACGAGGTCGCCGTCGATGCCTTCCTGAACGATGGCTGCAGCTTTACCGATATCGATCGCATTGTGGAATCCTGCATGGATTCCCACGATATGCAGGCGGTCGATTCGTTTGAGCAGCTTCGCGACATCGATGCATGGGCGCGTGAAAAGGCTGCGCAGGTGCTCGCCGCAACCCGTTCCTAACCCATAAGGATTGCTTTTTCGTTTTATGGATACTGTTCTGAGCGTTCTCTCATCGGTCTTTTGGGGCCTGCTGATGCTTTCCGTCCTTGTGTTTTTGCACGAGGGCGGCCACTTTTTGGCGGCGCGTGCCTGCGGCGTCCGCGTGACCGAGTTCTTTTTGGGCCTGCCTTGCCGCTTTGACATCCATTACACGTCGCGTCGCATTGGAACCAAGTTTGGCGTGACCCCGCTGCTGCTGGGTGGCTACGCTGCCATCTGCGGTATGGATCCGACCGACGTCTCGTGTGCCGATCGCGTGCTCGCGGCTATCTATCGTCATGGTCGCGTGACCGTGGCCGACCTTGCTGTCGAGCTCGAGCTATCCGAGGAGGTTGTGCTCGAGGCATGCGCCTTGCTCTTGGGTTGGGGCTCTATCGCGCCTTGGTATGAGGAAGGGGAGAAGCCCTCGCCGAGCTACTATCCCACCAAGTATCAGACGCTGCCGCGAGACGCGGCGGGTTACACCACCTTTGACGGCCGCCGTTTCGATCGAGAGCATGCGACTACCGAGGGCGATGTGTGGGAGCTGCCGTGCGGCGAAGCCGAGTTCCTTGCGCAAGAGCGTTCGCATACCTATCTGGGCCAGGGTTTTCTCAAGCGCGCCTTTATGCTGCTCGCGGGCATTCTCGTCAATATCCTGACGGGCTTTTTGCTGCTTATGAGCATCTACTCTATTGCGGGTGTCACCGTGCCGATGGATACCAACGTGATCGGTCAGGTTGACGAGGGGTCTATTGCCGCCAAGGCGGGTATCGAGGGCGGCGACGCGATCCTTTCGGTTGACGGAGTATCGTGCTCTACCTGGATGGACGTTTACGATGCCATCTGCAAGGCCGCCGGTAAGGACGATATCGCCATTGAGTATGAGCGCGACGGCAAGCAGCATTCGACCTCGGTTGCGCTCAAAGAGGACGAGCGCCTAGGTGTGTATGCCTCTACGCAGGTGGTCCGTTTAGACCCCATCACGTCGGCTCGCCTTTCGTTCTCCTGTGTCGTGCAGACAGCGGAGGGCGTGATGCGCCTGCTCCAGCCGCAGCATACGATGGAGATTCTCGATCAGTCTTCTTCGATCGTGGGCATTAGCGTTATGTCCTCACAGGCTGCTGCTGCCGGCCCTGCCACGTTCCTTTCGTTTGCCGCCCTCATTTCGTTCTCGCTTGGCTTTATGAACCTGCTGCCCATCCCACCACTCGATGGCGGCAAGCTGGTCATCGAGATCATTCAAAAGATTGCTGGCCGCGAGCTTCCGCTCAAGGTCCAGACGATTGTGAGCTATGTGGGCATCGCGCTCTTTGCGCTGCTGTTTGTCTATATGCTTCGTTCCGACGTCCTTCGATTTATCCTGTAGGGGAGTGTTTGGATTGTCTTTATCCCATCCTTTGCCTCGCGAGTTGACGCGCCCCGTGCATGTGGGCGGTGTGCAGATCGGTGGCGGCGCGCCGGTGGTGGTCCAATCCATGACCTGCACCGATACCGCTGACGCCCAGGCAACGCTTGCGCAAGTGTGCGCGTTGGCGCAGGCTGGCTGCGATATCGTGCGTGTGAGCGTGCCCACCGAGGCCGCGCTTGAGGGTTTCCGCACCATCTGTGCTGAGTCCCCGGTTCCGATCGTCGCCGATATTCACTTTAACCATAAGCTCGCCATTGGTGCCGTTGAGGCCGGTGCCGCCAAGCTGCGCATCAATCCCGGCAATATCGGCGATTGGGCCAAGGTCGATGCCGTGATCGATGCTGCGGGCGCCGCTGGGTGCGCGATTCGCATTGGCGTGAACGCGGGCTCGCTTGAGCAGGATATCGCCGAGCGCGACGACCTCACGCAGCCCGAGAAGCTCGTGATGTCGAGCGAGCGCTTCGTCAAGCACTTTGAGGACCGCGGCTTTACGAACATTGTGCTTTCGGCCAAGGCCCATAGCGTGCAAACGACGCTCGATACCTATCGAGCCCTGTCGCGTGAGATTCCCCACGTTCCGCTTCACCTGGGCGTGACGGAGGCGGGGACCAAGCTCCAGGGCACCATCAAGAGCTCTGCAGGCTTGGGTATCTTGCTTTCCGAAGGCATTGGCGACACCATGCGTGTGTCGCTCACGGCTGATCCGGTTGAGGAACCGCCGGTTGCCTGGGGTATTCTGCAGTCGCTGGGCCTGCGTCGCCGTGGCCCCGAGATTGTCTCGTGCCCCACGTGCGCCCGCTGCCAGGTTAACCTCATTCCCATCGCCGAGGAGGTCACTGAGCGGCTTAAGAACTACTCCGCGCCGCTTTCGATCGCCGTGATGGGATGTGCCGTTAATGGCCCCGGTGAGGCTTCTGATGCCGACCTGGGCGTTGCTTGCGGACGTGGTCAGGCTTTGCTCTTTTCGCATGGCCAGATCATTGGTAAAGTAGCTGAGGACCAAATTGTCGACGCGCTTATGGCAGAGGTCGACAAGCTTATCGAGGAGAAATAAATGACCCGAGCAATGTATATGTCTAAGCTCTATGCGCCGACGCTTAAAGAGGATCCGGCGGACGCTGAGCTCGCCAGTCACCGCCTGCTGCTCCGTGCCGGCATGATTCGCAAGGAGGCCGCCGGCCTGTATTCCTATCTGCCGCTTGCTTGGCGCTCGATCCGCAAGATCGAGAACATCGTGCGCGACGAGATGGACGCTGCCGGAGCCCAGGAACTTATGATGCCTATCATGGTCGACGCCGAGTTGTGGCGCGAGTCCGGCCGCATCGACGCCTATGGCAAGGAGCTTGTGCGCTTTGATGACCGCCACGGCCGCGAGTTCGTGCTGGGCCCCACGCACGAGGAGACCGTGACCGCCTTGGTTCGCAATGAGCTGCGTTCCTACAAGCAGCTGCCCGTCAACCTGTACCACATTCAGGACAAGTTCCGCGACGAGTTCCGTCCCCGCTTTGGCCTGATGCGCGGTCGCGAGTTCATCATGAAGGACGCCTACAGCTTCTCCGCCACGCAGGAGAGCCTGCAGGAGGAGTACGACAAGATGAAGCAGGCCTACGCTAACATCTGCGAGCGCTGCTACATCAAGGCCCTGCCTGTTGTTGCCGACTCTGGTGAGATCGGTGGCGATACCTCCGTTGAGTACATGGCTTTGGCCGACGCTGGCGAGGCTTCGCTGGTCTACTGCGACGATTGCGGCTTCGCTGCCGACGATGAGGCCGCAAGCACCAAGGTCGTTGTGACCGAGGGTCCTGGCGACGGTACACTCACCAAGGTCGAGACTCCGGGCATGGGCACCATCGAGGCCGTTGCAAAGTTCTTCGGCTTCCCCGAGAACGGCACGCGCAAGTCCTTGGCTCTCATCGATGCCGAGGGCAAGCCAGTCGTGGCCATTGTTCCGGGCGATCATGAGCTCAATGACTGCAAGGCCGAGCATGTCTTTGGCAAGGGTTATCGCATGATGACCGATGAGGAGCTCCAGACCTACGGTCTGCACAAGGGCTTTATCGGACCGGTTAACCTGCCCGAGGGCATTCGTCTGGTCTGCGACGAGAGCCTGCGCGAGTCTAATCAGTGGGCCTGCGGTGCCAACGAGGTCGATTATCACTTTACCGGTGCCTGCCCCGAGCGCGATTTTACCGTCGATGAGTGGGCCGATCTGGTCACCGTTGTCGCCGGCGACCCCTGCCCGCACTGCGGCAAGCCGCTTTCCGCTGCCCGCGGCATCGAGGTCTCTCAGGTCTTCCAGCTGGGCACCAAGTATTCCGAGGCCATGGGTGCCACCTTTATGGACGAGGACGGCAAGGAGAAGCCGCTCATCATGGGCTGCTACGGCGTTGGTGTGTCCCGCTCGCTCGCTGCCGTCGTGGAGCAGCACAACGACGAGCACGGTATCGTCTGGCCGGTCTCCGTTGCCCCGTACGAGGTCGCGGTGATTCCGCTCGATCCCAAGAAGGAGGAGTGCGCTACCGTTTGCGACCAAATCGTCGAGGGCCTGTGCGCCGAGGGTATTGAGATCGTCGTCGATGATCGTGACGAGCGTCCCGGATTTAAGTTTGCCGACAACGATCTTATGGGCTTCCCGTATCAGGTCGTTCTGGGTAAGCGTGGCCTCAAGAATGGCACGGTGGAGCTCAAGGACCGTGCTACCGGCGAGCGTGAGGACGTGGCGATCGACGAGGTCGTCGCCAAGGTTGCCGAGCTTGTGAAGGCTGCCCGTCGCTAATTGACGATTTCGCTTGTAGTTCGCTACACGGGGCGGCCCTGCATTTCTCCAATGGGGGAGATGCGGGGCCGCCCTTTTATCTTGCCAGCGTACTCAATCGCTAAAAGGAAACCCCACAGCCCATGCGAGCTGCGGGGTTTCCTTTGTGCCTCCGATGCGAAATGAATCGCTCAGATATTACTGATAATCGACGACGTCGATCCAGTTCTTCAGGAACTCATCGTTCACGTTGCGTTTACGAGCGAGCTCGGAAGCGGCGACGATGCTCGTCCACTGACGCACGACCTGCATGGGCATGTCGGCGCGGTCGCAGTAGAGCTCCAGGTAGGCCTCAGCCTGATCCTTGCTGTTGAGGGCAAAGAGCAGGTAGGTGGTGGCAACGTCGGCAGCAGGGGAGCCCTGGGTGGCGTGTGCCCAGTCGCACACATAGAGCTGGCCGTCGTCGCCGACGATGACGTTGGAGGGGTTGAAGTCGCCGTGGCAGACCTTGAACTCCTTGGTCATGCCGTCCAGACGCTCCTGAAGGTTGTAGCGCGTGGTGGCATTGAGCTGATCAAGGCTGTCGATCATGCGGGCGTACTTGTCGCGCTGACGGTTGAGCAGCGGGGAGGTGTAGCCGTGGATCTCGATCTGGAGGTCGACGAACATCTCGAGGTACTCACCAAAGCGCTGGGGCTCGGCAGTCATCTTCTCGGCAAGGGTGGTGCCCGGAACCTTCTCGGTCACGAGCGCCCAGCCGTTGGCGTTCTCGAGCTGGGAAACCTCGAGCGCCTTGGGGCTGCGGATGCCGCACTCATTGATGCGGGCAAGATTCAAAGCCTCGTTGAACACGTCGGAGACAGGCTTGGTCTCGTTAAAGACCTTGACGATCTTGTCGCCCAGGTCGTAAACGACCTTGTTGCCACGGCGGACGAGCTCGGTCTTGGAATCGGGTAGCAGCATGGTTGCATCCTTTCAACGATGCGGTAGAAGCGACGGCGGGGG
>UQXB01000046.1:0-17237 GCA_900544935.1 uncultured Collinsella sp.
GCCGCCAGCACAGCCGCTATGACCGTCATGTCTATCGCCATGTGCGGGATGGATGCAAAAATGTTCGCCCCGCCGCCGCAGCCGCAATCCAGCACCTTGGCATTTGGCGCAAGTCGTAGAAATTGAAGTCCCCACTGCGCCACAGGGCTGTGGCCCAGATTCATCATGGCAACCATAAGTTTTCCGCCGAGGCCCACGGGCTTGCGGGTGTTTTCAAAGAACGACATCTGGCCCCTCCGATTTCGTGCATTCCGCATAGGTCAACGGGAACGAGGCCTTCAGCACCGCGCTTTTCTGCACCGCCCAGCCGTTTTGACGCAGGAAACACAGGTATTCCTCGCTTGTCCACCTGCTGTGGAGGGGGAATCCCGCCATACTCATGAAAAAGGCTTTTGCCTTGCCGGAAACCGAGTTCCCCGCGTGGGTGAAGGTTGGCGCGATGAGCACGCCGTCGTCCTTCAGCACCCGCCTGATTTCTTGCAGGGCCTTTTCCGGATGCGGCACTATGTGAAGCGCGTTGGACGCGATCACCACTTCGAAGGACTTATGTGCATAGGGCAGGCGGAACATATCTTGTACGGAAAAGTGCAGCTTTGCGGATTGATTGTCCCGTTTTGCTTCAAGGATCATCTTTGCAGAAGCGTCCGTAGCCTCGATGTTCGCCGCTACATTCACGATGCTCTTTGCGATAAGCCCCGTGCCGGTGGCAACCTCCAGTACGGTTTTTGCTTTCACCACCGGCCTGATCAGCTCATACATCTTCTCATACGCCGCCCGGTCCTTTCGCGTGAAACGGTCGTACCGACCGGCATTCTTGTCCCAGAAGTCCTTGCGTTCGTGCATGGCTGTCGCCCCAAACAGTTAGAGCCATCTAACTATAACACACGAATCATGCAGTAAGATAAGGCTAACCTTATTTTCTTGGCTAAGACGCATCTCTCTGACCCTTTGAATCGCCCCTTTTCACGCCACCCGCTACGAACCCCGGCGGAAACCAGGGAGTGATTAAAGGAGCGACCTGCGGTTTTGCGAATCAATTGAGTCATTCCCGAAACCGCGAATTAAGGGCCTGATTCGCCCAAATTGCGCACGAATCAGCCCTCGGGCGGTACGACGCGACACGCATCGACAACACTCGGACTGGATTAGTCATCGAGTGGGAGTAGTAATAGAACATTTGCGCTTGTTTTTCATACGGTTTCATACGGTTCCGATGGCGACCGATGGGGACGTTTCGCAACCGCCGCACCTGCAAGCCGCATGGTTTCACAATCGGGCAAGAACTCAGAAGGCTCCTCGTGAAAAACGAGGAGCCTTCTGAGTTCTTCGGCGCGGGCGGATTGGGACCCGCTGCCGATCTAGAGGCACTCGGTCAGAATCTGGAACACCTCGCTGCGCTCCAGTTTCTTGGCGCAGCCGCCGGTGAGCACGCAGGTGTCCGCAACCTTGTGCAGCGTCTCGTCGGACGCGTCGGAGCCCATCTCGGCGAAGCTCGTGGGAAGCCCCATCTCGCCGATGAACGTCTGCAGGCGGTCGATGCCTTCGAGCGCCACCGTAAGGTCGTCTTTGCCCTCGCCGTCGACGCCCCACACCTCGCGCGCCCAGCGGGCGAACTGCGCGGGCGCCTCGGGGGCCAGGTGGCGGTAGAGCGCAGGGTGGATGACCGCGAGGCCCATTCCGTGGTTGGTGTGGGTGTACGCGCCGTACTGGTGCTGGATCATGTGCGCCTGGAAGTCCGTTGACTTGCCGATCTTGAGCACGCCGTTCTCGGCCATGGCGGAGTCGTATACGAGCTCGCTTCTGGCATCGAGGTTCTGGTCGTCGTCCGCGATAATCCGCATGTTGCGGATGACGTTACGCTGGATGGCGAGGTTGATGTCGTCGGTGACGTTGCGTCCGCGCGGGCTTCCGAAATAGCTCTCCATGCAGTGCGAGAGCGTGTCGAACGCGCAGCTCATGAACTGCGCGTGCGGTACGGTGAGCGTGAGCGCCGGGTCGAGCGCCGCCCACATGGGCATCGCCCCCAGATAGGCGCCCTTCACGTGCGTCTCCTCGTTGGTGATGACGGCGCCGTTGTTCTGCTCGGCACCCGTGCCGGAGAGCGTAACGATGCAGCCCATGGGGATGAACGAACTCGGCATCTTGCCGTCGGCGTGCTCGAACGTCTCGATGTCCTCGTCAAGCATCGCCTGCGCGGAGACCACCTTGCAGCAGTCGAAGACCGACCCGCCGCCGACGGCGAGAATGAAGTCGACCTGCTCCTCGCGTGCGAGCGCGGCGCCTTCCTGGCACTTCTCGTAGGTCGGATTGGGCATGATGCCGCCGAAGTCCACCACGCGCTTGCCCGCGCTCGTGAGCTTGTCGACCACGTGGCCGTAGACGCCGGTTCGTTTGACCGAGCCTCCGCCGTAGGCGAGCATCACTGTCTTGCCCATGGCACCCATCTCGGCGTCGAGTGCCTGGTCCATGGCCCCCTCGCCGAAGTAGTTCCTGACCGGGTAGTCGTACGTGAATGAGTTCATGGCAATTCCTCCTAGTAAGTTATCAGTGCGGTCTGACGCTCGTCTACACGTTGCGCACGAGCCCGGACATCCATTCGATGGTGGCGGGGTCGTGGTGGTCGAAGAACGCGCTGCGCCCGGTGTCGAGCGCGGCGATGGCGACCATCTCGTCGTCGCCCAGCGCGAAGTCGAAGACGTCGAAGTTCTGCTCCATGCGATCGCGGTGCGTGCTCTTAGGGATGCAGACCACACCGCGCTGCAGCAGCCAGCGCAACACGACCTGGGCGACCGTCTTGCCGTGCGCCTCGCCGATGCGAGTGAGGACCTCGTTGCGGAAGAGGTCGTTTCTGCCCTCCGCAAAGGGCGCCCAGCCCTCCATGGCTACCTCCTTGCCGACCATGTACTCCTGCGCCTCGCGCTGCTGGAAGAACACGTTGCACTCGACTTGGTTCACGGCGGGGGCGATGCGGTTGAACGAGATGAGGTTTGCGAGATGATCGGGGTAGAAGTTAGCTGTGCCTATGGCGCGGATAACGCCCTGCTCGTAGAGCTCCTCCATGGCGCGCCACGCGCCGAAGACGTCGCCGAACGGCTGATGGATGAGGTAGAGGTCGACGTAGTCGAGCCCCAGCCGCTTGAGCGACGCGTCGAAGCCGCGCTTGGCCCCCTCGTAGCTCACATCCGACATCCACAGCTTGGTCGTCACGAACACCTCGTCGCGCGGCAGGCCGCTCGCACGAATGGCAGCCCCGACCGCCTCTTCGTTGTCGTAGCTCGCGGCCGTGTCGAGCAGCCGGTAGCCGACCGAGAGCGCGTCCTCCACGGCGCGCTGGCATTCCGCGGCGTCCGGGATTTGGTACACGCCGAAGCCGAGCTGCGGCATCCTGACGCCGTTGTTCAAGGTGATGTAGTCCATGGTGCCTTCCTTTCTCGCAACTTGACGTATCCACCATACGAGGGGCGCCGCGCCGGCGGAAGTTTCCGTTGGTGAGGGTTCTATAACGCTGGGGTGCGCACGGGGCTATAACCCGCGGGTTCTAGGCGTCACCTCAAAGAGATCGGCGCCGAGCTCGTCGGCGATGGCCTGAGCTACGACAGCGGTGTGGCCCTGTGCCGAGTAGTAGGCCACGAGGACGTTACCGTCTGCAGCGGGCACTGCGGCGGGCTCGTCCTCGACAGCCGACTGGTCCTCGGCGGCGGCTTGGTTGGTCCGTTATCGTCTGAGCGCTACTCCTGCGCGTCGAAATCGGGGCGCATGGCCAGGTAGCCCGCGAGTGCTTCCTCAGTGGCGGTGTAGTAGGTCATGGTCCCGTCGAGCTTGGCAATCTCGGCCATCTCGTCTTCGGTGAGGGAGAAGTCGAAGATGTTCGCGTTGTCGGCGATGTGGGCGGGGTTCTTGGAGCCGGGGATGATGGAGGTGCCCATCTGCACGTGCCAGCGCAGGATCACCTGGGCCGGGGTCTTGCCGTACTTCTCGGCGAGAGCGACGAAGACGGGCTCCTCCAGAAGACCTTTGTCGCCGTGGCCGAGCGGGTACCACGCCTCGATCACCGTGCCGTACGGCGCGAGGTAGGCGCGCGGGCCGCGCTGGGCGTGGTAGGGGTGGCACTCAACGGTCACGAGCTGCGGCTTGATGTCGGCGACCTCGATGACCTCGGCGATCTTGTCTTGCGGGAAGTTGGAGAGGCCGAGGGCGCGCACCTTGCCTGCGCGGTACGCCTCTTCCATCGTGCGCCACGCGGCCAGGTAGTCGCCTACCGGCTGGTGCAGGATGAGCATGTCGACGTAGTCGAGCCCCAGGCGCTGGAGCGTGGCGTCCACCGCCGACATGCCCGCGTCGTAGACGCTCGGCCAAAGCTTGGTGGAGACGAAGATCTTGTCGCGCGCGACGCCGCTCTTGGCGATGGCACGGCCTACGGCGCGCTCGTTCATGTAGGCGTTGGCGGTGTCGATGTGCTCGTAGCCAGCCGTGAGCGCGGCGGTTGCGGCCGCCTCGGCCTCGGCCGGGGTCATGAGGAAGGTGCCCAAACCCTCGATGGGCATCTCTACGTCGTTGTTGAGCTTCAGATACTCCATGGTCTCCTCCTTAATGGCGACTTTTCGAATACAAGGCTACGGCGTTTACTGACGTGCGAGAAGTTCACGTTGGAATGATGGATATAACCATGGGGTATATACGGCACATAATGCGTGACAGGAGGATCGATGTACAACCCACAGCTTGACACTTTCATCCGCGTGGCGGAGGCGGGCAGCTTCTCCAAGGCGGCACAAGAGTCCTTCATCACGCCCACGGCTGTCATCAAGCAGATGAACCTGCTGGAGTCGCGGCTAGGCCTTACGCTGTTCCACCGATCGCATCAGGGGCTTTCGCTTACGCGAGCAGGCAGGTCGCTGCTCGCCGACGCCCGCCATATCGTGCAGTACTCTCAAGAATCAATCGCACGCGCCCGCGTCGCCGAGCGTGGAGAAAAGCGCATCATCCGCGTGGGAGTGTCGCTCATGACGCCCAGCACGCCGCTCACGAAGCTGTGGCCGAAGGTGAAGGAACGTTGCCCTGGCATGAGCCTTCAGGTGGTCACGTTTGAAAACACACCCTCGGCGGCGCGCGGTTTGGCGAACCTCGGGCAAGACATGGATATCGTGGCGGGGATTTTCGACGATGCCTTTCTTAAAGAGCGCGGGTGCCTGGGCCTCGAGCTTTCGCGCGAGCCGCTCTGGTGCGCCGTTCCCGTCGACAGCGAACTCGCCAAACGCGACATCGTCACATTCGACGACCTCTACAATCACAGTCTTATGCTTATACGCCGGGGCTGGAACGCCGAAATCGACCGCGTGCGCGACGAGATACTCTTGCATCATCCTCAAATCGCGCTCGTAGACTTCCCGCAATATCGGGCGGAGGTGTTCAATCGCGGCGCGAACGAGGACCTCGCGCTTGCGACGCTGCCGTTGTGGGCCAACGTCCACCCCATGCTCAAAACCGTCCCTACCGATTGGGACTGTCTCGTGTCTTACGGGCTACTTCATTCGTCGCACCCCGCAGACCATGTGCGGGAGTTCCTCGATGCGGTGTCTGCCGTGCTCGAGACAGAGCATCGATAGGCAATCGCGAACAGATGCGCTTATGCCTATGGGAATAACGGGAACTGGCTTCTGAACTCGCGTTTTGATACCGTCGAGTACCGCCTGATGCTGTTTCGGCGTCGCCATAGAGCAAAGCCATCAGCGAAATAACGGGAATAACGGCCTCCGAACCTTCTGGTTCGGAGGCTTTCTTTTTGCATGTCTGCCTAAAACGACTCCTTGCCAAAGCCCCTTGAGCATCGGGCGGCATTATTGAGTGTGGGCGTTATCGTAGGTATCTTTGATTTCTTCCGGCAAATTGTCGGGAATCAGCGCCTTCACTCTATCCTCGTTGCCATCTTGGATCGCCTGCTCGTAGTACCAGCATTTGAACTTCAACATATCCAGCGCACGGTTCATGTTCGCGATCTCCGATTCCATGTGGGCCTTCCGCTCCTCGAACATGGCCTTGCGCTTGGGATATGTCGATGGGCCCTCCGCGCACCATTCCATGAACAGCCGGATGTCCTTGATCTCCATCCCAGCCTTCTTCAGGCATTCGATGACCCGAAGCGCCTCGAGTTCCGTATCGCCGAATCGGCGAATGCCGGACGTTCGCTCCAATTCCGGGAACAATCCCTGCTTGTCGTAATAACGCAGCGTGGAAACGGGCAGATCGAACATCTCCGCCACCTGTCCGATTGTGTACATGGTCCCTCCGGACAAATCTCGAATTTACTCCTTGACCTAAAGTTAGGTTTAGGTATTACCTTTATTTTCGTCAATACAAATCGGGAGCGCAAGGGATTTTCGCCAAAGGCGCACGCTTGCCGGAACGGTATTCGCCGGCGGCTTGAACGGCGTGGGCAAAATCGGCGGGCATCCCGCTCTTGAGCAGGCGCGACGAATGGGCACAGGAGTCTAGGCGCGGCTTAGCTGGACGGAAGCAGTTTTGCACTCAAAACCATCGACAGGAGGAAATCGATCATGGCAATCAAACAGACAGCGGGCAGAGATGCCCTGGGGGACTTTGCTCCCAAATTCGCACAGCTCAATGACGATGTACTGTTCGGCGAGGTGTGGAGCCGAGAAGACAGGCTTTCCCTTCGAGACCGCAGCGTGGTGACGGTGGTTGCCTTGATGGCACAGGGGCTGACGGATTCCTCGTTCCAATATCATCTGATGTCCGCAAAGAACAACGGCGTGACCAGGGCGGAGATAGCGGAAATCCTTACGCACGCGGCGTTTTACGCAGGCTGGCCCAAGGCATGGGCGGCCTTTCGCATGGCGAAGGAGGTCTGGGCGGATAGCGATGCCGCCGACGCAAGAACCAAGCATCAAAACGAGATGGCCTTTCCCATCGGTGCCCCCAACGACGCATTTGCGAAGTACTTTATCGGGCAAAGCTACCTCGCGCCCCTTTCCACCGAGCAGGTCGGCATTTACAACGTTACGTTCGAGCCAGGCTGCCGCAACAACTGGCACACCCATCACGCCAAAAGCGGCGGCGGGCAGATTCTCGTCTGCGTGGCTGGCCGAGGGTTTTACCGGGAATGGGGCAAACCGGCACAGGAGCTGTGCCCCGGCGATGTAGTAAATATTCCCGCAGGCGTAAAGCACTGGCACGGTGCGGCGCCCGACAGCTGGTTCTCCCATCTCGCGGTGGAGGTTCCGGGCGAGGAGGCCTCCAACGAGTGGTTGGAGCCCGTGGACGACGAGCAATATCTCAAAGCGACTAACAAGGAGGCTTAAATACCTTCGCCGTCCGCGCCGCCGAGAGCAGGGCGCCCAAATCGGCCTGGATTGCCTCTGCCTTGCTTCCAAGCTGCAGCGGAGCCGAGTCGCCCGAGATGTTTACGCTTAACAGGTGCGCATCCGTCAGCTTTGCGGTCATGCTCCAGAACGGGAGTGTGATGATTCCGGGGGTCATCTCGCCCACGCCCAGTTCCAGCAACAACACACGGACGTTACCGCGCTCGCGCACGAAGCGCTCGTATCGTTCGAGACTCTCGCGCCATGCCGTGCCCTGCAGAAACGTGTCGTCCCGTACCCACGGCACAAGCTGCCAACCGCAGTGCGGGCATCGGGGGACATCCTCGCTGCGGATCTCGAACCCCGCCATGCCTGCGAGTATGCGCTCGACGTAGGGACTCGCATCGAAGATCTCGTCGCAGCATGGTTGCTTGCACTGAAGGTGCGCGAAGCTTCCCTGATAGTTGCAGGTACTCTCGGCAGGAAACGTCTTCTCGACCTGGGTGTCCACATTGGTGCTCAGGATGAAGTAATCCTTATGGCCGATGAGGGACCGCAGGTCGAGATAGGGCTGCGAGGCAGGCTCGCGCAGCATGAAATCGATGTATCGCGCGTAGTAGGCCCATTGCTGCTCGAGACTGGGGTAGAGGTGGTAGAAGCCGTCGAAAAGGCTCTTGAAGCCAAAGGCTTGCTGCCAGTCCGCCATTCCGGCACGCGTCATGCCCGCGTGGTTGTAATGGTTGAACCCGGCGGCGCTCGACATGCCCGAGCCGATGCCGACGATGATGGCGTCGGCATCGTCGATAAGGCTTCGAAGCCTCATCGCTTCTCTTTCTAGAGGCGGCATCGGGCGATCTCCTCAAAAGCCGGGGCCATATCGCCGTCAACGAGAATTGTCTCGCACGATGCATCGGGCGCCAGGGCCTGACTGTAGTTGAACACGATGTAGGTGGCGTGTTCGCAGACGTTCGCGACCTGAGCGAGCATGCGCTTTATGACGCCGTTGTGCAGTCCCACGCCAAGTTCGAGGATGGCGACCCTGCCGTTGCGATGGGCTTGCACAAGACGCGCGAGCTCGTCGAGCTGGGCCATGGCGAGGGCGTCTGGATGGGCGAGACGCCGCTCGTCAATCGACGTGCGTATGCTCCCCTCCGTCTCGAGCACGCGGTTCTCGTTGAATCCCGCCCGCGCGAAGTGCCCGTCGATGTTGCATGTGACCACGAGGGTGTCGGCGTGCTCCGTAAGATGCCGCAGCCCGTTCATGAGCGGGCTGGGCTCATATTCGAGATATTCCTTTTGATGGAACCGCTCGGCACATCGGCGTCGCACGCTGGCATCCGGGGAGGTAAGCCCCTGCAGTATGCAGCCGATGCCGTCGGTCTGGGCGAGGTCTCCGTACGCCTCCCGAAAATGAGCATCGGCGCGAAAGAGGTTGAGCCCCTCCGCCATGTCGAGTCCGTTGCTAGCGCCGATGACGATCAGATCCGCCTCTGCAAGCGCCCTGCCGATGCGAGCTGCCTTCATCGTTTCCATGCGCTACTTCCCCAGCGTCTTGCGCACGTCGGCGAGCACGTCGGCGATGTCGGCGAACGGCTAGCCCCCGATCCTCGATCGCGCGGGGGAGAAACTGGGTCCTGTTGTTCACGGCGATGTAGCCGGCCTGCGGCAACTGCGCTGTGAGGGCCCAGAACGGCTCCTGGATAAACGCGGGTGTCATGCGGCCCACGCCCAGCTCAAGGAAGAGAATCTTCTGCCGCGCGTGCGCGTCGAGCCAGTCGGACACCTTGCGGTACTGCTCCTCGTAGAGCTCGCCCTGCAGGAAGTTGCCGTAGCCGCGAACCCAAGGGAACGCCTCTGCCCCGCAGTGCGGGCAGCGTGGCACGAGTTCTGTCGGAACCTCTAGGCCGTCTCCCATGGCCTCTACCATACGAGAGACCGGCTCGATGGCGTCCCATGCCTCGTCGGTACAGCAACGGGAGCACTGGAAGAAGCGGTGGTCGCCTTGGATCTCTGCCACCTTCTCCCAAGGGTAGATTTTCATGAACTGCGTGTCCTGGTTGGTGGTGAGAACGAAGAAGTCTTTCTCGGTAAGAATGGCGTCGAGATCTTTGTAGGGCCCGCGCAACGGGGCGTTGAGCGTGGTGTCGAGGAAGGTGGCAAGGTAGCCCCAGCGCGACTCGGCGGTGGGCCAGCGGTAGGACGACCCTTCAAAAGCGCCTCTGAAACCGTAGCGCTCGGCGAATTTGCCGAAATGCCTGCGATAGGTCGCGTTGTCCTCGTAGTAGAAGTCGCCGCCGCCCGCCGCGGAGAGCCCGGAGGCCCCGCCTACAAACACGCAATCGGCTTCCTCGACCATGCGGGCAAACGTTTTGATTTGCTGGGCGTAGGGCTCAGGCTCGCGGTCACTCAGATCATAGGGCGTGCCGCCGCTGCGGTAAGCGGCCTGATGGGAAAACGACCGGTTGGTGAGTTCGATAACGAGCCGCTCGTATAGAGTCACTTGATACTCTCTTTCAACTACAATGAACAGGTGTCTATAAAAAGTATCAATGTTGATTTGCGTCAGAGCAATGAACAGTTTCGAGTTGCTGTCGATAAACGGGCGGCTTCTGGATATTGTTGAGCGCTGCAATTGGAGGGGCCATGGAATCGGGGAAGATCGATCGTCGCCGACGCTATACGCTCTCGGTCATACGGGAGGCGTTCTTTGCGCTGCTGGCCGAGGTTGGCTTCGCGAAGATGACGGTAGCGGATATCTGCCGCCGCGCCGATATCAACCGCGGCACGTTCTATCTGCACTACGAGGACAAGTTCGCGCTGCTCGACGAACTTATCGACGAGGCCCTGGCGGCGGCACCGCCGCTCGAGGGAACGGAGGCGGGCGCCCTCTGCCAGCGCCCGCCGGCAAACGATGACTATTATCTGCTCTACTCGGATGACGATGCGTACACCCGGGTGGCACAGCGCGTCGTCGAGCGCGGCGCTGAGCAGATGGTTCCCTCGATTATGGAGAAGACCGGGCTTTCGCGCGAGGACGCCTATCTGCTCTTCGTCCACAACGTCCAGGGAAATCTCGCGGTCAACCGCCTGCTCGGTTGGAGGCGAGGGCCCGAGTTTGCCCACGCCCAAGAGCTGCTTGGCGCCTATTCCGAAGGGGGCATGCGGGCGGTATCGGCCCCTTGCACACCGATCGCGAATTAGAACATGATAGCGTCGTCGGCTGTGAAGGCATCAAGGGATCCCTGCTTGACCTGGATGCAGACGTATGTGATGCTCGAGTCGGATGCGGCGCGGAACTGACGGTGTGCGGTGGGGGAAATGCGCAGCCAGTCGCCGGCTGCAAGCTCGATTTCCTCACCGTCGATCGTGACCGAGCCAGCGCCTTCGAGCACGCCATAGATTTCCTCGTTTTCCTTGTGTGCATGGACGAACGGAACGCCAGCGCCGGCGGGAAGATTGTTGACACTCACCTCTGCCCCGGTAAGCCCGAGCACTTCGTGCAGCTCGACACGGCTCTCATTACCGATGTGGGTCTTTGCATAATTAGCCATAATGGTTCCTCTCTTGGGGTTGATTTACCTTGCAGGCATCTCCTGCGTGAGATATATTCAACGTGAAAGCGCATGCAAATACGAGTACGCACATATTTGTAACTGCGTACTTTTTTGTGAAACCGGTATGGTCAAGGAGGTTGAGTCTCCCGTGATGGCGAAAGAGGAGCTTCCGGAGTGTCCGGTCGCAACGGCGGTAGCGCTCATTGGCGGCAAGTGGAAGCTGCTCATTATCCGTAACTTGCGCGTACGCCCTTGGCGTTTCAACGAGTTGCGCCGCGACCTCGAGGGGATCTCTCAGAAGGTGCTTACCGATAGCCTGCGGCAGATGGAGGATGATGGGCTGGTCTTTCGCCATGACTATGGCGAGAATCCTCCCCGGGTTGAGTATGGCCTTACCGAGCTCGGTCGCCAGATGATGCCCATCATGGACTCGCTCGCAGACTTCGGCGCTTATTACAAGACGGTCGTTTCGTAGCGGACACGCTGCTTAGGGGACGGAGAACCGCTACGAGTACGATAGCGATTCTCCTACGGCTGCCGTCGATTCCGTAGTTATAGAGCGGAAGGAGGCTGCAATGGGGTCGTCCGCCCCACAAGAAGGTCCTCCCTTCCCGGTATGGCGCCGACATACGCATGCCGGCTCAAACTGCTCGATGCGCGAAGTGTTGTTATGGCTTCGCTCAGCCTGCGGACGCCCAATCATCCGTGCACCACATTCTATCCATGTGCATGGGCGGCTGCCCCCACCGCTGCATGGTTTCCGGCGTGCGTCGTTGCCCCTGGTTCAAAGACGATCCCGATGCCTACGTCCTCGCCAAAACCCGCGCCGCCCTCAAGAGCCGCCAATAAAACCTCCGGCCCTGCTTGGCCCCGGGAATAAACGTCAGACTTGCCCGATTCACGCTTCGCGCAAGGGCCGTTCTACTTCCCAAACCTGATCTGTCTGTCGCACAGCTCAAGGGAGCCTGGGATACCTCTTTGATATCTTCCACGAACTACTGGAGTGCGGCACAGTCGGATGACTGGACCGTTTTCGTTGGAGCTTGGTTGTTTGCCTGTGTGAATGGCGTATTTGCTTTAGCTAGTGGTTGCGACGCCTTGTTGCGGAAATGCCAACTGCCGCGACTACACCACCGGCAACATTCAGGGCTGCCGCTATCGCGCTGTTGTCGCCCGTCGCGGGTAGGGTGGTCCCGGCTGGTTTAACTGCCGTTACTGCCTTGGTGGAAACGGGATTTGCCGCGGGCTTTTCTGTCTTGGGCTGCGGTGTGGGCTCGGGCTTGGTTCCCGGTTCGGGTTTGACCTCTGGGATCGGCTTAACACTTGGATCGGGTTTGGAACCGCTCGTATCGGTTGCAATCAAGTGCACGTCGCTGTCGAAGACGTAACGGATGTAGTAATCGTGCCGCGTCTCGTGCATAATCCCCTGCCCGCTGTCGAAGTCACGGTCAACGTGTGTGCCAAGGTGGGTTGAGCTGACAAGGTTCAGTCTGTAAGGGATTTGGTCGTCAGCGTAGCCGCCTGTAAAGACTGCGGTTGCTCTAACGTGATTGTCGATCATGGTTAGGGCAATAGAGACGCTGGCCTCTTTGGGGTTCTCGGTTTTTATAAGGCTTTCGGTATCGGTGTCGATCTTGAAGAGATGGACGGTGTCGTTAAGCCCGTAGATGAAGTCCTCGGGTTTGTCGGGGAAATCGTATACAAACGCCTCATTCTGGACCAACATGAAGGCAGGGGGGAGCTCCAGGTCATAGTTATGGTCGACAACGGTGGTAGCTGTGAAGTTGCCGTCCGTGTTGGCTTCGCTGCGGATAATGGGCGTTGCAGCATCGGGTTCGGGCGTTTCGGCCGCTTGTGCCGAACCGGGTAGCAAGAGCTGCCCTGCCATAAGAATGCTTACTCCGAAGGCGACGACTCTGGCGCCTACATGAAGCTTGACGTTGCGGATAGACAGACCAGTGCGTTTGTTATGGGTTTGCGGTGCAACATGCTGTCCATACATAAGGCGCTCCTTGTTCGTAGGCCGGTTTCCGTGGATCTATATTGCGCCTGCCCGATTCGGTCAGGATCATACACGCGAACGCTCACGCGAGCAGGAGAAAGCTCTAGTTAATTTTCCCACAGTCGACACTTTGCGGCCAACGATTTGCTGTTCAATTCTCGGAGAGAGAGTCAAGACAGTCGAGGAGTTATCAGGCGGTGAGATTATGTCTAGAGAACACTGACGAGAGATGTGGTCTGCGGACGACTGAATAGCTCCATCTGTTTTGGTTACAACGAAATGTGTGCCGCGCGCCTGCGGCATGAAGGAGGGAGATTTCTATGAATATCGTTGTATTGAGTGGCAGCCCGCGTAAGGGCGCCAATACCGACACCATGGTCGAGGCGTTTGCCGAGACCGCGCGTGAGGGCGGCAATACGGTCGAGGTCATCCGCGTTGCCGGCAAAAAGATCGCTGGTTGTCTGGGATGCCAGTACTGCTTTGCCCATGAGGGCACCTGTGTGCAGAAGGATGACATGGCCGACGTGATCGAGTCGCTGAAAGGCGCCGATATGGTTGTCTTCGCTTCGCCTATCTACTGGTTTGATATCACTGCGCAGGAGAAGGCCGCCATTGACCGCCTGTACGCCTTCGGTGCTACGGGCTTCCCGTTCACCAAGACGGCCCTTTTGCTCGATAGCCACAGCGAGGGCGTCTATGATGCGGCGATCGCTATGTACAAGTTAACCTGCGCGTACTGCAAGTGGGAGGACCAGGGCGTTGTCACCATCAGCGGTATGACCGAGCGCGACAGCATGGCATCGTCGCCCAAGTTGGAAGAGGTGCGAGAGCTCGCTCGCAAGCTCGCCTAAGGACAAGAGGAGCGCATGGCAATCAGCACAAGCGGAAATGCTTGCTGCCCTTACCAAGAGGATTGCTGATTGCCATGCAGCATGCTCCCGCGGACAATTCCGGCGTGCTAAAACGCCTTCTCGTTCAAGAATTCCCTGAACGCAGGGATGTCGAAGCCGACGAGGCCACGTCCACGTTCCCCGATAACGCCGTCCTCGAGGAGGCGGCGTTTGTATTGGCTTGCGTAGTTGCTGGCGACGCCCATGCGTTTGGCTATCTCCGAGACCCTGCTGGGGCCAGAATCGGGCAGCATCGCGAGCAAAAACTCAATGTCTTTATCGGAAAGCTCCCGATAGGTCGTTTCGAGAGAAGCTCGATGTCATGCTTCTCGAGTTGCCTGAAGACGCCATTCATGCGCGTGCGCCAGTTACCCTGAGTCTCCTGAGCATATGTCCAATCGATGCCGACTGGCCCAATCTCAACGCCGCTTATGCACGCGCGAGGCTGTGAGAGGCGGCTATCTGCCGCTTCTTTGGTTCGCTCGATAATATCTTCGAGCATGCCTGGCATGGCGGAGACATTTGCTGCAATCCACGGTGGCCCCTTTGCAGGTTTTGCTAATTTTTGCAAGTTTTGCTAACTTTTGCAAGTTTTGCTAACGGCTTAACATGTCTTGTGCCGTGGGATTGCAGGAGTGAAAAACGGGGATTCCTATTATTCCGACTACGTTGCAACGAGCGGGGCCCGGAGCGCGATGTTGCTGCGCTCCGGGCCCCGCTGCTTTGTAAACCCATGACGGTTTGGCCACCGTTGTTTTAGTCAAACAGACTCGGCATGTCGTTTTCTTTCATGAGGGCACCGGCGGAGGGTAGGCTCTGTGCGGTGAACTTTTCGGCCGAGACGCCGGCGCCAAGAATCTCCTCGGTCGTGCCGACCGTGGTGACCGAGCGGCCCTTCTTTGCCGTGAAGGCCTGGACGCCCTGCGTGTTGGTGGTCGTCTTGGTCTTGAGCAACGACGTGTTGAAGTTCATCAGGCGATAGTCGCTCGAGACCAGTGCAATATCGCGATCTTCCTTGAGCACCTGGGCATACAGCAGTTTGCTGCCGCCGTAGATGGCGTTCTTAAGGCGCTTGCGGTTGGTCTTGGTAACGTATCCGGCAAGTGCGACGCGCACCACACGACCGTTCTCAAAGACAAACAGCACGTCGGCCTTGTAGTCCTCGGGGTCGATGACCCAGATCACACTCTCATCGGGTTCCATCTCGAGATCGGTCGGCAGGTACGAGCCCAGCTGGGCCGACTTGGTGTCCTCAAACGCCGCAACCTTGCACTTGTACACCTGGCTCTTGTTGGTAAAGACCAGCAGCTCGTGGGTGTTGGAGGACGGGAACTCGATAAAGGGTTTGTCGCCGTCCTTGTACTTGAGCGTGGTCGCCTTCTTGAGTACGCGGTCCGTCATCTTCTTAAGGTAGCCATCGCGCGAGAGCATGATGGTGACCGGGTACTCCTCGACCTCGGGTTCCAAGCTCACCTCGATGACCTCATGGGGCTCGATCCTGCCCGTGCGACGCGGCATCACATATTTCTTGTTGACCGCGGCCAACTCGTCGCTGATGACCTTCTTGATGTTGTCTTCGCTCGAGAGAATCTCCTCCAGCTCGGCAATCTCGCCCTCAAGCTTGGCGATGTCCTTGGTGCGGTTGAGGATGTACTCCTCGTTGATGTTGCGAAGCTTGAGCTCGGCAACAAACTCGGCCTGGGTCTCGTCGATGTCGAAACCCTTCATAAGATTGGGCACGACCTCGGCTTCGAGCTTGGTGCCGCGGATGATGGCGATGGCCTTGTCGATGTCGAGCAGAATTGCCTCAAGGCCGTGCAGCAGGTGCAGGCGCTCGGACTTTTTGCCCAGGTCAAAGTTAATGCGGCGGCGCGTGGACTCAATACGCCATTTGACCCACTCGTGCAGAATCTGGCGCACGCCCATAACACGGGGATAGCCGTCGACGAGCACGTTGAAGTTGCACGAGAACGAATCCTGCAGCGTGGTCGAGCGATAGAGCTTGGCCATGAGCTTGTCGGGGTCGACACCGCGCTTAAGGTCGATGGCGATGCGCAGGCCCGAGAGGTCGGTCTCGTCGCGGATGTCAGCGATTTCCTTGACCTTACCCTCCTTGGAGAGCTTGACGATGCGCTCGATGATGACATCGGTCTTGGTGGTGTAGGGGATCTCGTAGACCTCGATGATGCGCTCTTCGGGAATCCAGCGCCAGCGGGAGCGGATTTGGAAGCTGCCAAGACCGGTCTCGACAATCTTCTCCATCTCCTCGCGGCGGTAGATGATCTCGCCGCCGGTCGAGAAGTCGGGCATGGGCATGTACTCGAGCAGGTCGCAGTCGGGGTCCTGCAGGTAGTGCATTGTGGCAGTGCAGACCTCGTTGAGGTTGAAACCGCAGATGTCGGACGCCATGGCGACGCCGATGCCCTTGTTGGCCGAGACAAGGATGTTGGGGAACGTGGTGGGCAGCAGGCGCGGCTCCTTCATGGCACCGTCGTAGCTGTCGACGAAATCGACGGGGTCCTTGTCGATGTCCTTGAAGATCTCGGCACTGATGGGGGAGAGCTTGGCTTCGGTATAACGCGAAGCGGCGTAGCTCAGGTCGCCCGAATAGTACTTGCCAAAGTTGCCCTTCGACTCCACAAAGGGGGCGAGCAGCGCTTCGTTACCGGTGGCTAGACGCACCATCGTCTCGTAGATTGCGGCATCGCCGTGCGGGTTGAGCTTCATGGTCTGACCCACGATGTTAGCGCTCTTCTGGCGCTCGCCCTTGAGCAGACCCATCTTGTACATGGTGTAGAGCAGCTTGCGGTGCGAGGGCTTAAAGCCGTCGATCTCGGGGAACGCACGCGAGACGTTGACGCTCATGGCGTAGGGCATGTAGTTGACCTCGAGCGTCTGCGTGATCGGCTGGTCGGTGACCTCGGAGTGCAGGCCGATGACGTTCTCGGCGTTGACCTGCTTTTTCTTTGGCTGGTTCTTCGTCTTCTTCTTTGCCACGATTTCCTCTTGAACTTCTTATGGGCCGTCGTTATCGATTTGCTGTTACTGCAGGTCCAGCTGGTCCAGGTATTCCTTGCCGTGCTCGGAGATATGGCGCTTGCGGCCCGCCTCGTCGTTGCCCAGCAACAGGTTGAACATGGTCTCCATCTTGGTGACGTCCTCGGGCTCCACCTTGATTAGGCGACGCGTCTCGGGGTTCATGGTGGTGAGCCACATCATGTCCGGATCGTTCTCACCAAGACCCTTGGAGCGGTTGATGGAGCACTTCTGGTCGCCAATCTCCTTGAGAATGCCGTTCTTCTCGAGCTCGGTGTAGGCAAAGTAGGTCTTTTCTTTGCAGTTGATCTCGTAGAGCGGCGACTCGGCGATATACACGTAGCCCTCGTCGATAAGTGTGGGCACCAGGCGGTAGAGCATGGTGAGCACGAGCGTGCGGATGTGGTAACCGTCGACGTCGGCGTCCGTACAGATG
>UQXB01000047.1:0-17236 GCA_900544935.1 uncultured Collinsella sp.
ACAATCTGACGTTCAACTTCAAGGGCGCGACCAGAAGGTCAGCGCCCTTTCGTTTCACGTCACCTTGTCTCAAATGCGACCCGCTCGCTGACTCTGCCATTACATCGGTGTTGCCGTGGTTGTTGAGTAGTCATTGGGCACTTGGCACTTGGGGACGTTCCTTTTGTGCCGGCACCTGGGGACACTCCTTATGTCAAGAGATTGGTGCAAGAGGGATAGATTGCCTTGCATCAATCTAATAAGTTGCGGTGAGCGTTTTTTGGCAGCTGGTTTACTTGCTCGCGAACAGCCAGACTAGGATGATCACCAGGATTGCGGCGACGATGCAGACGATGGCGCCGGTGAATTTGATGCGTGAGTCGCGGGTACGCTCGCGCACCGCGTCCTCGGTGGCCTCGAGCTGGGCGACTTCTCGCTCGGTCTCGGCGTGTTCTGCTTTGTCTCGGGCCAAGGATCCTGCAAGCGACTCAGTGATCTCTGGGTGGTCGTGTACTTCGGTCGCCTGTTCGATAATCGACTGCGCATGCGCGGCATCTGCTTGGGCGTTGGCGATGCTCTGCTCTTGGTCGCGGCGTGCCTTGTCCTCGGCAGCGATCTTCTCGCGCAGTTCGCGCTGGCGCGTTGCAGCGGCGGTTTTTGCGGTCTGCAGCTCGTCGCGCGCGGCATCGGCCTCTGCCGTCACGGCTTGGTGCGCGCGTTTGGCTTCGGCAATGGGGGCCTGCGCCTGTTCGACGGCCTGCTCGGCTGCGGCAAGCGAGTGCTCAAGGTCGGCGGTGATACGCGGGACATCTTCTTCGGCTTTACGCAGGGCATCTGCCGTGTCGGAGATCTGCATCGAGAGCTCGCTGGTGCGCACCGTATAGTTGGCGGGATTTGCCGAGGGATTGCGTTGCAGCTCGGCATACTCATGACGCAGTGTCTCGAGCTGGGCGCGCGTGGCGTCGACGGTTTGTTGTGCGGCGGCAATGCCGGCGTCTCGCTCGGCCTGCACCTTGTCGCGGATGCGCTTGGAATCCTCAAGACGGCGAACGAGGCGGTTGCCGGTCTCGCGCGAGCTCGCCTCGCGGGCCTCCACGGCGTCGAGCGCGGCCTTCAGGCGGAGCTCAGTCGCGTCATCCTCTGTCTTCATTTGTTCGAGCTGACCATTGAGCTCTGTCGCTTTGGCGGCGTGGGCATCACGGTCAATCTCGGCGGTCGCTGCAGTCTTTTGGGCTGTGGCAATCGCCTGGCGCTGGTCGGCGACGATCTGGTCGTAGCGGCCTGCGATATCCTGGCGCGTCTCGAGTTCCTCGGCCTGATCGGCAATGCGCTGCTCAAGTTCGGCCAGGTGGGCGCGGGCATCGGCAAGTGCCTTTTTCGCGGCATTCATCTCGCGCATGGCCGAGGCGCCCTGGGCGATAAAGGTGCCCACGGCGTTCGCAGTGTTCGAGACAGCGGTCCCCAGATCGCGGCTCGCGGCGGGGGAGTGCGGGGCGGTCGGGCGAGCGGTGTCGGCAGCGTCCGCATCGGCAGCCTGCGGCGCGGCGATATTGCCGGTACCGCCCTCGACCACAGAAAAGCCTGCTGCGTGCGGATCGACCGCATCGGCGCCAATCGTGGGGTGCTCGAGCTGCAGAAACGAGGGCATGGTGCTGCCCTGGTCGGCAACCGGAGTCTCGCCGGGCACAAAGGTCGAGGCCGCCTCGGCGGCCTCCTCTTCCTCGGCATCAATATCGGCATCGGCGACGGCGTCTTTCATCGCTTTGACAGCATCCATCATGGAGTCCATGACGGCATCGAGCTCTTCTTCCGAAGACACCTCGATGGGGCCCGCTGCTTGCGGGGCGTCGTCCTGTACGGGGGCGTCGTCCTGAGCGGGCGCATCGTCGTTTTGCTCATCGACGTTTTCTGATTCGGGGGTTTCCGCCGTAGCGCTTTCGTCCAAGATGGGGCCGTCGACGTCGGTACCATCGCAGGTCACAGCGTCAGTATCTGTGGTGACGTCTGCGGGATCATCAATATGCTCTTGAGTCTGGGGGTCCAGCTCGTCTGTCATAGGCATGTGCTCCTCATCGTTGTTTGTCACCCTATGATAAAGTCTCGCGCCGACATCCCGCGCGCCGCAGCAAAGTTTCAAAACGTGTTCGATGGCTCGATCTGATAACAATAACTCGGCCGCTTTATCCAGTTTGTACTTGACAATCCCTTCGCCGAAGGACGTGGTGCCGTTCGCCTGCTGCGGTCTTTATTTTTCACTTGAACCCGCTAAAGTTGCATTTCAGCTTTTGGCGCGTTTATTTGGATGCGCGCAGTCGGCGGGTGCGCCCGTCGCGATTTGAAAGGACTTTATATGGGACTTTTCACTGGTAAGACCGTGATCGTCACCGGCGGCGGCAAGGCCACGCTTAAGGACGGCTCCGCTGGCTCCATCGGTTACGGCATCGATATCGCTTTTGCCAAGGAGGGCGCGAACCTCGTTATCACCGGCCGCAACGTCGCCAAGCTCGAGGCCGCCAAGGAGTCCCTCGAGGCCGAGTACGGTGTCAAGGTTCTGCCTGTTCAGGCCGATGTTTCGGCTGGTCAGGACAACGAGGCTGTCGTCCAGAACGTTATCGACAAGACCATTGAGGAGTTCGGCCGCATCGACGCCGTCGTCAACAATGCTCAGGCCAGCGCCTCGGGTGTGACCATCGCCGACCACACCATGGATCAGTTTAACCTGGCCATTTATTCCGGTCTGTATGCCACCTATCTGTACATGCAGAAGGCCTATCCGCACCTGAAGGAGACCAAGGGCTCCGTGGTCAACTTTGCCTCGGGCGCCGGCCTGTTTGGCAACTATGGTCAGTGCAGCTATGCCGCCGCCAAGGAGGGCATCCGTGGTCTGACTCGCGTTGCCGCCAACGAGTGGGGCAAGGACGGTATCAACGTCAATATCGTTTGTCCGCTTGCTTGGACCGCTGCGCTCGAGAACTTCCAAGATGCCTATCCCGAGGCGTTCAAGGCCAACGTCCACATGCCGCCGGCGGGTCACTACGGCGACGTCGAGAAGGAAATCGGCCGCGTTGTCGTTCAGCTCTGCGGTCCCGACTTTAAGTACATGAACGGCGAGACCGTCACCCTCGAGGGTGGAATGGGCCAGCGGCCTTAGGGGTTACGCGGTTTTTCCAAACCGCGTAACGGCTCGACGCTGCGCGGTCACCAGGGCGACAACTTGTCATTCAAAGAGGGCGGCATGACCAGAAGGTCTATGCCGCCCTCTTTTCATGCCAATTTGTTCGCCCTGGCGACCGCTCGCTGACGTCGCCAGAGCATCGGCGTTGCCTTGGCTGTTGGAGATGATCTCGTAGTCGTTGGGGACGTTCTTAAATGACTAGCTATAAGGGACACTCTTGCCGGCACTTGGGGACAGTCCCTAAGTGTCGGCAGATTGGGACATTCCTTTGCAAGATGGCGCTGAAGATTGTCCCCGACGACTAGTCGTTTAAGAACGTCCCCAACGACTGGTCGTTTAATGCACCAGTTTCTGTCGAGTCGGTGCTCTTTGCGGGTTGCCCGTATAATGGTTTGCGTATGAACCGCAACCAAGGAGTTCCAGTTTATGGACCAGAGCCTTTTTAAATTCGACCTGATCGCCGAGGACCCGACGACGCATGCGCGTGCCGGCGTGCTGCACACCCCGCACGGCGACATCGAGACGCCAATCTTTATGCCCGTGGGCACCAAGGCAAACGTCAAGGGTATTCCTACCGAGACCGTCAAGCAGCTCGGCGCCCAGATCGTGCTTGCCAATACCTATCACCTGTCCATGCGTCCCGGCGAGGATACCATCGCCGAGCTGGGCGGCCTGCACAAGTTTATGAACTGGCACGGCCCCATCCTCACCGACTCGGGCGGTTTCCAGGTGTTCAGCCACAACGACGCGGTCAAGCTCACCGATGAGGGCGTGCGCTTTATTGTCAACGATTACGACGGCCGCCACGTGTTCTGGACGCCCGAGGACAACATGGAAATCGCCATGAAACTCGGCTCCGACATCTGCATGCAGCTGGACCAGTGCCCGGGCTATCCCGCCACGCGCGCCTACGTTGAGCGCGCCGTTGAGCTGTCGAGTATGTGGGCCGAGCGCTGCTATAAGGCGCATACCCGCGACGACCAGGCGCTCTTTGGCATTTTTCAGGGCGGCATGCACCTAGATCTGCGCCTGCGCTCGCTGCGCCATTTGGAGGAGTGCGGCGACTTCCCCGGTTACGGCATCGGCGGCTACTCGGTGGGCGAGGACCACGAAACCATGTTCGAGACCCTGGCACCGCTCGTAAGCGAGTACATGCCCAAGCACAAGCCACGCTACCTGATGGGCGTCGGCAACCCCACCACCCTCGTGCGCGGTGTGGGCGTGGGCATCGACATGTTCGACTGCGTGCTGCCGACGCGCACCGGCCGCATGGGCACGGCGTTCTCCAGCGAGGGTCGCCTCAACTTCCGCAACGCGCGTTTTGCGCACGACGACGGCCCCATCGATCCCACCTGCACCTGCCCGGTGTGCACGGGCGGCTACAGCCGCGCGCTCATCCGCCACATGGTCACGCAGAAGGAGATGCTCGGCGGCATTCTGCTGTCGATGCACAACATCTACTACCTGCTCAACCTTATGCAGCGTGCCCGCCAGGCCATTATCGAGGGCCGCTACGGTGCGTTCGTGAGCGACTGGATGAACAGCCCTGCGGCGGTGGATTACTAAGAGCTGCGGACGCGCTTGCGAGGCGTGAGCAACGGTAAAGGCCAAGCGGCGATCGGTCGTCGCGTTCACTAACACCGTCTGCGCGACCGCTGACCGATAGCTTGCAAGCACTTTATGCATCGTGGGTACCATACCGAATAGTTGATGTTCGGGCGGGTGTTTGGCGCATGGCGTCGATCCCGCCCGTTTCTATTTTCGATAGGAGCACCCATGATTAAGAATGAGAACGTCGAGGGCGAGCCCGCCTACGACGAGACGTACCGCCGCGGCCCCGTGGTCATGCGCGGCCCCATGATTCCTAAGGACAACACCTACGCCAACCTGCTGGCGCCCGAAGATTCAACCGACTGGTTGCATGCCGATCCGTGGCGCGTCCTTCGTATTCAGGCAGAATTCGTCGATGGCTTTGGCGCGCTTGCCGAGCTCGGGCCCGCGGTGACCATCTTCGGCAGTGCCCGCACGCCCAAGACCGATCCGCTCTACAAGGCGGCGCGCACGGTCGGCCGCAAGATCGCGCAGCGCGGCGTGGCGGTTATCACCGGCGGCGGCCCCGGCATTATGGAGGCGGCCAACAGGGGGGCGGCGAGTGCCAACGGCAAGTCGGTCGGCTTGGGTATCGAGCTTCCGCACGAGCAGGGGCTCAACAAATACGTGAACCTGGGTATGGACTTCCGCTACTTCTTTGTGCGTAAGACCATGTTCGTTAAGTACAGCTCGGGTGCCATCGTGTTCCCCGGCGGTTTCGGCACGCTCGACGAGATGTTCGAGGTGCTCACGCTGGTGCAGACGCACAAGGTCAAGCGCATGCCGCTCGTACTGGTGGGCAGCGAGTACTGGCAAGGCCTGTTCGACTGGCTCAACGGCCCGGTGATGGATGCCGGCATGATTAGCCCGCTCGATCCAGACCTCGTCCACATCACCGACGACCTCAACGAGGCCGTCGACATCGCCCTGAGCGGGTTGATATAGGGCGAGCGTGCCTGTCGTTGTAGTATTGTGAATGGCAGACTGATGCTATTTAACATCAGTCTGCCATCTAAATTGGGTATACTGATGCAAAAGACGAGGCGAGGAGGTCGCGTATGTCCACTGCAACGGTTAAGCCTACGACGGTTCGCATCGAAGAGGGGCTCAAGGAGCAGGCGACTGAGTTCTTGGATACGGTTGGTCTAAGTCTCAATTCGTATCTCAACCTTGCTGTTCGGCAGCTGGTAAATCAGCGAAAGATTCCTTTTGAGATCGTAGGAAGGGCAGAGGTGCCCAACGAGGCGACGAGACGCGCCATGGTGATCGCCGAGGCTCATGAGTTGGGGATTTTGACGGACGACAGCCCGTCATTCAATAACGCTGATGAGCTTATATCGTTCCTCGATGAGGACTAGCGATGTTTGAGATTAAAGTCGAGGCTCAGTTTAAGGCGGATTACAAACGGACGATGCGCATCCATCCGCAGCTAAAAACCGAGTTTAGGGCGGCGGTCGCAGAGCTTGCAGCTCACGGCTCGCTTCCCGCGGAATATGGCGCCCATGAGCTTTCAAACCCGGGCGGCAACTACAACGGCCACATCGATTTCCATCTATCCGATGGCTTGGTCGACGTGGTCGTTCTCTACTTGCCGCATAAGACTAATCCTGTGATCCGGCTGGTCAGAATGGGCTCTCATGAGGAGCTGTTCCAGGGTCCGCAGGGCTGATTGCCGATTTCTAAGTTGCGGTGGAATAGGGATTGATTGGCGGCTAATAAGCCAAAAACAGTCCCTATTCCACCGCAAGTGGTAAAGGTGCCCCTAGTGGATGGGCTGGTAGCGGGGGCAGTAGCTGATGGCGATGGCGTCGACGCCTACGTGGGTGGCGATGGTGCAGCCGATGGGGCCGGTGCCGGCGTCTACGTAGTCTTGGCCCGCGAGCGCTTGGCTGACGAGCTCGTGCTCCTCGGTGGCGCCGGTTGTGAGCACGCGCACGCTAGAGCCCGGGTGCTCGGCCAAAAATGCGAGGCAATCGGCCATGGTGTTGGCGACGATGCGCTTGGCGCCGCGGCCCTTTTTGATGGCCTTGATCTCGCCCGATTTCCACTCCGGCGAAACGGCCAGACGAATGTTGAGCATCTGCGTCAGCTGGCCAGCGAGCTTGGGCGCGCGGCCGTTCTTGACCAGGTTCTCGAGTGTGCGCGGAATCAGCAGCAGATGGGCGTCGGGCAGCGTCGCACGGATCTGCGCCTCGGTCTCGTCCAGGCTGCGGCCGTCCTCGCGCATGGCCAGCGCGTACTCCACCAGCAAACCCTCGGCGCCCGAACCGGTGCGCGAATCGATGCAGCGCACGTCGAGCTCGTGCGTTTCGGCCGTCAGGCTGGCGTTGGCGTAGCAGGCAGACCACTCGCTGCACAGCGAGATAAAGATGGCACTATCATGGCCGTCGGCGAGCACGCGGTCAAAGAGCGCCTTGAACTCGCCGGCGCTCGGCTGCGAGGTGTGCGGCAGCTGCTCGGAGCCGGCCATGCGCGCGACGTACTCCCCGGCGGTAATCTGCACCTGGTCGAGCAGATCCTCGCCCTCGATAATCACATGCAGCGGAATCACGTAAATGCCGAGCTCTTGGGCGCGGGCGGGGGAGATGTCCGACGTGGAGTCGGTTATGATGGCAAAAGACATAATTGCACCTTTCGTTGGAGCGCTTGCGCGCCGCCTTCTGAGAGCAAAGTGCGACAAGTATAGTAGAGTCGTTCCACATTACTAGGTTCAATTGTTGAATAGTCAACAGTTTGAAGTGTCGGTGTGGAAATCGTCAACTGGGGAAGAGGAATGCCGATGGGGGCGTTGGAGATAGGCAAACGGCCGGTTGTGCTGTTCGATTTTGACGGCACGGTGGCAGATACGGGCCGGGCGGTGATGACCTCGACGCGCAAGACGCTGGCTGCGCGCGGGTTTTCGGAGGCGCAGATGGGTGACCTGCGTCGCATGATCGGGCCGCCCCTGTGGAAGAGCTTTCACGACTTTTACGGCTTTTCGCGAGAGGAGTCGCTTGTGGTGGCCGACGAGTACCGCGCCTTTTTTGATGAGCTGGGGCCGGAGGAGTACCCCGTGTTCGATGGGATCCCCGAGCTGCTGGATGGGTTGGTCGCCCAAGGCAAGCGTATGGCCGTGGCGACGTCGCGCATGGAGGCAAAGTGTATCGACATGGTACGTGAGCTCGGACTTTCTCAGTTTGAGGCGGTGGTTGGCATGAATCCGCCGCAGGGACGCGAGACCAAGGCCGATTCGGTCCGCGATGCCCTGGCGGCGCTCGGCGCGACGGCCGACGATGCCGTGATGATCGGCGATCGCTTTAACGATGTGGAGGGCGCGCACGCGATGGGCGTGCCGTGCATTGGCATCTATTCGGGCGCGGCGGCGCCGGGCGAGCATGAGGCAGCGGGTGCCGATGCGGTGGTGCACTCGGTGGCCGAGCTTGCTAAACTTTTCGCTATCTAATGACGTAATGTGAGGGGCGGGCACGCTCGCCGCTCATTGCTAAGGAGGTCGTCCATGAATCAGGTGGAGCAGAGCGTCGCCGAGTATGTCGACGAGGTCTGGGAGGATGTCGTCGCCGATATCGAGCAGCTGGTGAGCTATCCGTCCGTGGCCGTTGCTGCCGATGCGGAGCCCGGTGTGCCGTTTGGCCGCCCGGTCCGTGATGCGCTCGATTGCGCGCTCGGCATTGCGCAAAAGCTCGGCTACCAGACGAGCGATGACGAGGGTTATGTGGGCATCGCCGATATCCCGGGGCGCGGCGATAAGCAGCTTGCGACCATCTGCCATGTGGACGTGGTGCCTGCCGGCCCCGGTTGGAACACCGACCCGTTTGCGATGGAGCGTCGCGAGGGCTGGCTGCTCGGTCGCGGCGTGATCGACGACAAGGGCCCGGCGGTGCTGTCGCTCTACGCTGGTGCTTATCTGCTCAGGCACGGCATTGTGCCGCGCTATACCTTCCGCGCGCTGCTGGGCTGCGATGAGGAAGTGGGCATGTCCGACGTTCACCATTATCTGGAGAACCACGCAGACCCCGATTTCCTGTTTACGCCCGATGCCGAGTTCCCGGTTTGCAATGCCGAGAAGGGCCAGCTTGGGGCGACGTTTGTGAGCTCCAAGATCGACGGCGGGCGCATTGTGTCCTGGAGCGGTGCCGAGGCGAGCAACGCTATTCCGTCGCAGTCTATCTGCGAGCTTGCGATTGCCGCCGATGAGCTGCCGGCGCCCGTTGAGAATGCCGACCGCCTGGAGATCACGGCACTCGATAACGGGCATGCGCAGATTTTCGCCCACGGCATTGGCGGCCATGCTTCGATGCCCGAGGGGACGATCAATGCCGTCGGCCTGATCGTGGCGTATCTGCGCGAGGCCGAGGACGCGTTTGGCGCCCGTGACGAGCGCCTACTGACGCCTGCCGAGCACGAGTTTGTCAAGTTTCTGGCCTTTGTGCATGCGGACGCCTATGGCCGCGGCCTGGGTATCGATGCGACGAGCGCAGCGTTTGGCCCGCTCACCTGCAACCCCGGCGTCATCCGTGTGGTGGATGGTCACATCGAGCAGGTCATCGACGTGCGCTTCCCCGATAGCACCAGTGCCGATACCATCTGCGAGCAGCTCGAGCCGCTCGTGGGCCGTTTTGGCGTGACGTATCGCGTGGATCGTGCCAAGGTGCCGTTCTCGGTCTCTGCCGACGATCCGGCCGTGAGGGCGCTTATTGATACCTATAACGAGTTCACGGGCAAGCATGCCGAGCCCTTTGCCATGGGCGGCGGCACGTACGCGCGCAACTTTGCCCGCGCCGTCTCGTTTGGCCCCGAGGAGACCGGCCTGGAGCTGCCCGCATGGGGCGGCCAGATGCACGGCCCCAACGAGTGCGCCAACGAGGAACAGCTCAAGCAGGCGCTCAAGATTTATATTGTTGCGATTCTCCGCTTGAACGAACTGGAACTTTAAGGTTACGCGGTTTTCCAATCTAAGTTGCGGTGGAATAGTTCCTAGAATGGGCCATTTGATGGCCAAACAGGAATTATTTCACCGCAACTTTGTTTTTATTGGTGTAAAAAGCGTGCCATGCTTGGGCGGGGAATGTTATTCGTTTGTAAAGCCGAGCCGCGTTTGCGGTAAGGGTCTATCAGATGCCCGTAAGAAACCGCAGTTGGCGCGAGCGCTGCCCGGTCGGGGCCGTATCTTTCCAAACAGCAAAGCGGGCAGGGTGCCCGCGATTCGCATGTATGAAAGGAAGATCATGCTCGATCAGGCTTATTCTCGTCGTCAGTTCCTCGGCCTCGCTGGTGGTCTTGCCAGCATCGTCGGCCTCGGCCTCGTTGGCTGCGGTGGCGCAGACGCTTCCAACGCTGCCGACAAGGGTAGCGCCGCTGCTGCCGAGTCCGTCTCCGGCGAGGTGACCTACGACGGTGCCTCTTCGTTCCAGGCTCTCGTCGAGGCCGCTGCCGAGAAGTTCATGGATGCCAACCCGGACGTCTCCGTCTCCGGCTCGGGCAACGGTTCGGGCAAGGGTCTGACCGCTGTCGCCGCCGGCACCGTCACCATCGGTAACTCCGACGTCTTCGCCGAGACCAAGCTCGAGGCCGACCAGGTCAAGAACCTCGTCGACCACGAGGTCGCCGTTGTGGGCATGGGTCCCGTCGTCTCCAAGAACGTGACGGTCGACGACCTGTCCCTTGAGCAGCTCAAGGGCATCTTCTCCGGCCAGATCACCAACTGGAAGGAGGTCGGCGGCGACGACGCCACCATCGTCGTGCTCAACCGCAAGGCCGGCTCCGGTACCCGCGCCACCTTCGAGGCGGCCGTCTTTGGCGACGAGACCGTCGACTTTAAGGGCGACGCCGAGCTCGACAAGTCCGGCGATGTCCAGACTCAGATGGGCAGCACCGACAACGCCATCTCCTACCTGGACTTCTCGCACTTCGATGACTCCAAGTTCAACGCCATCAAGGTCGAGGGCGTGGAGCCCAAGAGCGCAAACGTCACCGACGACTCCTTTAAGATCTGGGCGACCGAGCACATGTACTGCGCAAAGGACGCCGACGATGCCACCAAGACATTCCTGGAGTTCATGCTTTCCGACGACGTCCAGGACAAGCTCGTCGAGGAGCAGGGCTTCATCCCCGTCTCTGCCATGAAGGTCGTTAAGGATGCCAGCGGCAAGGTCTCCGCTAAATAAGTAATCGCCCCGGAAAGGTTTGCAATGGCAAAACAGCTGCCAAAGCGCGACCTTGAGAACGTGGGCCTGGGCGTCACGGGCGCGTGCGTAGCGCTCGTGACGTTTGTCGTTGCCGCGCTCATCTTTATGGTCGCCCAAAAGGGCCTCTCGGCTTTTCTCAAGGACGGCGTTTCGGTCGTCGAGTTCTTCACCGGCACCAAGTGGGACCTGGCCAACACAGCCGAAAACGGCCTGCCCTATACCGGCGCCCTGCCCCTGATCGTCACCTCGTTTGCGGTCATGGTACTCTCCACGATCATTGCGCTGCCCATCGCCATCGGCTCTGCCATCTTTGCAGTCGAGATTAGCCCTAAGTTTGGTTCCAAGGTCTTTCAGCCGCTTATTGAGCTTTTGACCGGCATTCCCTCGGTCGTCTTTGGCCTGATCGGCTTTCATGTGGTCGTCGGTCTTATGAAGAGCGTTTTCCACGTGAGTACGGGCTTGGGCATCTTGCCCGGCGCCATCGTGCTGGCCGTCATGATCCTGCCGACCATGACCACGCTTTCGGTCGATGGCCTGCGCGCCGTGCCCGACAGCTACCGTCAGGGTTCGCTCGCGCTGGGCTACACCCGCTGGCAGACCATCTGGCACGTGGTGCTCAAGTCCGCCATGCCGTCGCTCATGACTGCAGTCATCCTTGGCATGACGCGTGCCTTTGGCGAGACGCTCGCCGTGCGCATGGTCATCGGCGGTATCGAGGCCATGCCGACGTCGCTGCTGTCGCCGGCGTCCACCATCACCACCACGCTCACCACGTCCATGGCGGTCTATGCCGAGGGCTCGGCCCAGGACGATGTTCTGTGGGCACTCGGCCTGCTGCTGATGGGCATGAGCCTCATCTTCATCCTGATCATCCATCTCATTGGCCGCAAGGGGGCGAAGGCTCGTGGCTAGCACGCGCATCCACGTCGACGAGGCGAGACTCGGGCGTGTCCAAAAACAGGATCGCATCGCCACGGGCGTGCTGACGGCGATCGTCGCCATCGTCATGCTCGTCGTTGTCTCCATGGTGGCCTATATTCTGTTCGAGGGCATCTCGACGCTGTTTCAGCCAGGATTTCTCACGCAGCCCGCGCGCGCCAACGGAACCCAGGGCGGCGTGCTCTACCAACTGTTCGACTCGTTCTATCTGTTGCTGATCACCCTAGTCATCTCGGTGCCCATCAGCTTGGGTGGCGCGGTCTTCCTGGTCGAGTACTCACCCGACGGACCCATCCGCGACATCGCCTCCACCGCCATCGAGACGCTGTCCTCGCTGCCGTCCATCGTCGTCGGCATGTTCGGCTTTCTGGTGTTCTCGGTGCAGCTGGGCTGGAAGTACTCCATCATCTCCGGCGCCGTCGCGCTCACCATGTTCAATATCCCCATCCTGGTGCGCGTGATCCAGCAGGCGCTCGAGGACGTGCCGCAGGCCCAGCGCGATGCGTGCCTGGCCATGGGCCTTACCCGCTGGGAGGCTACGCTGCACATCTTGATTCCCGAGGCCATGCCCGCCATCGTGACCGGCATCGTGCTTTCGGCCGGCCGTGTCTTTGGCGAGGCCGCGGCACTGCTCTTTACCTCGGGTATGAGCTCGCCGGTGCGTCTGAACTTCTTGAGCTTTAACCTGTCGAGTCCCACCTGCGCCTGGAACGTGTTCCGCCCCGGTGAGTCGCTCGCCGTGCACATCTACAAGATCTATGGCGAGGGCAGCCCCGAGGCCCAGCAGATCGTTTGGGGCACCGCGGCGCTGCTGATGATTTGCGTGCTGCTGTTTAACGTAGTCGCCCGTATCGTGGGCAAGCAACTGGCAAGGAAGATGACGGCCGAATGAGCGAGATGAAAGCAACACCCGCAGCCGAAGCGGCACCGTCCGAGACCCAGGACTTCCTGTCGAGTGTGGGGGAGAGCGAGAAGCGCGTGCGCGCGAGCGGCAAGGCCGTGAGCGACGAGGTCGTGCTCTCCACCAAGGACGTCAACGTGTACTATGGCGACCACCATGCGCTGCACAATACGTCGCTCGACTTTCACAAGGGTGAGATCACGGCGCTCATTGGGCCTTCGGGCTGCGGTAAGTCGACCTTCTTGCGCAGCCTCAACCTTATGAATCGTGAGATTCGCGGCTGCCGCGTGGAGGGCGAGATCAACTACCGCGGGCGCAACGTGAACACCAAGACCGAAAACACCTACGAGCTGCGTCGGTCCATTGGCATGGTGTTCCAACAGCCCAATCCTTTCCGCAAGTCCATTCGCGACAACATCACGTTTGCACCCAAACGCCACGGCATTACCGACCGCGACGAGCTCGACCATATGGTCGAGGAGAGCCTGCGCGGCGCGGCGCTGTGGGACGAGGTCAAGGACAAGCTCGACAAGAGTGCCTACGCGCTTTCGGGCGGCCAGCAGCAGCGTTTGTGCATTGCACGCACGCTGGCGCTCAACCCCGACGTGATTCTGTTCGACGAGCCCTGCTCGGCGCTCGACCCCATCTCGACGCTGGCGATCGAGGACCTCATGTCATCGATTGTTGCCGACCGCGCCATCGTCATCGTGACGCACAACATGGAGCAGGCGTCGCGCGTGTCCAACCGCACGGCGTTCTTCTACATGGGCGATATGGTCGAGTACGACGAGACCGACGAGATTTTCCAACGGCCCAAGGACAAGCGGCTGAATGATTACCTCACTGGCATGTTCTCCTAGTCCGGGACATGCTTGAGGCCCGCGGCGGCCACGGTTGCCGCGGGACTGATTGGAGAGGCGGGTCATCTCTTGCGTGAGATGGCCCGCCTTTTTGCTCCGCGACCGAAACGACCACCACAAAGGGGACAGGCACCTTCGTGGTGGTTTGGGGTGGGGCTCGCTGCTATCATGGACAACGTTGAATTTCTACGAAGGAGCAGGGCATATGGCGATTCTTTTGGGATGCGATTCCGTCAGCCTAGAGTTTCCCACCAAGCATATTTTCGATAGCGTGACGCTCGGCGTGGGCGAGGGCGACCGCATTGGTATTGTCGGTAAAAACGGCGACGGCAAGTCGACGCTGCTGAGCGTTCTCGCTGGCACGCTGGAGCCCGACGACGGCCGTGTGACGCACCGCCGCGGCACGACGATCGGATTGCTCGGCCAAAAGGACAACCTGGTCGATACCGACACCGTGCACCATGCCGTCGTCGGCGACACGCCCGAGTACGAGTGGGCGTCGAGTCCGCGTACACGTCAGATCCTGGCCGGCCTTATTAGCGATGTGCCCTGGGAGGGCACGGTGGGCGAGCTTTCGGGCGGCCAGCGCCGTCGCGTGGACCTCGCGCGCCTGCTAATCGGCGATTACGACGTGCTTATGCTCGACGAGCCTACCAACCACCTTGACATGCGCACCATCAACTGGCTCGCGCGTCACCTAAAGGCCCGCTGGCAGCGCGGCCAGGGCGCCATGCTCGTGGTCACGCACGACCGCTGGTTCTTGGACGAGGTCTGCACTAGCATGTGGGAGGTCCACGACGGCCAGGTCGATCCCTTCGAGGGCGGTTACTCCGCATATATCCTTCAGCGCGTAGAGCGCGACCGCATGGCCGCGGTTACCGAGGAGCGCCGTCGCAACATGGCGCGCAAGGAGCTCGCGTGGCTGAGCCGTGGTGCCCAGGCGCGCTCCACCAAGCCCAAGTTTCGCGTGGATGCCGCTCGCGAGCTCATCGCCGACGTACCGCCCGTGCGCGACGAGCTGGAGCTCAAGCGCCTGGCGGTGAGCCGCCTGGGCAAGCAGGTTATCGACGTGGTCGACGTGGACGCCGGCTATGCGGATACCGATGGCGCGCCCAAGCAGGTGCTCTCCGACGTGACCTGGCTCATCGGCGCGGGCGACCGCTATGGCCTTTTGGGCGAAAATGGCGCTGGCAAGTCGACGCTGCTCGACGTGATCCAGGGCAAGATTGAACCCACGCGCGGCCGTGTGAAGATTGGCCAGACAGTACGCTTTGGCGTGCTGTCGCAGCAGCTCGAGGAGCTCGAACCCTACATGGGCGATACGATCCGCGAGGTGCTCGGCAACTATAAGAAGTACTACGTCATCGACGGCAAGGAGACCTCGCCCGAGAAGCTTTGCGAGCGACTGGGCTTTACGACCCAGCAGCTCTGGAGCCGCATCGGCGATCTTTCGGGCGGCCAGCGCCGTCGCCTGTCGCTGTTGCTGACGATCCTGGACGAGCCCAACGTGCTTATCCTGGACGAGCCCGGCAACGACCTGGATACCGACATGCTCGCGATTGTCGAGGATCTGCTCGACGGCTGGCCCGGCACGCTGATCCTGGTGACGCACGACCGTTTCCTTATGGAGCGCGTGACCGACCAGCAGTGGGCGCTGCTCGACGGCCACCTGACGCATATGCCCGGCGGCGTCGACCAGTACCTGCGCCTGTGCAACGCCACCGCCGAGGGCGAGCCCGTGGGCGCACCGAGCGCCAAGACCGGCACGTTTGACACTGGTGCTGCGGCGGCTGCGGCCGAAAAGCCCAAGTCGAGCGGCCAGCCCAATGGCCTTTCCAACGCCGAGCGCCAGAAGCTCCGCCGCGAGGTGAGCTCGCTCGAGCGCAAGATGGAGACGCAGCGCACCCGCGTTGAGGAGGCCGAGGCAGCAATGGCCCAAGTCGATCCCACCAACTACACGGCGCTCGGCGAGCAGCAGGCAAAGATCGACGAGGCTCACGCTGCCATGGACGAGCTGGAGATGGCGTGGCTCGAGGCGAGCGAAAAGCTCGAGGGCGAGGAGTAGGCGAGAATGATCAAAGCCGCGTTTTTCGATATCGACGGCACGCTGCTGAGCTTTAAGACCCACCGGATTCCGGCGTCGGCGCAGCAGGTGCTCGACAGCTTTCACGAGCAGGGGATTGCGCGCGTGATCGCCACGGGCCGTCCGACCTACCAGATGCCGGACTGGCTGTTCGACCTGGGCTGGGATGCGTACATTACGCTTTCGGGCCAGCACTGCTTTGATGCCGAGGGGGTTTACCGCAGCTGCCCGATCGATTCGGACGACGTCGCGGTGATTGTGGACCAGGTGGCGCAGGGGCGCTACGACTCGCTGTGCATGCAGGGCGAGAACTCGTTTGTGAACCGCCTGTCCGAGCGCGTGGTGACGGCTGGCAGCAACGCGGGAATCGTCTACCACGAGGAGCCGTTTGAGCACGCCTTCGATGCGCCGGTTTACCAGTTTTGCGCCTTTGTGGACCCGGCCGACGAGCATATCGTGACCGACGCCGTGTCGCATTCGCTCACCACGCGCTGGTGCGACCTGTTCTGCGACATTATTCCCGCTAACGGCGGCAAGGACCTGGGCGTGGCGGCGACGCTCGAGCGGCTTGGTATCGACGCGAGCGAGGCGATTGCCTTTGGCGACGGCGAGAACGACCTGTCGATGTTTGCCGCCGTGGGCACGAGCGTGGCCATGGGCAACGCGCAGGACACGGTGAAAGCTGCGGCGACCTATGTGACGACTGCCGTGGACGACGACGGCATCTACAACGCTGCGAAGCACTTTGGACTCGTGTAGCTGCGGGCCGGCACCTGGCACCTGGGGACACTCCTTGCGGGGCGTCCCCATTTTGTTTTCGTCCCGCACGTTTTGTGAAACACGGCTAACTTATAGGCAAAGTAGTAAGACATGGGCAACTTTTGCGGTAAAGTTAGCCGTGGAAAGTATCCAAAGGCTAACTAGCAATCATCGCGAAAGGCGGCCCATGGCCCTACGTGAATCCGGAGAAGACTATCTCGAATCGATCTACGTTCTGTCGGAACGTCAGGGCATCGTGCGCTCGATCGACGTTGCGGAGTACCTCGGCGTAACCAAGGCGAGCGTTTCCAAGGCCATGGCGACGCTGGAAAGCAACGGCTATGTCGAAATGGGCAAGCGCGACGTTCATCTGACGGAGCGTGGTCTGGAGGTCGCTCGCCAAATGTGGGAGCGTCACTGCTTTTTCGTGGGGCTGCTGGAGGATGCGGGTGTTTCGGCTGAGGTCGCGTCGCAAGAGGGCTGCCACATGGAGCACTGCCTGAGCGAGGAGAGCTTTGAGAAGCTACGGGCGATGTTGGGTCGGGAAGATGCAGCGGGTCCAACAACAGAAGCCTAACTGTCCCACAGTAGCGCGGAGTTCACGCAAAGCGCGAACCAGCGACTGGGACCAGCGGCCCTTTCGGCCAAGTCCATTTCAGCAAAGGAACCCTGCCAGCAAGCGATGCCCAAGAACCACCAGCAACGTCACCGTAGGCCGGGGCCGGGCTTGGTTTTGAAAACACTCCGCAGCGCGAGGCCCGCCTT
>UQXB01000048.1:0-17200 GCA_900544935.1 uncultured Collinsella sp.
TAACCAACCACTTTCTGTGGCTGTGTTCAAAATGAACACGACCACATCTTGTGGATGAATTTGAACCAATCCACAAAATCAATGGGATTTACAAGAAAAATACCACGGCATGTAGAATGCGTCAAGAGGGTTTTGAAAAATTTATTGAAGTGAAGCAAGAAAAGTATGACACATCTTGTAGCTTTAGGAAAAAATACGCTATGTGAATCAGAACAAACCCCATTTTCTGTCTGCGGTAGATCTTTCTATTGCCGGCAGCAACAGGATGTTGCTTTTTTGACCATTGTCTAACAATCGATGCAAAAAAATGCAGGGGAAAAACCCCTCAGATGGTTAGGCAAAACAAATTCACAAAGTAAAAATAGCACTCCCACCGGGCGTTGCCAAGCAGAAACAGACAAGTTTACAGGGACGAAATTTTTTCGATGCGGGAAACGTTTTGCCTCCTCTATGCCGCAGGGGAAGCTCCAATAACGAAATCTTTTTCAAAATCTCCGAAAATGCCTAAACTCCTTGACAGAGGAGACGGCAGGGCGTATTATTTTGGCAGAAGGACCGCTGAGAAGCGGCTTTTTATAGAACGAAAAGTTAGTTTTACATAACTCAAAACTCTGCCCTATACGAAGAAATATATCTCTTCTATTTACAGGTGGAAAATAAATAGAGAAGGAGCGTATCAGGATGAAGATCTACTATTTTGGTGCAGAGGATGCCCCGGTGCTGTTGCTGCTGCCGGGCACCTGTTGCCATTGGAAAAGCAATTTCGGTGCGGTGATCCCGCTTCTGGCTGACAGCTTCCGGGTGCTGTGCGTCAGCTACGATGGCTTTGATGAGACTGAACAGACCGAATTTCCCACCATGCTGGAGGAGACCGAAAAGATCGAGGCCTACCTCAAGACCCACTGCGGCGGTCACATCCGGGCGGCCTATGGCTGCTCTCTGGGCGGCTCGTTTGTGGGGCTGCTGGCGGCGCGGCAGAACATCCACATGGCCTACGGCATTCTGGGCAGCTCCGATCTGGATCAGGCATCGCCGCTGGCGGCAAGATTGCAGACTGATTTTCTGCTGCCATTGATCTACCCTGTGGTGCGGGACGGAAAGTTTAAGGCAAAATTTCTCCAAAAGCGTCTGGATAAGCGTGCCAGAGAGTCGGGGGATTATGTCAAAGCCTTTCTGAAAATGTTCGGTGAGGCCCGCCCTTATGTGACCATGCAGAGCTGTAAAAATCAGTTCTACTCCGATCTTATCACTCCGCTGCCGGATAAGATCCATGTGCCCGGTACCGAGATCCATATCTTTTACGCCCTGAAGATGGGCAAAAAATACCGTGCCCGGTATCAGCAGCATTTTGCACATCCTGTTCTCCATGAGCAGAACTTGCAGCACGAGGAATTGCTGGCTTGTCACCCGGAGCAGTGGGCGCATCTGGTAAAAAGTATTGCATTGTGAACGGTAAAACGTATCTGGAGCAAGCAGGATTTTGTAAGATCCAGAACCACAAAAATAAAAAGGGCTGGCTGTGCATCACAGCACAGAAATGAGGTGCGATCATGTCGAAAAAGGCAACGGAATTTCAAAGAAAAGCAATGAGCTGGATGTACCGGGGCAAGGAAATCTTCAAGCCTTTGAACACCGGCTGGATCGACAAGAATGTTGCCTGCGTGCGCGAATGGGTGGCGAACATCTTCTTCTACCGCAAAGGCGATACGACCATTATGGTCGATGCGGGATATAACTACGACCGCCTTGCCGAAAAAATGGGCTGGCTTGGGATTGATCCGAAGTCGATACACCATATCCTTATCACCCATCAGGACACCGACCATGTGGGTGCGGTGGAAGCAGACAGTCCGGGGCTGTTCCGGAATGCGAATCTGTACATCGGCGAGATCGAGAACCGGTATCTGATCGGAGAAGCACGCCGCAAGGTTATTTATCATCTCTATAAGCTGCCGCAAGTGACCATCTACAACGAAAAGCAGCTGCTTCACGATGGAGAGGCCTTTGATATTGACGGCGTCAGGATCGAGTGTTTTCTGGTTCCCGGTCATACATGGGGACATATGGTCTACCTCATTGACGATAAGTACCTTTTTACCGGCGACACGCTGTGGTTTGGCGCGGACGGCGGCTACAGCTTCATTTCCTCGCTGGCGGAGGACAATAAGCTGGCTGTGCAGTCACTGGCGGAGCTGGAGCGGAAACTGCGCGCACGTGGGCTGCATCCATATTTCATCACCGGTCACACGGGATGGACGGACAATTTTGCCTTTGCGTTTGCCCACAAAGACAAGAGCTGTTCACCATTCAAAAAACGAGTACACGACCCATCGGCACCCTATGATGCCTACGACGAATCGGACGACACCGAAGAAAATGCAAAGAGCGGTTTTCTGAAAGGCGTGGGAAGATGAAGGACAGCGAATTACAAATTGACCGTAGCTGCCATGTGCTATATTCCAAACCCTGCAAAAAGGAAATTCTGGCGAAAATCACTCTGCACTATCCGGAGGTGGAGCGCGAGGCGGTCTGGGAGCAGGTGCAGCTGAGATACGCAGAGCTTCTTTCCAAGTGGCGCACCGACCTCGGCGGTAAAAAGAATTTTCACAACGGCGTAGGCGGCACCTACGACTGCATCGCCATCATGTGCTTTTACGATGTGTGCCGGGATGTGGTCACATTCCGCGAAATGGAAGAGATAGAAGAAAATCTGATCCTGCCGTCCTTCCGGAAGCTGCGCTTCGTTGACATCAACAAGCCATTCTGGAAAAAGCTGATGTATCGGGCATTCAGCACTGCCCAAAAGCACTGTGACACATGGCATGATTACGAGATGGATGTTACGCCTTACGAAAACAGCAAGCCCATCTATTATGAATTTACGGCGTGCCCGGTGGCGGAATTTGCCAAGCGGTTCGGATTTACGGACATTATGCCCGCCCTGTGCAATGTGGACTATGCGTCCATGGAACTGCTCCATGCCAAGCTCGTGCGGACGACCACCTGCGTGGACGGCTGCCGATGCGACTATACCATCTGCGGCGATAAGGATCCATACGTAAAGGAACATCCCGAATACCGGGATGAAAACGGATACAGGAGGAATAAGTAATGCTTTTACAGGTGATTCTGGAAGGTCTTGGGCTGGGGGCTTTGCTGGTTCTTGTCTGTGCTGTGGGCATCTGCAAAGGGGCTGTTGGGATGGTGCATCTTTACAGCCCGGCGGTGCAGCAGCGGTGCGTAAAACTGGGGCTTACAAGCCCGGAACGCATCCGACGCAACAGCCTGCTGTTCAAAGCAGTCTGCATTCCCGGCTATGTGCTGGTCTGTGTCTATGGGATAAACGGTGCACGCAGCTTTGCGGCGGGCTTCTGGCAGCTGCTGGTCATCTTGTCCGTTATGAATCTCATGGACCGCTTTTTGATCGATGGCTACTGGGTGGGGCACACGAACGCATGGACGATCCCTGGAACAGAAGATCTGAAGCCCTACATTACTGCAAAAGACAAGCAGAAAAAGTGGCTGTTCGGCACGGTGGGCATGGCAGTCATAGCGGCGGTACTTGCGAGAATTATGATGTTTCTTATGGAAAGCTGAGGCGATATCAATGATGTTTCAAACTTATGGCAACAGGAATCATCCTGCGGTGCTGTTCTTTCATGCTATGGGTGTGACGGGGGAGAGCAGCGAACCGGTTGCAAACTATTTACAGGATCGGTATTTCTGCATTTTACCTACCTCCACCGTGTACTGCAAAGGGCAGAAATATGTCAGCAAGGCGGACGAGGTTCGTCAGGTGGAAGCATATCTGAAATCGCAGGGAGTGGAACACCTTGAACTGGTTGTGGCTTCTTCGATCGGTGCTGACCTTGCCATGGCGTTTTTGACAGGCACGAAGCTGCCCATCGGACATGTTTTCTTTGACGGCGGGCAGTTTGCACAAATCGGAAAAGGTACGCGCCGCATGATGACACCGTTTCTGTATCTGGCCATCAAGAGCCTGTACTGGTCAAAGAGCGGCACATTGAAAAAGATCCTGTGGTGTGACGATGATTCCATAAAGCCGTATTTTATAGCCGCAGGGAAAAATCTGACCTACACAAATTTGCGGCGACAGATTCTGGACAGCCTGGAGGATAAACCCTTTCCAGCACTTTCCGAAGAACTGCAAAAGCATCTCTATTTCGAGTTTGGCAGCATAGAAGATCATTTCAAATACCGTCAAGCGGTGATAGAAGCCTATCCCTGCGGCAATTACCCCATATTTGAAGGATACGATCACATACAATATCAGATTCGTGATCCGAAGGGCTTTGCTGAAATGCTGGCATTTATCGCTGAGCAGGACGGTATGCCGAAGCTGCCGTTTATCAGAAAGTGAGAGGACCCGATATGAAATACAAAATCGAGAAAAACACCGTGCAGGAGACGCTGATCCTCCCGCTGTATTCCCGGAAGCTGTGCACCGAGCTGTACCCAAACCTTTATCGGGACGAAACAGCGGTGCATCTGATCGACCAGATCGACTACGACTTTTCAGAGGCAGAGAAAAACTCCCGCAGCCTGATACAGCGCTTTGGTGCGCTGGAGGTGGCAATGCGGCAGGGTGATCTTGCTTTCGAGGTGCGGGATTACCTGAAAGGCCACCCCAATGCGGCGGTGGTCAATCTGGGCTGCGGGCTGGACAACACCGGCAGAACCTGCGACAACGGTAGATGCAAGATCTACAATCTGGACTTCCCGGATGTGATTGCCTTGCGGCAGCAGCTGCTGCCCGCCGGGGATCGAGAACAAAATATCCCCTGCGACCTGAAAGACACCGCATGGTTTAGCAAAATCGATGCCTCCAGCGGGGCGGTGTTCTTTGCCTCCGGAGTGTTCTATTACTTTCTGACACAGCAGGTCCGGGAACTGGTGCGGGGGATGGCGGACGCTTTCCCCGGCGGTGTGCTGGTCTTTGATGCTGCCAATCGGACGGCAGTAAAGATGATTGCAAATACATGGCTTAAGACTGCAAAAATCAAGGATGTGGGGCATATTTTGCGGTTTCGGATGCCGCCAAGGAAATCGGCACGTGGGACAGCCGTCTACAGGTCACAAGTCGCGGCTATATGCTGGGCTACAACGATTTGAGAGACCCTTCTGTCGGCGGCTTTTTCCGGTTTCTCGCAAGGGTCGGTGACAACGGGATGAAAATGCAAATCGTGAAAATAAGATTCTAAGAGACAAAAATGAAGCGCGCTCACTTTGACGTTGAAGAAGACGGCTTTTACGGCGCATATTGGGCGTGCAAGGACACACATACAGCAGCGGGCACGGATTCGATTGAAACCGTGCCCGCTATCTGATACTAAATTATTTTATCGAACGTCTGTTCTATTATCGCCTATTACAACAGCATTGCGTTCGCATTCACGGAGCTTTACGGCAGAAGCTGTGGGGCGGTGTACTTGAGATTCTGCCCAAGAAAGTTGGCGATATCCATGTTCTCAATACCGGTCTATTGAACATTAATCCCGAGCTAAAAAGAAACGTTATCAGCATAATTGACGGAGTAGTAAGAAATGGGCGCAATATCGACGAAGCGTTGGATTACATTGATGCAAAGATACTCGTTGGTGTACTTAGATTCGATAAAGATACCTGTCGCGCATGTAGACGCATATGGAAAGACATTGAAAGCAAGGCGCCTTGGCAGAGGAACAAGATAGGCAGTGACTATAATGACCAGCACAAAATTTACTTGGATTAGCTTTTATGAAGAGTTATCTGACAAGCTGCTGACCTATCGAGACAGGCGCGACGATTTGATAATCAAGCTAGCAACTGTCTATGAATCGATCGGGATGAGTCTCCCTAAGCTTGAGGCAGATGAGCTCCAAGACATCGATCCGTTCACCGTCTTCGGCCTCTTCAACAAGGGCATCACAGACGCAAACCGGCAAAAGATCATCGCCGGCATCGCCGAGGTGTTCGACATTGGGGCAGATCAGCCCACGGACTTCGAGGGCATCCCCGTGCTCAACAACCTCAACGCGACCTTCTATGCCTTCGCCAACGACGACCGGCGCGGCGAGAATGACATCGATAACCTTTGGCATGTTTTCGAGGCCGAACTTGCACTGGCCGCCGACGACAACGAGGAAACCCGGAAGGCCTTCGTCGAGGCATTCGATACCGCCGTCATCCAGTTCACACTTGGCTGGAAGCTCACCATGGGCCTCTACTGGGCGAGGCCCTACAACTTCATCAGCCTGGACTCGCGCAACCGTTGGTTCATGGCCGACGTGGCAAAGGCTGGCTCCACCATTGCCGGCATAGCGCCAAAGGAGAAGGACTCACCGATTCACGACGGAGAACGCTATCTCGCTATTTGCGATACTGTCAAATCAGAGCTCGAAAGCAACGAATGCCCGTACGCAGACTTCCCCTCGCTGACGGCTGCCGCCTTCGTGGAGTCTGAGCGCGTCAACCGTGAGAAAAAGGTCGCCGAGAAGGCTGCAGCCGAGAAGGCGGAAGAAAATTCCCTTGGAAACGAGGGGGTCAAGACCACACATTACTGGACCTACTCCCCGGGAGACGGTGCCGCGAGGTGGGATGACTTCTACGCACGTGGCGTAATGGGCGTCGGTTGGAGCAAACTCGGCAACGTCGAGAAATACGCCAGCAAGGAAGATATCCGCAAAAACCTGCGCACCCTGTACAGTAGCAAGTACTCGCAGAAGAACTCCGCGCTTGCGCTCTGGCAGTTCTCGCGCGAGATCAAGCCGGGTGACGTTGTCTTTGCTAAGCGGGGCCGCAGCGTGATTATTGGTCGCGGCATCGTTGAGGGGAATTACCAATTCGACGAAAATGGCGACTCCTATCCGAACATCCGCAGGATACGCTGGACGAACAGAGGAGAGTGGCACACGGAAGACCTCCTCGCCATGAAGACCCTGACGGACATCACCGCCTATCCCGACCTCGTTGAGAAGCTCAACTCGTTCTTCGAGGACGAGGGCGGCGAAGTCGAGGAAGACACGGAGGAGGTTGAATACCCAGCGTACACGTCCGAGGACTTCCTCTCGGAGGTCTACATGGACGGCGAGCACTACAGGGCCCTCGTCAACGTCCTGCGCGCGAAGAAGAACATCATCCTGCAGGGTGCCCCAGGCGTGGGCAAGACCTTCGCCGCAAAGCGCCTGGCCTACTCCATGATGGGCGTAAAGGACGCCGAGCGTGTGATGATGGTGCAGTTCCACCAGAGCTACAGCTACGAAGACTTCATAGAGGGGTTCCGCCCGAACGCGCAGGGCTTCGACCTCGAGAAGGGCGCGTTCTACAACTTCTGCAAGAATGCGAAGGACGATTCTGACAACGACTACTTCTTCATCATCGACGAAATCAACCGTGGCAACCTCTCGAAGATCTTCGGCGAGCTTTTCATGCTCATCGAGAACGACAAGCGCGGGCCCAGGAACACGCTGCAGCTCCTCTACTCGCACGAGCTGTTCTACGTCCCGAGCAACGTATACCTCATTGGCATGATGAACACAGCGGACCGCTCGCTTGCCATGCTCGACTACGCCCTGCGCCGCCGCTTCGCGTTCTTCGACCTCCGTCCCGCCTTCGACGCGGAGAGCTTCATCACCTATCAGGAGGGACTTGCCAGTGAGAAGTTCGATAGGCTCATCTCTTGCGTCGTGAAGCTGAACGAGGCGATCGCGTCCGACGAGTCGCTGGGAGACGGCTTCTGCATCGGCCACAGCTACTTCTGCCGCATGTCCCCGGACGACGTGACGGACGATAAGCTCTCAGCAATCGTCAACTACGAGCTCGTGCCGATGTTGCGCGAGTACTGGTTCGACGAGCCCGCCAAGGTCGACGAGTGGGCCGGCAAGTTGCGCAGGTCAATCCGGTGATCCGGATACAGAACATCTACCACATGCTCGCCTATGCGTTCCAGACGCTGCAAGGGCAGGGCTACCGCGACATCGCAGCCGAGGAGTTCGACAACACCGCCGACCTCCTCGCCGAGATACTGTCACGGGGCGTGAGCCTGCAGCTCAAGCGCGGTCTTGGCCGAGAGTACGTCGACCGCAAGGATATGCTCTCCTCACCGAGGGGCAAGATTGAGCTGTCCGAGTCCTTGAAGACGCGCTCAATTCTGCGCAGGCAGCTGATTTGCAGCTACGACGAGTTCAGCACGGACACGCGCATGAACCGCATCCTCAAGGCGACGATCATGCTCTTGATTCGCTCGGACATCGACAAGGCGCGCAAGAAGGCACTTAAACGGCTGCTTCCGTACTTCGTAGACGTGGAAGACGTGAACCTTTCGGGCGAAGACTGGCACATGCGCTTCGACCGGAACAACCAGACTTATCGCATGCTCATGAACGTGTGCTGGCTGGTCGCGAAGGGCCTTCTCCAGACGCGGGAGAGCGGGAGTCTCCGCATGATGGACTTCCTCGACGAGCAGCGAATGAGCCACCTGTACGAGAAGTTCATCCTCGAGTACTACAGACGTGAGCACCCAGAGCTTTCCGCAGGGGCGCCGTACATCAGCTGGGCACTCGACGACGGCTTCGGCGATATGCTCCCCGCCATGCACACCGACATAACGCTCACACGGGGCAGGACCGTCCTCATCATCGACGCGAAGTACTACAGTCACACGACGCAACAGCAGTTCGACAAACAAAGCGTCCACTCCGGAAACCTGTACCAGATCTTCACCTACGTGAAGAACAAGGAAGCAGAGCTCGCCAGCACTCACGACCAGCATAGCGTGTCGGGCATGCTGCTCTACGCCAAGACCGACGAAGACGTGCAGCCTGATGGTGTGTATCAGATGAGCGGTAACCAGATAAGCGTGAGGACATTGGACCTGAACCAGCCCTTCGAGACAATACGTTCGCAGCTCGACGGTATTGCTGAAGCTCATTTCTCAAAAGAGGCGGCTTATGTTTGAGAGCCTGACAAAACATCTGCCTGCGATTGAGAATGCCGAGGGATTTGGCAACTGGGTTGTAGACCGAGAGAGCAAGGGCACCATGAACGACCCAATCAAGATGCCCTACGTGAATTACGGAACGACGGTTGCTGACGTTGAACAGGCAATCTACGACTTCGTCGACGAACATTCAGAGTACGAGCTCACGCATTACCACGACATACTTGAACGCAACGGACTCGAGTGGAGCAGCCAAGCAATGTCTGGGGCAGATGTATCGGAACTTGACGGCCAGGCGGTGATGGCGCTTCTGCTCGGAGCCGTGAGGGCAGAACGCTTCTGCGATGGAGCATTGCTCGACTTCTTTGAAGACGGGAGCATGAGACGCTGGCTGTTGAGGTTGAAAGGGATTGACGGGCGAGACGGGAATGAAGTGCGACATGAATAAAGATGACGCCATCGCGAAGCTTGAGTTGTTGATCAAAGAGGGCGAGACAGTTCTTGCTACTTCGCACTATATCGAAGGCGTAATCGGAGCACCTTATGTTAAGTCTGAGCTATTTAGCCCCTGGAGAGCGAAGGCATCCATTGCGCTCCATGAGCTACTTCCCGAGTCTCAGCAGGACGCGATGAAAGACCTTGAGAAGAAGGCAAACGACCACACCAGGATTGCAAGACAGTGGCAAGGACTTCTCCAGGGAACTTTGGAGGGAATACAGCAAGGCTTCATCGTCCTAGAAGACTCGAATGATAGCGACGGTGACATTGTCATTGAGCAGATATTGGACAGGTTCCCCGACGTCGTTGCTTCCATCAATCGTAGACATGCTGGTAGAGACGGTTTTGCGATCAATGATGAATACGACGTCCAAGACCTTCTCAGATCAATCTGCCTGGCCTACTTTGATGACGTACGCGCTGAGGAGGCGGTGCCCGGCTTTGCTGGAAAGAACTCGCGCACGGATTTCTATCTCAAAGACGAAGCGCGCTTCATTGAGGTGAAGATGACACGTGATGGCCTACGTGACAAGGAGCTTGGCGAGGAGTTGAGCATCGACATTCCTCAGTACAGAGAGCATCCAGGATGCGAGCGGCTTTTCTGCTTTATCTACGACCCAGGTAGACTTGTCCGAAACCCAACTGGTCTCAAGCGTGATCTCGAGAAGATAATCCCGGGATTCGTTACCGTCATCATTGCGCGGTAGACAGAACAAGCAGCCTTTAGAGCTAGCGCCCGGCGAAAAGTTTTTGCGGCCCTTGCGGCCGCAAGAGGTTCCCGACAGCCTGCAAGAGTCCAAGGAGAGCCCCTGGAGGTGGGCAAGGTGCAAGGGAGCATTGTCCCCCACTTGACCTAGCCGCCTCGCGATGGATCGCATGTCCCTAGAGGAAAAAATCCCTCGCGCTCACGATGCGGATGCCGTCGATGTCCGTGTCGTAGGAACCCTGCCTCACGACCACGATCTTCTCGTGGTTGTCTCGTATCGACTTCAGAGGGGCGATCTCTCGCTCCCTGGTCTCGCTTGCGAACATCTCGTCAGTCGCCTGCGCATAGAGCACACGCCCGTCCTTCGTCGCGGCGAAGTCGACTTCTTTGCCATAGAGCTTGCCCACATGCACGCTCCACCCTTCGTAGAGCAGCTGGAGATACACGGCGTTCTCGAACAGGCGGCCAGTATCCGTGACCCTATAGCCGGCCATCCAGGTCCTGAAGCCGGTGTCGACGATATACTCCTTCGGGTTCGTCTTGAGGAGCGCCTTGCCGTGCAGATCGTATCACGTGGCATAGAGAGGGGTCCACCACTGCGCTTTTGCCCTTCGCGCGCTCGTGATCACACCGGCGAAGTCGGTGTCATGAAAGAGCATCGCCACCTCGAGGTATCTATCGGGCGTTTCGGTCTATCGCCTTTCAAGAGCTGCTTCTAAAATTCAAATCTCATTTCACTTTTGGAAGTATCAAAACTCCGCGCTACAGGAGGCCTAAGAACCAATCTCGAGACGAACCGCCTAAAGGGATAACGCTCTCACCGAGAGACTGGGCAGCTTGCTCGATCGACGCGAACCGGCGATTGCTAAACCCCAAAAGCCAAACCGCACGACGGCGCTCGTTTCGCTAAATCGACTTGATGAGATGGCGGATCACGGTCTTGAGCTTCTCCGGCGCGCACTTGCGCGGGTCGGAGAGGTAAATCTCGTGATGGAGACGAGATTCGGAGAAGTCGGGCGCATATCCCTGTTCCGCCGCAAATGCGTGCATGGCGCTTATGGTCGCCGGCTCGTCGTCGTAAGGCCCGGCGTGCATGCATTGAACGCATAGGCCCTCGTCGACCCTCAGCAGCTCGACCGCCGAGAAGTCCAGCTTCTTCTTGGCGGCAGCTTCCGACTTGCCGGGCGGCTTGCTCGTGATGTTGTAGCGCACCGTAGACGCTGATGGAGATGGCTGCGCGCGGATACGGGCGCGCCGCCGCACCTCATGGCCTGTTTCTCGGGTATTTGGGGCGCGCGGCGTTCAAAAATGTGAAGCGGTTCCGCATGGCTCGAGACTGAGCCGAAGTGCCCTACTTCTCGCCCTCCAGCAGCCCCACGATGCGGTCGATGTCGACGGCAAAGCGAGGCCTTCCCTCGCGCTCGTAGCTGTCGAGGTATGCCTGGCACTCGGAGACAATGCGCTTGGTGTTGCTGTCGATGATGCGCTGGAGCGTCTCGTAGTAGGCCGAGCCCTCGGTCCTAAAGCGGCGCTGGCAGGCCTTGGTTATGGGGAACATCTTGATGTAGTGGATGCCGTGGCGGCAGCCGGGGCGCGTCGTGGGGCGGGGTGGCAGTGCAAAGTATTGGTCTTTGGGCACGTTGGGGGCGATGTTGGAACGCAGCGGCACGGCGAAGTCCCTGCGCTTTCCGCGGAAACGCAGCCTCACCACCACGATGCAGGGGCGATTGTGCTTAAGCATGAGCTCACGGTCGCCATCGACGAGGTCGAAGAAGTCCTGGGAGATGGATACGATCTTCATCGGTTACGCCCCCTTCATACGAAGCGGGGCCCGCATCGCTGCAGGCCCCTACAGGTGGGCGATATTCTACGCCTTGCGGCACCCCGTCGCCCACGGAGGTTAAACGTACACGTAAGCCGTACTCTGAAAGCCGCGGCTTCCGGCAAGTAGTTTATACCACGAAAGGTCGCTTTCAATGCGCATAGCTCGCAAAATAACAATCGCTGGGCCGGCACCCCTAGCAGTTACCCTCCGATCTTCATTGGAGTCAGCAGGTCAATTCATATATTCATGGGGGTTTATCCTAAAGGAAATCAAATTTATACCCCATAACTAAGGAATTTTCTATTCCCACTCTTTCACGCTCGTTTGTCGTGGCGCCATTCCAATTGGGTCTAGTTTGGTTGTCGGTTTTGTCCACTTTGCCGCCGAATCCCTCAGCGTGTCCTCGCGTAGGCGTTTGGGACAAATTCTGGGACAAAACCGCAAACTATTTCGAAACCACGAGCCCGCAGTTTCATTTTTGTCCCGGGGACAAAAACGGGTTGGTTTTGAGGCCCTGAAACGTCCGATATGAACGCCAAAACGGCCGACTATCCTCTTCGACACCCGTTTGGCAAAGTGAATCGTAGCCAGTGGCTTTAACGTCTTGCATTTCCGCGGGTCATGAGGGATGCACAAGGGCGATGACTGAAAGAATCGTCACGGGTGGCTTTGTTTTCGCCCTTATGGGCCGGCTCTAAGCGCCTTAGAAACCGAGTTAGAAATCCGAGTTAGAGGATCCCAATCGTCGCCTTATTTCAGGCTGATCGCAAATCAGCTGGCAACCGAAAGCCAAGGTATAGAGACGGGCCGCACCCATGCGCACACATTTCGGTACGTTTCGTACGGCATTGGCCATAACAAAGCAAACCGCCGAACGATTCAGATTGCAGACGGCCAACTCGACGCGACAAATCCGGCCTGTCATCTTCCCAATATCCGCCTTCGCGCCATCAGCGCCCCGCGAAATCGGTGAGTTTTCCAGCACTTTTTCGGGTGCCATTGCTCCGATTCGGCGTGCTCAGCCTCCGCTCGATCTTACGCATGTTTTTTAGGAGGGCATGAGTCGTCACCCGCCACGGCGGCTTATACAGCCTCTCGGCATGGAGGGAAACGCCATGGTCACGCTCAACATCTACGCCGACATCGAGCCGATGCCCAAGATCCAGAACATGCTGCGCGTGGCGCCTGCCTTGCGCGGGAAGTCGAGCAGGCGGTCGCGGTAGTACCCGTACTGCACCCGGCGTGCCTCGATCTCGGCGGGGAGGCAGTCGGTCAGCGATGCCGTGAGGGAGTCGAAGCGGTCGAGGACATCGACGACCTTCCGCCGGGTGCCGATGGATGGGGCGGGAATCTCGACCCTCGATAAGTCCACAGGCGCGGCTTCGATTACCTTTTTCGGTTTAGCGTATTGCTCTTCAGATCATCGTGGTGTGCTCGTAGCCGCGCTCCATGAGGAGCCGCTCGGCAACGTCGAGAATCTTCTCGACCGTCTCCTCCGGGTACTTATTGCGTGCCACGGGCACCTCCGTCCTTATTATCACGATAGAAATACCATGAGCGGCGTACGGTTCGAGAAGGGCTGGCGCCAAAAGAGCCCAACGGCCGTTACAGCTTCGTTAGAAACGCGCCCCACTATGGATGGTGAACCCGAAAGGTAAGGCGTGCGGGCACGGCGACTCGGCCCGCGCGCCCGGAAGAGAAAGGACGAACCCATGGGTTACATGCTCGAGACGCGCGGGCTCACCAAGCGCTTCGGCCGCGGCGACCAGGCGCAGGATGCCGTGGCCGACGTGAGCCTTCATATCCGCGAGGGCGAGGTGTACGGGCTGCTCGGCCCCAACGGCGCCGGCAAGTCGACAACGCTCAAGATGATCTGCGGGATGCTGCGGCCGACGGCCGGGGAGATCCTCTTTGCCGGGCACGCCTGGCGCCGCGAGGACCTCTACGCAATCGGCAGCCTCATCGAGGAGGCGCCGCTCTACCCCAACCTCACCGCGCGCGAGAACCTGCGCGTGCGCACCACGCTGCTGGGCCTTCCCGAGAGCCGCGTAGATGAGGTGCTCGCCGCCGTGGACCTCGCGGACACCGGGAAGAAGCGCGCCGGGCGCTTCTCGATGGGCATGCGGCAGCGCCTGGGGCTCGCGCTGGCGCTGATCGCTCGGCCACGCCTGCTTGTGCTCGACGAGCCCACCAACGGACTCGACCCCATCGGCATCGAGGAGCTGCGCGACCAGATCCGCGGCTTCGCGGCGGCGGGTACGACGGTGATCGTCTCGAGCCACATCCTTTCCGAGGTGCAGCAGATGGCGGACACCATCGGCATCATCTACGGGGGGCGCCTCGCCTACGAGGATGCGCTTCGACCCGGGCAGGACCTCGAGGAACTCTTCATGAGCGTCTGTCGGGAAGGACGACGAGCGCGCGGGGAGGTGGCGGCATGACGGGCGAGAAAGGCGGCCTGCTCGCGGGCCTGCGCGCCGAGGCCCTGAAGTCGCGCCACGCGGCACCGGTTCGCCTGGCCGTGCTCATGGCGCTGCCGATGCCGCTGCTCGGCGCGATGCCCTACCGGGGCGTGCAGATCTTCAGCGCGTGGAACTACTGGTACGCGCTCTTCCTACCCGTGTCTCTCTCGCTCGTGGTGGCGTGCGTCGCGCGGGCGGACGCTCGCACGCGGATGCGGGGGCTTCTGGGCCTGGGCTTCCCGCTCGGGCGCGCCTGGTGGGCCAAGGCGCTCTGGTGCCTCGCGCTCTGCACGCTCTCGAACCTCGTGGTCTTCGGCATCTACCTCGCGGGATCGGCGTTCTCCTCGCAGGGCCTCACGGCCGCGGGCACGCTCACGATGCTCCTCTGCGCGCTCGCCAACACGGTGACCGCGGCGTGGATGATCCCCACAGGGCTCTTCCTCACGGCGCGGCTCGGCATGCTCGCGGGCATCTTCTGCCCGCTCGCCACGCAGCTCGTGGGTGGGTTCGCCTGGTCGCTGATGCCGCTGCCGCAGCTCTTTCCGCCGTCGGCGAGCATGGTCATCCCCACGAGCTTCATCCCCGTGCTGCCGAGCGGCGAGCCACTCGCGGCGGACATGGCGCTCGGCGGGGCGCTCACGGCGGACGGCATGCTCACACTGGCGGGCCTTGCGGTCTGCGCGCTCGCGTTCGCCGCGCTCACGGCGGCGGGCGCGGCCTGGTTCGCGCGCTCCGAGGAGAGGTGATGGCCATGACACGACTCTCCGACCCGACGCCGCGCATGACTCTCCCGCGGGCCCTGCTCTCCGAGGCCCTGCGCCTGGCGCGCTCCCCGCTCGCAGTGGTGCACCTCGTCTGCGGCCTGGCAGCCGGTCTTGCCTGCGGCGAGTACTTCTCCGTAACCCGATGGGACCCGGCGCTGGGCGCGGACGCCTACGCCCAGTTCCTCGGCGCCCTCATGCCGCTCATGTCCGCCATCGTCTGCGGGCTCGCCGTGGACGAGGAGCGCGCTGCCGGGCGCCTCGCCAACCTCACGGCGGTCCCCTCGCGCGGGCGCGCCGTCGCGGCGAAGCTGCTCGCCCTTGCGGCGCTCGGCGCGGGCGCGCTGGCCGTGGCGCTCGGCGTGTTCGGGGCCGCGCTCGCCGTCGCCGGGCGCCTGCCGCTCGGGCCCGCTCCGCTTGCGGCCGCCTGGGCGGGCATCGTGCTGGGCAGCCTGCCCCTCTACGCGCTGGGGCTCGGCGTGGCCCTGCGCCTCGGCCGCAACGCCGCCATCGGCGCCGGCGCGGCGGGTATGCTCCTCGCGTTCTTCTCAGTGGGCGGACTTGCGCACGGCCTCATGACCGGCGAGCTCACCGGTGCCCTGGCGACGCCCCTGAGCTGGGTGCCGCTCGCCTGGCCCGCGCGCCTGGGGTCGCTCGGGGTGGAGGCCTTCATCGACGCCGCACGCGCGGCGGGCCCTCTCCTCACGACTGCGCTCGCTGGCCTCGTGCTCACCCTGGCAGCCGCCGCCGTCCTTATCGCCTGGTTCTGCCGCTTCGAGGACGGGAGGGCAGATGAGTAGGAGGCCGCTCGCCGCCGTGCTCGCCCTCCTCTCCGCAGCGCTCGTCCTGGGCGGGAATGCCCTGCTCGACGCCGGCTGGGGGTCGGCGCTGCGCTCGATCGCCGACCGCGTGCTGCCCAACCCTGAGATCGTCATGTGGGCGCCCGCGCCCGAGCCCGGCAGCCACGCGAGCTCCTACGCCGACGCCACCGGGGCGGGGGCGAACTACGTCTACCTGGTGGACGCGGCGGACGACAGGGGCAATGTCCGAGAGCTCCAGCTCATCTTCTTCGGGCGGGAGTCGGACGGCGAGGGCTGGCTCGAGATCGAGGCGCGCGGCGGCTCGGGCGTGCGCTACCGCGCGTGCGATGCGGCCGAGGCGCCCGCGGCTGCGCGCGGGGCTCTGGACCGCTGAGCGCGGCGCTAGTACAATTCCGACGGAAGTTTCAGGAGGTCGAACATGGCGAGAATACTGGCAGTGGATGATGAACGGGCGATCCTCGACGCGCTCGCGCGCGTCCTCGGCCGCGACGGCCATGAGGTCGTCAAGGCGGCGGACCCGACAGCGGTCCCGGGGATGGACCTCTCGCGCTTCGACCTCGTGCTCTGCGACGTCATGATGCCGGGGCTCGACGGCTTCGAGCTCGTGCGGCAGATCCGCCCGGACTTCGACGGGCCCATCATATTCCTGACCGCGCGCGTGGCCGAGGAGGACGCCGTGGCCGGCTACGGCCTGGGCGCCGACGACTACGTCCGCAAGCCCTTCGGGGCCGCGGAGCTGCGCGCCAAGGTCGCGGCCCATCTACGCCGTGAGCGCCGGCCGCGCTCGCACGCCCTCTCCTTCGGGGAGGTGCGGATCGACCTCGGGGCGCGCGGCCTCGCCGTGGGCGGCGAGGCCGTGCCGCTCACGCCCACCGAGTACGCCATCTGCGAGTACCTCGCCCGCCACCCCGGGCAGGTCATGAGCCGCGCGCAGATCCGCGAGGCGGTGCTCGGCTGGGAGAGCGACGCCGACGACGCGGCCATATCCATGCAGGTCAGCCGCGCCCGGAGGAAACTCTCCGAGGCCGGCGCCGATCCGATCGCGACCGTCTGGGGGATGGGGTACAAGTGGCAGCTTTGAGGACCGGGGCGCGAGGTCGCGGGGGCATGCCGCTCTCCTTCGTCATCGCGCGCTACTTCGCCTACGCGTTCGCGGCGGTCGCCACGGCGTGGCTCGCCTCGTTCATGG
>UQXB01000049.1:0-16692 GCA_900544935.1 uncultured Collinsella sp.
GATTCGGTCGCACGGAGAGCATTTCCCAGTTGACAAAACTATAGGAACACCCCCCAGCAGTTGCGGTGAAATAGTTCCTGTTTAAAGCCCCGTGACTTTAATTTAGGGACTATTCCACCGCAACTTATTGGGAGATTAGCTAGTCCTTGGGTGTCCAGGACCAGAAGAAGTTGATGAGGGCCACGCGCGAGGCGGTACCGGTCTTTTTGTTGATCGAGGAAATGTGGCGATAGAGCGTGGAGCGCGAAAGAAAGAGCGTTGTGGCGATGTCCTGAACGCTCTGGTCCGAAACGACCAAGACCTCAAGAATATCGCGCTCGCGCTCTGTAAGCCCAAAGGTGGCGACGAAGGCATCAAGGCGTTCATCGGACGTGAGCTCCGCTGCCTCCACGGGCTCGGGGTCGGAGCATGTGGGCGCAAGATCCCCACCAAGATCGTCGGTGGCAAGCGGCAGGCCATCCTGCATCACGGCATCATCGGCTCGTTGCCCCAACTGCCCCAGCAGCGTAATCGCAATGCCCACAAACATCACGAGCGCCGCACCGACCGCAGCCAGCACATTTTGACTCGAGATAATCGCCACTGCCGGCGCCGTCACGAACATCGAGCACACGTTGTTGACGACGCGACCCATGCACGGCCAAAAATATGACCAGCGCGCATAGAGCGAGACGGCGGCATAGTATGTGGTAAAGAACACCACGAAAAAGCCCGAGCCCAGATAAAAGATGGTCGTGGCAGCAAGCTCGTTGCCGCCATTGCCATCGACGATGAGCACAAAGAACGAAAGCGTGGACAGTATGGCGGCACATGTCATGCCGATATTCATATACGAGCGGCCGTGCAGGTCAAATAGTGCGCCAGCGACCAACGAGCTCACGACAAGCAGCAGGCGCGGCCAATCGCCCAAATCGACGGCTCCGACAGCATGCAGGGTCGTGAAGCCCGCGTTGAGAGCGGCGAATACGCTGGAAAGATACGCCGTCGCCACGGTCAGGCGAACTACGGCGCGACGGAATGCCGCCTTTGCCTCGGGATCGTCATGCCACTTGGCGCCATATTCCAGAGCATCTACCGAAAGCCCGGCAGCACTGGGTTCAAAGTTGGGATCGGACTCGTCGCGCAGCTTGGCGCGTCGGGCACCGTGGAGCAACGCCACCTGCGCGATCGCACAGACGACCAGAACAGCCTGCTGAGGAATGCCGACAGGCATCACCATGTGGTTGAGCACCTGCACCAGAACGCCCATGGCGTAAGAAAGTGCGGCGGCGCGCGCCAAGCAGGGCGTTCGCGCAAAGCGCCTCGCAAAATTTGCATGAGCAGTCGATCCGCAGTAGCCCAGCGCGCAGCACGCCACCAAACCGCCGGCAATTACCACCTCAACCTGAACCGCCATAATCAACAGCAGCAATGCCGCCACCAGCAAAACGCCCGTGACGTCACTCGTTGCGTCGATAGCATGGGGACGGCGATAGTACAGAATGGGACGCACAAAAAAGCCAATCACGCTCGCGCCGATGACAAGGCTCTCATAAATAACGACCTCGTTCGGAGACACGAACTCGGCCATGCGCACATCAAAAAGATACTCGCACGCCAAAAACGTGAAGAAGAACAGCGCCAGGCATATAATCTCCCGAATGCCCCGACGCAAATATACGGTTGTATCTCCCATGCCCCTCATGGTTAACCCCCAGCCGCTCAATTGTCTGGAAATCTATTTTAATAAAGAACCAGTCTCAATATCGAAGCCAGGCTCGAAATGCTGCCAATTCGACCCCAGCCGTCCACATCACGCCGCGATTTTGAGCCGCATGGACCAGAAGGGACGCGCGCGATCTCTAGCTCGGCCAGGAGTGTCTCCAACTACCACTCATTTAAGTACGTCCCCAATGAGTGGCCGAAGAACGTCCCCAACGACTAGTCAAAATGGGCCATGTGTCCCAGTTGTGGAGACTCCTTGAGCCGTCTGGGTATCGCGAAGGATCGCGCACTCCCCCATCATCAAAAGTGACACACGCTACCAGTTGATGGGAGGCAGCCATGGGCTTCTTTGACAAGATGTTCGAGAAGAAAGAGTGCGCGATTTGCGGTACCGAGCTGGGACTTCTAGGTAAGACAAAAATCAATGAAGGCTACCTGTGCAAAGAGTGCGCCGGCAAGCTCTCCCCCTACTTTCACGGCTATCGCTCCAGCACCGCGGACGATATCCGTGAGCAACTCGCCTACCGCGAGGCCAACGCCGAGCGCCTGTCTTCGTTCAACCCCACGCGCACGCTTTCTGCCGGGCGCACCAATATTATGCTCGATGAGGACGCGGGCCTGCTGATCATCACTTCGCAGAGCCGCTGGCGCGACGCCAATCCCGACATCATCGAGTTCTCGCAGGTACTCGGCTGCGATATGGATATCGACGAGCAGCGCACCGAGATCTATCGCGAGACCAAGGACGGCGAGCGCGAGAGCTACAACCCGCCGCGCTACGACCTGGATTACGACTTTAATCTGACCATCCACGTCAACACGCCGTACTTTACCGAGATCAACCTGCGCGTGAACGACTCCACCATCGATCAGCGCGGCTCCATCGAATACCGCGAGGCCAAGCGCCAGGCAACCGAAGTCCGCGATGCGCTGGTGCAGCTGCGCCAGGAAACGCGCGACAGTGTCGTGGCCGCCAAGGCTCCCAAGACCGCGGTCACCTGCCCCTTCTGCGGAGCCACCACCATTCCCGATGCCAGTGGGCGCTGCGAATACTGCGGCGGCGCCATCGGCGCATAGCCTCCGGCAGCGAAAGGACCGATCATGGCCTTCGAGAGCGTTAACTATCAGTGCCCTGCCTGCGGTGGCCCCTTGCATTTTGCAAGCGCCGAGCAAAAGCTCGTCTGCGACTACTGCGATTCTCGTTTTGAAGTCGAAGAAGTCGAGGCCCTCTATCGCGAGCGCCAGGACAAGGCAGACGCCAAAGCCGATGCCGCAGCCGCAACGCCAAAGCCCGTCGCCGACGACGCGGTGCAGGAGCTCGCCCAAAACGCCGGCTACATCTGCTCGTCGTGCGGCGCCGAGCTCGTGTCCGACGGCACCGTCGCTGTCACCACCTGCCCGTACTGCGGCAACTCCGCCGTAGCGCCCGGTCAGCTTTCGGGCGACTTCTCGCCCGACCTGGTGATTCCATTTAAGCTCGGGCGCGATGACGTCACGGCCGCACTCAAGGAACACTACAAGGGCAAGATCTTGCTGCCCAAGAGCTTTGTCACCGGCAGCCACATCGACGAGGTCCAAGGTGTCTACGTGCCGTTTTGGCTCTACGGTGCCCGCGTTGACGGCGAAGTGTACTTTGACGCGACCAACGAGACCGTGACCGAGGAATCCGACCGCACCGTCACGACCACCGACCACTACGATGCCTATCGCAAGGGCAATATCTCGTTTAAGCGCGTGCCCGTCGACGGATCGTCCAAGATGCCCGACGGCCACATGGACGCCATCGAGCCGTTTGACTACGACGCACTGCGTCCGTTCTCGGTCGCATATATGCCCGGCTACATCGCCAACCGTTACGACGAGGACTGCGAGACCTGCAAGGCGCGCGCCGAGCGCCGTATGGAAGAAAGCACGATCTCGGCCCTGCGCGAGACCGTCGTCGACGAATACGACGATGCCACGGTCGAAAGCAAGCAGCTCGACTACACCTGGGAAGACAGCGACTATGCCCTGTTCCCCGTGTGGATGCTTTCCACCTCGTGGAACGGCAAGAGCTACCTGTTTGCCATGAACGGCCAGACCGGCCGCTTGGTCGGCGAGCTTCCTTGCTCCAAGCCCAAGCTCGCTATCGCCTCGGTGCTGTTCTTTGTGATCGGATTTGTCCTCTCCCAGATCCTCTTCATGGGTGAGAACGCCTTCGATCCGGATTACCTCACCTTTGATATCGAGGGCATCCTCATCAACATCGTCGCGCCGCTGATCATCGTGGTCATCGCAGACGTGCTGCTGGTGGGCCAGCTCAAGACGGCCAACGAGGCCACCCACGCCGATTGCTACTGTGGCGAGCTCGACCTGACCGAGAAGCACGACACCTTTAGCCATACCGAGACCTCGGTCGTCATGAAGGACAACAAGGACGATTAGCCATTCTGACCAATACCACCCGACCTTTGACGAGAAAGGAAAATCACCATGGGACTCTTGAAAGCTGGATTGGGAGCTGCCGGCGGCGTCATGGCCGACCAGTGGAAGGAATTTATCTATTGCGAATCGATGCCCGCTGACGTCTTGGCCTGCAAGGGCGTCAAGCGCACCGGTGGCCGCAGCTCCAACACGCGCGGCGAGGACAACGTCATCTCAAACGGCTCCGTCATCGCCGTCAACGATGGCCAGGGCATGCTCGTGGTGCAAAACGGCAAGATCATCGAGGTCGCGCTGGAGCCCGGCGAGTTTGTCTTTGACACCGGCAGCGAGCCGAGCGTCTTTAGCGGCAATCTGGGCGACTCCATCAAGGAGACCTTCGCCAATATCGGCAGCCGCTTTACCTTTGGCGGCGATGCGGGCAAGGACCAGCGCGTCTACTTCATCAACACCAAGGAGATTATCGGCAACAAGTACGGCACCGCCTCGCCCGTGCCCTTCCGCGTGGTCGACAACAACATTGGCCTCGACGTTGACATCTCCGTGCGCTGCAACGGCGAGTATTCGTACCGTATCACCAACCCGCTGCTGTTCTACACCAACGTGTGCGGCAACGTGACCGATAGCTACACGCGCGATAAGATCGACAGCCAGCTTAAGTCCGAGCTGCTCACCGCTCTGCAACCCGCCTTTGCCAAGATCTCGGAGATGGGCATCCGTTACAGCGCCATCCCCGGTCACACCACCGAGCTCGCCCGCGCGCTCAACGAGGCCCTCTCTGCCGACTGGCGTGACCTGCGCGGCGTTGAGATCGTAAGCTTTGGCGTCAACTCCATCGCCGCCTCGCAAGAAGACGAGCAGATGATCAAGGACCTGCAGAAAGCCGCGGTCATGCGCGATCCCACCATGGCGGCAGCCAACATCGCCAGCGCCCAGAGCGATGCGATGCGCGCGGCAGCCGCCAACCCCAACGGCGCGATGGCAGGCTTTATGGGCATGGGCATGGCAGGTGGCATGGGCGGCATGAACGCCAGCCAGCTGTTCGCCGCCGGCCAGGCACAGCAGCAGGCCGCCCCGCAGCCGGCTCCGGCTCCCGCCCCCGCACCGGCTCCCGCCGCCGCACCTGCGGCCGGCACGTGGACTTGCAGCTGCGGCGCCACCAACACCGGCAAGTTCTGCTCCGAGTGCGGCAGTCCCGCACCCGCCCCGGCACCGGCAAAGTGGTTCTGCCCCAACTGCGGCAGCGAAAACGGCGGCAAGTTCTGCAGCAACTGCGGAACGCCCCGGCCCTAGCCCCTCTATCTGGTAATTGGCGGGGGATCCGCCACCCCCGCATTTGCTTCTATGGGTTTCGTTCGATGAAGGAGGACACCATGAAGACAACGTTCAAAAAGTCCGTACTCGCATTTCTGACATGCGTCCTGGCGCTCGCCTTTGCCCTGACGGGCTGCAGCGGCGGCGGCAAAGACCCCAAGGCCAACTTCGTCGGCAGCTGGCAGTACTCGGGTGGAACCTTGGATGGCGAAGAGCTCACCGATGAGTACATGGATATGCTCAAGGAGTGGGGCCTCAACTGCGTCCTGATCCTCGACGAGGACGGCACAGGCGTCCTCGATATGTTCCTTGAGGTCGCCGACCTGAAATGGGAAGCCAAGGACGCCACCACCGTAACGATCACCGCCGAAGATGAGTCGCACGATCTGAAGCTCAAGGACGACAAGCTCGTCCTGGAGGTGGACGGCGACAAGCTCATCTTCACCAAGTCCGACAAGGACCTGTCCGGTACGGTGAAGAAGGATCGCGAGGCGGCCGAGAAGGAAGAGGAGATCGATGAGGCCGTCGAAGACGACGATGTCCAGAGCGTCGAAATCTCCCCCGCCGTCACCGTCGCCGATGACGACCTGTGCACCATCACCATCACCGAGAAGTTCCAGGACGACTGGGGCGACATCGGCTTTGTCGTCAACATCGTCAACAAGAGCGACAAGGACCTGACCTTCTACGCCCCCACCGGCAAGACCAACGTCAACGGCACCATGAAGGAAGCCTGGTTCTCGGCCCACCTGATGCCCGGCACCAACGCCACCGAAGAGTTCACCTTCTCGAACGGCACACTCGATAGCCTTGACGACCTCGTCAACACGACCATCGGCATCGATGCCTACCTGACCGATTCCTACGAGGACGTCGCTTCCTACACCGCGACCATCGCGTAACGGCAGACATCGACGGCCGCGGATTGGCGGATACATCCGCGCACATGTCAGGCGGGGCCGCAGGAGTTGATCCTGCGGCCCCGTCGTTTTTATGCCGATGCGTAACGAGCGCTAGCGCTCCATGTTGGGAACGATGCTGCCCTCCGTTACTGCGCGCACGGCCAAGCGCATGATGTTGTCGTAGCCGGTCTTGCTCAGGATCTCCGAGATGCGACGCTTGATGGTGCCCTCACTCATAAACAGCTCGGCCGCGATCTCGCGGCGGCTTTTGCCCTCGCAGGCAAGGCGCAAAATCGACAGCTCGACATCGTCGAGTGCCGCCGTACCCGAAAAAATACTTTCGGGCGGCTTGGGAAACGTGCAATAGCCCGCCAGCGTGGAGCGCATCACGGCGAACAGCTCGTCGATACCGACGTTCTTGTACACAAAGCTGTCGACGCCCGCCTCGCGGGCCTGATCGACAAAGGTAATCTCGGGCATGCCGGTCATGATAATGATGCGGCACTCGGGCAGCTGCTCCTTGATGCGCGCCGCCGCCACGATGCCGTTGGAATCATGCTCGGTGCATACGTCCATCAGTATCATGTCCGGGCGCTCCTTGAGCGCGACACCCAAGGCCTCGGAAGCATCGGCAATGGCGGAAACAACGGTCATATCGGGCTGGTCGCCAACGGAGCGCGCCAGGCTCTCGCGCAGGATGGCCTGGTCTTCGACTATAAGGACGCGGATCATGAACTTCTCCTTTGGACCGTGGCGTTGGAGGCAAGCGGGATGGACACCGTAAGCGTGAAGGGCGGGGCGGTGTGGACTTCCAGGCTGCCGCCCAGATTCTGTGCGACATGCCTCATACCTGGGATACCCGTTCCCTCGCGATACGATACGGGTGCAGGCGCGCCGTCGTTAGACACGGCCATCCGCGCAACAGCGCCGTTTTCCGACGTCTCCTGCCGCAGGCGCACATGGACCTGATGGGCCTGTGCATGCTTGGTGGCATTGGTCGAGGCCTCGCGGATAATCTGCAGAAAGGCTGCGGCGACGCGCGCGTCGCTTGGCAGCTCGCCCTCCACATCGATCTGCACGCTTACCAGGCCAAAGGCATGGACGATATCACCCAGTTGCTCTGCCGGTTCGGTGTCGCCCCCGCTGCGCAGATCGGCAGCGATTGAGCGCAGCAGTGGGTCGATCTGCTCGAGCGACTCGTCATCCAGGCGCCCCTCCTCCAGATAACGATGGAGGATGGACAGGCGCTGCCCGATCACGTCGTGCACGCGAGCGCGCATACGCAGATAGGCCGCATTGTCAGCAACTTTTTTGACTTCTTCAATCTGGGACTGGAGCTCTTGGCCCGCAAGCTCAAGTAGGTGGTTTGCTTGCGCCAAGCGGTCGTAGGCGTGTGCGTATTCCGTCACGTCCAGTCCGATAATGCGCTCAAAGAGGCGGCCCGAAACCATAACCTCGTCGTGCACAAATAGGCGAATCTCGGCGGGAGAAATCTCGATCACCGCGCGAGCATCACCAAAACGATCCAAGTTAATCCGCACACGGTTCCTACTGCTTTCGGGCATTTGCATGCTAAGTTTGCGCAAGTCGTTCCATGTGTCGCTCATGTCACCTAGATCGGTGGGCATATGAAGTTCCACCAGGTTTTTGCGCATGCAGCGGTTCATGAGCAGCGGACGGCCCCTCGGGTCCAGATACAGGATGCCCACGGGAATCACGTTGATGGTCTCGATCGTCGAGAACGCGGTGATATCCTCCTGGCGGTTACGGACGTCCATCAAGAGCGCCGCGATGGAACGGAACAGGAAGAACGCTCCCTCTGCGATAAGGACAACGGTCCACGCCGAGCCCATGGCAAAAACCACCGGCGGTGTAACGGTGACAACAAGCAGCAGCTCGACCAGCATGACGGGGCGACGATAGTGCACCATAAGCACCACGCCATAGGCAAAGATTGCGGCATTGAGCCACAGCACTCCGCCCATTGCCCTGGCGCAAACGTCAAGCGGCGCCACCAGATACGAGCCAGACGACGCGAACAGGATAAGCGCCGAAACCACCAGGTGAAGCACGAGGCTCGCCTCGTAGGCGCAAATCACCTTACGGTTATAGGACGAGCGGCGCGATGCGATGAGCGGGACGTGGATCGTCTGCAGACACGCAGCCAGGGCAAAGACAACATCGAGCGCAACGATTTGGGGAAGAATGAGCGAAATCTGCATCGTCACTCACCCGCCCTCGGCATCAAGACGATCATGCGCAGCTGGCCGGGCTCGCCCTCAAGGCGGTATGCCACGTTGCGCCCTTGCAAAGCGCTTTCGAGCTCTTGCGCAGCGGGTGTCTGCGAAAGATCCTCCTCGTCGTTGGAGAAAAGCGTGGCACGCAACTCGACGCTGCACCGATCATGGTCACTCAGGTGATACATAAGCGCCGGATGATCGGTGGTGTAGGCAAAAAACGCAAAGTCATACACGCAGTCGTACAGGGCGCTTACCGTACTGGCGTGCATCGGGCGCCGTATGGCGATAATCGAGGCGCAATCGATATCGATGGTGCGCAGGTCGCTTGCGAGCTCGTTGGCAATGAGCTGAATACGGTCGCGGTCAAAACCGCTCTCCCCGTGCTGCGCCAACGTGAGCGACCCCTTGCGCTTGCAATAGGCGACGAGCATCTTGGCGCGCTGCAGCATGCGGTAGCGCTCGTGCGAAGATACTTCATCGGTCAACGGCGGCAGCGAGCTCAGCAGGTCGTACATCCCTTCGAGTGCGCGGGCAAGCGCCTGGTCCACGTCTTGGACCAGCAAGGTCTCGGCCTCTTGATCTGCCAAATGCGTCTTAAGGTCGTAGTCGGCGGCGAGTAGCTCGTTTTGACGCTGCAGCTCCATGCGACGATGTGCCAGTTCACGGTTAAGCTCGTTGAGCTCCGACGCGTCTTGGGCAAGCAGGGCCGATCCGCCCAGCAGTGGAAAGGCACGGTACATCACATCGGGATCGGACGCCACGGCAAAGGCATGGGCGCGGCCGTGCTCCTGGGTCCGCAACTCCTCACGCACGCCTACCGGCATTGGCTTTGACACCGGCGTGGCATAGACCTCCTGCAGGTCGCGCGTTAGAACTTTGAGGTCGAGCGGCAAGGTGTCGAAGATGCCGGCGATGTCGTGATACGACGGAATGACACCGCAATCGAGACAGATTTCCATCGCCACCACGCACAGGATGCAATAGACGAGCGAAAAATTGAGCCTCCATGCCCAGGGCACACGCAACGCATACGAGATGGCAAAGAATGCGCCACCCAGCAGTACGAGCGCCGCCGTGCCCGAGAAACGCTGGATGCGAAAGGACGAGGACCGACCAACCAGGATAAAAAAGGCCACGAAGTCAAAGGCCGTCCACACGAGGACGGCGAAATAACCCCAGCCGTACGTGTAATCGTTGCTCCAGGTGTCGCTTGTACGGTCAAAGTGGAAGACCTGCTGGTGAAAATCGTTGGTGAGCACAAATCCGATAAGCAGGATGGCCGCAATCCACAGCGCAGCGCAGTAGCGGCGACCCAGGCGGTGTTGCTCCAGGCCCGCAAGGCGCAGGCCGCAGAGCTGATAGAGCAGCGGAATAAGCGTCATGGGCACGTAGTACAGGTACCACAGCACGGTGGCATAGAACGGCGTGAACGACTTGTACTTGAGAATGACCTCGATCATCCATAGGGCGCAGATGGCGGCGATGGCCACAAGGCGCCGACGCAGCACATAGTCCAAACAGCGCAGATAGACCGATACGCCCCAGATCGAAAATACAATTGCGGCGACAAGCAGCGGCAGAGAGCTCGAATGGACGAGCGCATCCACGACCTCTTCGGACACCTCGCTATAGGCGGGCACGGCGTTAGAAAGTTTGGGGTCGAAGGCGAACAGCGCCGGCAAGACTGCCAAAAGCATGAGGAACAGCGCGGTGATGGCGCCGGCGATAGCAAAGACGCGGTGACGGTACACCTGATGTGTTATGCCAACAAGGAATCGCGGCATGGCGAAGAGCCTGCCACCCCTGGGATCCGCAACCGGCGCGGTCCGGGCGGCCGCGTGGCCGATATGTCGCTCGCGGGTACCCATAGTCCCTTTAGTGTACCGACAGATGGGCCGAAAAAGCGGGCCGCATGTCCCAAAATCCGCAGACGGCAAGGCGCCCGGCAGCCTCCCCCGTCTGGCACTTCCCGATATCCGCCCGCCCCAAACCACCGCAAAGGGGACAGGCACCTTTGTGGTGGTTTGGGGCGATGCGCTAGTCCACGGTGATGTCGAGGTTCTTGCCGATGAGGCCTACGTAGCCGCCTTCGGCTGCCTTGGGGCTGTCAGCATGGCAGAGAACCCACTTGTCGGCCTTCCAGTAGCAGTAGCTGTCGCCGGCCGCGGGCATATCGGCCGCAGCCTCGGGACGCGGACCGTTGGTGCCGGCGGGCAGCGCCACCATCACCTGGAAGCCGCCGTCGTCAACCATGCACGGCGTGTAGTGAAGCGTGGTGTTGAAAACCTCGACGACCTTGCCGGCCGGCACGCGGAACGCCTTGACGCACGCGGTGTCGAGCTTGCCGTCCTCGATCTCCCAGCGATGCGCCACGAGCAGGATAAAGTCGCGCGCGCCCAGGTTGAACTCGCTGGCACGGTGATACTCTAGGCAGTTGAGACGCGTGTTGTGGCCGTTGCACCAGCCGAGCTGGAAGGGACGGCCACCAAACATGAGAAAGCCAAGCTTGTCGGCATCCTTGACGTCCTCGAGCTCCGGCGCACTTGCAACGTACTTGCTGCCCTCGGGAATGGGCGTGGCAGAGAGCGCCTCGAGCACGGGCGACGTAAGCTCGGACGGAACGTTATCCCAAACGTTGCCATAGGACTTGAACTCGGGATCGTTGACAGAGTAGATATGCATGTTCGCTCCTGTTCGTTTATGTGACAGTATGAACATTCTAGAACAAACATAAGCGATTTTAAACACTCGTCCCGACCACTCAGCAAAAAGGCACCCCCGCATAAGCGAAGGCGCCCAATGCGCGCGTTTTGGGCGATAAAGCCCTTACGCCTGCTGATAGTGCAGGTGCTTCTCGTCGATATCGGCCAGGTCGCGGTCGAGGTAGCGGCGCGCAAGCCAGTTGGCCATGGGGAGGTTCTGGTCCAGGTAGTTACCGCACTCCTCGGGAGCGGCACCGGGGACATCGCCCTCAAAGCCGGCGACAAACTCGAACAGCTCACGCACGAGCGGCAGGATCTCCTCGCTCGTCACCTCGCCAAACACAACCAGGTAAAAGCCCGTGCGGCAGCCCATGGGGCCAAAGTAGACAATGCGGCCCGACCACTCGGCATTATTGCGAAGGAACGTCGCGCCCAGGTGCTCGATGGTGTGGCACTCGGCCGTGTTCATGACCGGCTCCTTGTTGGGCGTGGTCAGGCGCAGGTCAAAGGTGGTGACGGCGGCCCCGGTCGCCGGATCGCGGTCGATGCGGCTCACATACACGCCGGGCTCAAGCAACAGATGGTCAACGGAAAAGCTCGCAATGCGCTCCATGGCAGATCCTCTCGGTAGTCAATTTGGGACGGGCTCTTTTAGCTGGTTCGAATGGTCGCACCAATCATAACAGTCAAAAAAGCCCCGTCCCAAAAAGACAACTTAGCCCAGGACGCGGGCCATACGCGTCTTGAACTCGGACAGGAAGCGCGGAGCATCCACGGTCAGTGCCACAAGCGTGCTCTTGTCCGGATCGGACAGGCGGCGCTCATCGCAGATGGTGCGACCGCGGTACTCGCCCAGCAGATCAACACGCAGGTTGCAGCCGAGCGCACCTACGAGCGTGGGGTCGATCGCCACGGCAACGGCCAGCGGATCGTGCAGCGCACAACCACCCAGGTAGGGTGCGTTCATCTCGTACGAGCCAATGTAGTGCTCGACCATGCTCGCAAATGCGCAGCCCGCCATGGTGCCCGAGCCCGTCCAGCCGGCAATGTCGCGGCGTGTGAGCACCACGCGATGCGTCACGTCCAGACCCACCATGGTGAGCTTACGGCCCGAGCGCAGCACCGCGTCGGCTGCCTCGGGGTCGCTCGCCATATTGGCCTCGGCGCCCGCGCTCACGTTGCCGGGCACGGTAAGTGCGCCGCCCATCACGACCACGCGGCCGATGGACATCATCGCCGCCGCATCGCGCTCCAGGGCGAGCGCCAGGTTGGAGAGCGGGCCAGTCGCTACGTAGACCAGATCGGGACCATAGGTGCGCGCGGCATCGATCAGATAATCGACCGCAGCGTTGCCGTCGGCCGAGGTCGCCCCCACCGGCTCGTAGGGCGACGCGGGCACGCTCGCGCCGCCGATGCCGTTCTTGCCGTGAATGAGCGCGGTGGACGCCGGCGGCGTATAGGGCTCAGTCGCCTGCAGAGGACGGTCGGCACCCAGGTACACCGGAACCTCGGGGCGACCCAGCAGATCGAGCACCGCAAGGCAGTTGTGCGCCGATTGCTCGACGCGCACGTTGCCAAAGCACGTGGTGATGCCCACGAGCTCCACCTCGGGGCTCGCGATGGCATAGGCCAGCGCCATCGCATCGTCCACACCCATATCCAGATCAAGGATCAGCTTCTTGGTTGTCATTGTTCTACTCCGCTTCTCCGTCTTTATCGTTTAACCAAACCAATGTTCAACTTCGGCGCGCGTGGGAATCGATTGCTGAGCGCCCAGGCGCGACACCGTCACTGCCGAGGCGCGAGCACCCGCGGCCATGCACTCAAAGAGCGGCAAGCCCTCTAGGCGGGCCGCCGCCAACGCGCCGATAAACGTATCGCCGGCGGCCGTGGTATCGACTACCGTACTCGAAAGTGCCGGTATGCGCAGCAGTTCACCGTCATCGCCGAGCGTAACCGAGCCGGCACCGCCCAACGTGATGACCGCAGCTCCGGCACCCCTAGCGAGCAGGGCGTTGAGCGCCGCGACGCAACTCACATCATCCGTGGGCAGAATGCCCGTCAGAACCTGGCACTCGGTCTCGTTGGGACAGACCAGGTCGACCGCAGGCCAGACCTCCGCAGGCACATCGCAGGCAGGCGCCGGATTAAAGACCGTATAGAACCCCAGCTCGCGAGCGCAAACAAGCGCCTCGGCCGTCGCTGCAAGGTCACATTCGCCCTGGGCGATAAAGACGCTTCCGGCAGCCGGGGCAATCTCGCTGGCGTCGCCGTCGAGCTCATGGGCCACCAGACGCCTCAGCGCGCGGGCAACGTCCGCGCCCGCAAGCGCATGGTTGGCGCCCGGTGACAGTACGATGCGGTTGTCGCCCTCGCAGCGAATGATGGTCGCCGTTCCCGTCTCCACGTCATCGCGATGCACTACAAAGTCACAGTCCACGCCGGTGTCTTGGAGCCCCACCACGAGCGATGCGCCGAACGCGTCGCGACCGACCGCGCCGATCATGTGCGTGCACGCGCCCATACGCGCGGCAGCTACGGCCTGATTGGCGCCCTTGCCGCCGGCGTTGGTGATAAACCCGCTGCCGCCGACGGTCTCGCCCGCACGCGGTATGCGCTCGCACGCCACCGAAAGGTCCATGTTCATGCTGCCGAACACCGCAACGATGCCACGATCTGCCATGGAAACCTCCTCATCTGCGGGCTTTGCACCCACCGTCGACCGTCGATTGCGCGCCTTCGCACCTCTATAACTTTAGTTCACTTTGATGTGAACGCACCCTTGAGGTTGCGCCAGCAGCAAGCATTCACAGGAGCAGGCAGCTACAATGAATACGTGCTGATTATTCTCGTCATTGGATGATGTTTTATGGAACAATTCTCGCAATCGGGCTCGCGCGGTCGACGCCGCACGGGCAACGAGCCGGCGCCGCACGAACGCGTGAAGAGCGAACGCCGTGCCAACGAGCCGCGACGCACCACGAGCCCCCATCGCGCTTCTGCCAACAACGCGGGCCGCGCCAACACTCCCGCCGCGGAGCAGACGCCTACTCGCCCCAAGTCCCGCTACATCCCTGCACTCGACGGCCTGCGTACGCTCGCCGTCGTCGCGGTGGTGCTCTATCACCTTAACCTCACGTGGGCTCAGGGCGGCCTGCTCGGCGTCACGATCTTCTTTGTGCTTTCGGGCTATCTGATCACGCGCTTGCTGCTCAACGAAGTCGCTAAGACCGGCCGCATCGACCTCAAGAGCTTCTGGATCCGCCGCATCCGTCGCCTGGTCCCCGCCGTGGTGACCGTCGTGGTGGTGACCTGTGCTCTGTGCACCGTCTTCAACCACGTGATGCTCACCAAGATGCGCCCCGACATCCTGCCGTCGCTGTTGTTCTTCAACAACTGGTGGCAGATTGCCCAAAACGTCTCGTACTTCAATGCTCTGGGCGACCCCTCGCCGCTCACGCACTTTTGGTCGCTTGCCATCGAGGAACAGTTCTACCTGATTTGGCCGCCACTGCTGTTTGCCATGGTATCCATGCATGTGAGCAAACCCAACACGCGCCGCGTGGTTCTGGGCCTTGCCGCGGTATCTGCCCTCGCCATGATGGTGCTTTACAACCCTGCCGCCGACCCCAGCCGCGTGTACTACGGCACCGACACCCGCGTGTTCTCGCTGCTGCTGGGTGCCTGGATGGCCTTTATCCCCGATCGCGACCTGGCGCCGGTGCGTCTCGTTCATCGTTTGGGGCTCGACCGCTTGGTCGGGGCCGCCAAGCACGGCAAGAACGCCGACGAAGCAGCCGAGACCGCCCCGGCACAGCCGAGCGTCCTCGTGCGTTTTTGGTCCTCGCCCGCATCCATCGATGTGTTGGGCGTCGTGGGTCTGGTTGGCCTTGCCGCCATGGTCGCGCTCACCAACGGCTACACCGCCTTCCAGTATCGCGGAGGCACACTGCTGTGCTCGATCCTCACGCTCATGGTCATCGCGGCCTGCGTGCAACCCCAGGGAATGGTTGCCCGCGCGCTGTCCGCCGAGCCGCTCGTGTGGGTTGGCAAGCGCTCGTACAGCATCTACCTGTGGCACTATCCCCTGCTGTTGCTCATGAACCCGGTCGCCAACATCAACGATACACCGTGGTGGCAGTACATTTTGCAGGTGCTGTTGGTGGTCGCCGTGGCCGAATGCTCATATCGCTTTATCGAGACGCCGTTTAGAAAGGGCGCCTTTGGGCGCACCGTATCCGAGTTCCGCGACGGCACCGCCACGCCCGCCAACTGGGTGCGCGCGCACGTCCCTGCCTGCGCAGCCTGCGCTGTCGTGTTGGTCGTTGCACTGGGCGGCCTGATCTTTGTGCCCGAGACGTCTGCGCTGAGCGGCGAGGGCGCCGAAGTTCTGAACAAGGAAGCCAAGAACGCCGCACCCACCGACCAGCAGGCGGCCGACGACACCGACAAGGACAACGACGGCTTCCCCGACGGCTCCTACGACCTGTTGATGATCGGTGACTCCGTGTCGCTGCGCGCCGTTGATTCCTTTGACGGCGTGTTCCCGCACAGCCATATCGATGCCGAAAAGGGCCGCCAGTTCGATGCGGGCCGTGCGACATTTGAGGGCTATCTTCAACAGAACCTTGCCGGCAAGATCGTGGTCTTTGCGCTGGGCACCAACGGCTTGGTAACCGACGACCAAATCGACGCCATCATGGCCGATGCAGGAGATAAGCGTATTGTGGTGTTTGTGAACACGCGCAGTCCGCAGCCGTGGGTTGGCTCTACCAACCAGGCCATCGCTAACGCCGTTACGCGCTACAAGAACGTGCGCGTTATCGACTGGTACGGATACAGCGCCAACCGCAACGACCTGTTCGATGGCGATGGCACGCACCTATCGACCACTGGCGTGACTGAGTACCTCAACTTGATCCACGATGCCGTCAAGAAGGACCTGCCCGTGCATCCCGAGGATCACGTCAACGATCCGCAGCCGGCAGCCGTCAAGTCTGCCACCGACGCACTCGTCAATGCGCTCGCTCTCAAGCCGCACAAGCTGGGCACCGACAAGTAACCTGCAGCGCAAACTTCCCACATCCGGAGGGGGTGTCTGCCACGGCAGACACCCCCTCCGGCAGTTAGGGACACTCCTGGCGCAGCCAATGAAGACCTCTACGGATGAATTCCAGGCCGCTCCGTCGCTCCAGACATCGTTTCCGCGCCTCGTGCCTGCCCCAAACAATCAAAACAAGCCCTTTTCGCCGCACCCTCAAAGGTCTGTGGGCAAAAAAGGGCAAATATGAGTACTGTTACCATTTTAGTAGCAGGCAAAACCACCCAAAATGACGTCCGAGCGACCCCTACAAGGTCGCGCGCGCAGACGTGGTGTAAGAGTGTCCTGAGGTCCGTCGCTGCAAGTCC
>UQXB01000050.1:0-15586 GCA_900544935.1 uncultured Collinsella sp.
GCCCCCGATGGCCCCAGACCGGCGGGATAGACCGGTTCAGATGGGGCTTTGATGCATGGGTGGTCTGTTGTTGTGCAAATGGGTATCATATTGTGGTTATTGCATCGACTCCGTGATGCATGTTTGTACGTTCCCGGCGGTCGGTTTGCCAGAAGCGCCCCGTCGGTTGTTCCAGACCCGTTTCGAAGAAAGGAAACCACACTAACCTATGGCAGCTAAAAAATCATCTCCCTTGAAGATCATTCCGCTCGGCGGCCTTGACGGCATCGGCAAGAACATGACGGTCTTCGAATGCGGCGACGACATGGTGCTCGTTGACGCTGGCCTCATGTTCCCCGACGATTCCCAGCCCGGTATTGACCTGGTGCTTCCCGACTACACCTATGTTCTGGAGAACGAGGAGAAGCTCCGCGGTATCGTCGTCACCCACGGCCACGAGGACCACACCGGTTCGCTTCCGTATCTGCTGCAGGACCTCAATAACAAGGTGCCCATCTTCTCGAGCAAGCTGACGCTTGGCTTTATCGAAGGCAAGCTTTCTGAGTTCCGCATCCGCGCACCCAAGTTCCGCGAGGTTAAGGGCGGCAGCCATGTCAACCTCGGCGGCATCTCGCTCGACTTCTTCTCGATGACGCACTCCATCCCCGGCGCTCTGGGCGTGTTCATTCGCACCAATCAGGGCACCGTTATGCACACTGGCGACTTTAAGCTCGACCAGACGCCCATCGATGGTGTCACGCCCGACTATGCCGCTATCAGCCGCTTTGCCAAGCAGGGTATCGACCTGCTGCTTTCCGACTCCACCAACGCCACGGTTCCTGGCTTTACCAAGTCCGAGGCCGAGGTTGGTCCCAATCTGCTGCACGCCATCAAGAACGCCCCGGGTCGCGTGTTCGTCGCGTCGTTCTCGAGCCACATTCATCGCCTGCAGCAGATCTGCGATGCCGCCCGTAAGTGCGGCCGTAAGGTCGTTGTGACCGGTCGCTCCATGCTCACCAACACCCGCGTCGCGCGCGAGCTGGGCTACCTCAACATCGACGATGCCGATATCATCGATGCCTTCGATATCGATAACCTGCCCGACGACAAGATCGTCGTCATGTGCACCGGTTCGCAGGGCGAGCCGCTGTCGGCCCTGTCCCGCATGGCCAATGGCGAGCACAAGACGCTCTCCATCCACGAGGGCGATACCGTCATCCTCTCAGCAACTCCCGTTCCCGGCAACGAGAAGGCCGTCCAGCAGGTCGTCAACAGCCTGGCCAAGCTCGGCTGCGACGTGTGGGATAAGAACCGCGCTCTCGTCCACGTCTCCGGTCACGGTAGCCAGGAGGAGCTCAAGCTCCTGATGGCCATGGCCAAACCCACGTACTTTATGCCGGTTCACGGTGAGGCCGTGCATCTGCGCGCTCATGCCCAGCTCGCCCGCAAGATGGGCATCAAGGACGATCATATCTTTATCCTCGATAACGGCGACACGCTCGAGATGCGCGGTGGTATCGTCAAGCGCGGTACACCCGTCGAGTCCGGCGTCGTCTACGTCGACGGCCTGCGTATCGGCGATACCGACCCCATTGTCTTGCGCGATCGCCAAAAGCTCGCCAACGACGGTATGGTCACGGCCGTTGCCATCGTCTCGCTCAAGCACAAGAAGATCGAGGCCATCGAGTTCTCGGGCCGCGGTGTCTCGTTTGCCATCGACGACCAGTTCTCCGAGGATGCCTCCGCATCCATTATGAAGACGATCGAGAAGGGCAAGTTTAGCTTTACGAGCAGCGGCTCCGATGCCATTCGCAAGGCCGTGCGCGATTCGCTCTCCAACTTTATTTGGAGCCGTACGCGCACCCGTCCGATGATCATCCCGGTCGTCATGGAGGTTTAGTTTGGCGCGCGGATCTGCACAAAACGCCAAAGGCAATAAGGCCAATAACCAACCGGCATCTGCTAAGGGTGCCGGTTCCCATCTGCGTGCCAATAAGGGCCACGAGGCCGACTTCGACGATTTTGAGCCCTTGGTCGAGCCCTCGGCCAACCGCGATATCGCCGGCGTGGTCATCGCCGTTTTGGCGATTGCGTCCTTCATTGCCGTGATTTCGCCGGCGACCGCACCCGTTACGGCTGCGGTTGCTGGTTTCTACCACCTGGGCTTTGGTCTGGGCGCCTACGTGCTGCCGATCGTCATTTTGCTGTTTGCCGCCACACTCTTTTTAGGCGAGGACTCGCCGCTCAACGTGCGCTCTGTTGCGGGCGGCGCCGTGGTCTTTATCGCCGTCGTCTCCATTCTTTCGTTGATGGTGCCAGGTACGAGCGACTCGTGCGACCTTATGTTCACGCCGCAAAATCTGTCCGCCTCGGGTGGCTACATTGGTGCGTTTATTGCGAGTGCGCTGCAGAATGCCCTGGGTAAGCCTATCGCGATGGTAGTCCTGTTGGGCCTTGTCGTCGTGGGCCTGGTCATCATCGGCTTTTCGGTGGGTGGCGTTTTGCGCTCTGCTCGCGACCGTGCGGCCGATTTTGCCGAGCGCCGTCGTGCCGATGTTAACGCGAGCCCGTGGGGTGACGATGAAGCCCTGTCGGTGCCCGGCGTTGCCCTTCCGCACCTGAGCATTCTTCGTCAAAAGGGCTCCGATGCTGCCGTGACCACGGTCCTGGGCAACGATGTGGACCCGGTTTTGGACGATGACGACGAGGACGAGGATCCGTTTGTCGACGTGTCCGATGCCGTGGAAGCTGAGCGCGCTAAGACGACGCTGTTGCCGCGCCGCCATGCCAAGAAGGGCAAGGCTGCGCCCAAACTCAATACGAGTGAGCCCGACCCGTCTTGGTCCGAGAGCGAGATTGAGCTCACCGAGGGCGATGACGAGGACGACGAGGCTCCGATTGAGACCGCAAAGACAACTTTGCTGCCGCGTCGCCATGCAAAGCGCGACCAGGTAACCGGTCAGCTTTCGATGGAAGACGACCCCGATAAGATCGACGAGTCCGAGCCGCCGTTTGCCGTGAATCCTGTCTCGGCAGCACCTCAGATCCCCGACTTCTTGAAGCATCCCAAGGTTGCCGATGCGCCTGCCTTGAGTGCTGTCGAATCGGCTGCGGCTAGCGATGGGGGAGCGGACGGCGGCGCCGCAGATAACGAGGGCGAAGAAGAGGACGGCCTCAAGCTTCCGCCGCTCGAAATCCTGCATGCCAACCCGCAGTCGGCTTCCGCCGCGTCTTCTGACAAGGAGCTGGAACAGACTGCCGAGTCGCTTCAGTCCACCTTGCTGGAGTTTGGTCGTAGTGCCCGCGTGGTCGGCTGGATCGCCGGCCCCACGGTGACGACCTTTAAGCTGCAACCTGGCGAGGGCGAGCGCGTGAGCAAGATTTCGAGCCTCGAGGACGATATCGCGCTATCGCTTGCTGCCCAGTCCGTGCGCATCTTTGCCCCGATCCCCGGCACCTCGCTTGTGGGTATCGAGATCCCCAATCGCAAGCGCCAGAACGTCAACCTGGGCGACGTGCTTCCCTATGTGAAGGGCGGTCCGCTCGAGCTCGCCATCGGTCGAGATGCCGAGGGTACGCCGGTCGTCGCCGACCTTGCCAAGATGCCCCACCTGCTGATCGCCGGTACCACGGGTTCCGGTAAGTCGGTCATGATCAACTCCATCATCACGACCTTGCTCATGCGCGCCCTTCCCGAGGACGTTCGCCTGATCATGGTCGACCCCAAGCGCGTCGAGCTTGCGGGCTATAACGGTCTGCCGCATCTTTACGTGCCTGTAGTGACCGAGCCCAAGCAGGCCGCGAGCGCTCTGCAATGGGCCGTGTCCGAGATGGAGCGTCGCCTGAAGGTCTTCGAGCGTCTCAACGTGCGTAAGATCTCAACCTACAACGAAAAGCAGGCCGCCGGCGAGTTTGAGCATTACGATAACCCGCCGCAAAAGATGCCCTACCTGGTCATCATCATCGACGAGCTCTCGGACCTGATGATGGTTGCCGGTAAGGATGTCGAGGCCTCGATCGTGCGTATTGCTCAGCTGGGCCGTGCCGCCGGTATCCACCTTATCGTGGCCACGCAGCGCCCGAGCTCCAACGTGGTGACGGGCCTCATCAAGGCCAACATCACCAACCGCATCGCCTTTAACGTCGCCACGGGCATCGACTCGCGCGTCATCATCGACCAGATGGGCGCCGAAAAGCTCACCGGTTTGGGCGACATGCTGTTCTCTAAGGTCGACTGGGGCAAGCCCCGCCGTATCCAGGGCTGCTTTGTCTCGGATGATGAAATCAACGAGATCGTCGAGTTCGTCAAGTCGCAGAGCGAGCCCGACTACCACGAGGAGATCCTGTCTGCCGTGGCGCCCGCTTCCATGTCCATGGCGGGTGGCGGCGGCATTGTCCGTACCGGAGTCGCCGAGCCGCAAGACGATGATCCGCTCATTTGGGAAGCCGCCCATATTGTGGTGGAATCGCAGCTTGGCTCCACATCTGGCCTGCAACGTCGTCTGAAGGTTGGCTATGCGCGTGCCGGGCGTATTATGGATATGCTGGAAGAAAAGGGTGTCGTCGGCCCGCCCGACGGTTCCAAGCCGCGCGAGGTCCTGTTGGACGAGGAGGGGCTTGCCGCGCTGGAGTCTGTCGACGCCGAGATGGCACGTGAAGATCGTGAGTTTGGAGGATTCTGATGGCTGCACGCTTTGGTGACATGCTGCTTGAGCAGCGTCGCCGAATGGGCCTTTCCATTCAGCAAGTCGCCAACACCATCAAAATCAGGCCGCAGATCATCGAGTTTTTCGAGACCGGTAACTTTGCTTCGATGCCGCCGCGCGGCTATGCGCAGGGCATGATTTCGAGCTATGCTCGCTTTTTGGGCCTCAATCCGCGCGAGGTCGTCAATGCCTACTTTGACGATCTGATGGCATACGAACGCGAGACGTCGCAGCAGGGCGGTCGTTTTCAGGACGCCGCCGGCTACGTCAATTCGCGTTCCTCGGTCGATAACGGGCGCTTCCTGATGGTTCAGGGCGGTCGTTCGACCCGCTATGGACAGCGTCCTCAGCAGGCCGGTTATATTACCGAGACGGGTTCGGGCGAGGAGATTCGCTCACAGCGTGACCGGTTCCGCAGTACGCCGATGCCCGAGGACCGTGCACTTCCCGCTGCCCGCGGCGTGGCTCGTGACCCTCGTGCCGGCTACGGCGACGGCGGCTATTCCGATCGCGGTTACCGTGGGGTCTCTTCTGGTCGCTCTCGCGGTGGCTATGCGGATGCCGATACCACGCAGGTGACGCCGCGTCTTCGCTCTCAATCACAGCCGTATGGCCAGCGCTCTTCGGCTCCGCGTTCGGGCCAGCGTGGCTATCAAGGCCGCGGTGAACTTGCGCCCCGCTCGGGTCAGCGCAGCCTTCAGGGCCAGGGTGGCTATCGCGGCCGTTCCGATAGCAATCGTGGTCGTATGCCTCAGGGAGGCGGCCGCAGCAGTTCCAATCGTGGACGCGGCGGATCACGTACTCCTCAAAACAACGGGCTCGATCCGCGTATCGTCTACGCCGGCATCGGTGCCGTTGCGCTGTTGTTGATTGTGCTCATCGTGGTGCTTCTGCGCGGCTGCGCATCTTCGGCGCCCGAGACCACGCCCGAGACGCCCACTGCTACCAAGACGACGACCAAGAAGTCTTCTAAGAAGACCGAAACGGTCGACGAGGACGAAGACACCGATGAGGCGACGGATGAGTCGACTGACTCGGACGCTACCAAGACGACGGCCAAGAAGGAAGAGAACGAGGTCACGAAGGTCAAAGTCTCCGTTGCCAAGGGAAAGACCGCGTGGATTGAGGTCAAGGTCGACGGCAAGTCGGTCTATGGCGCCCAAGCGACTGGCCCCTTTGAGCAGGAGTACTCGCCCGAGTCCTCGATCGAGATCACCACGTCCAAGCCTTCCGATGTCACCGTTACCAAGAACGGTGAAAAGGTTCGTTACGATACCAAGACCTCGGGCGTGGCGCGTGTGACGATCACCGTTCCCAAGAAGGAGACGACTGATTTCGAGAATGGTGAAAGTTCTGATGGTACCGATACCACCGATGGTGCCGATACCACCGACGTTACCGATGCCCAGTCCACGGATGGCGCCGATACCGCAACTGACGGTCAGACACCCACCGATTCTACCGACTATTCGTACGATAGCTACTAAGCCGCTCGTACGCGAAAGGAAACATCATGGCTAAAGATTCCAGCTTCGACGTCGTGTCCGAGGTCAACATGCAAGAGGTCGACAACGCCTTCCAGCAGACCACGCGCGAGATTTCCCAGCGCTATGACCTTAAGGATTCCGGCGCCACGATCGAGCTTTCGAAGGGCGACAAGCTCTTTACGATCAGCGCCCCGGCTGACTTTGTCTCTAAGCAGATTATCGACGTGCTGAGTTCCAAGCTCATCAAGCGCGGCATTGACCTCAAGGCTGTCTCGTGGGATGCTCCTCAGGCGGCGTCGGGCGGCACCGTGCGCGTGCTCGGCCATATTGTCGAGGGTATCGACCAGGCGACCGCCAAGAAGATCAACAAGGACATCAAGGATCAAAAGCTCAAGGTCAAGGTGACCATCGAGGCCGATAAGCTGCGTGTTTCCTCTGCTTCGAAGGACGCGTTGCAGACCGTGATCCAGTTCCTGCGCGACCATGACTACGGCCAGCCGCTGCAGTTCACCAACTACCGCTAATATCAATCGAAAGGACTGCTCTCCAACATGGATACACCGTTGGGCTCCGTGCTCTACATCACCCTCGGGTGCGCTAAGAACGAGGTTGACACCGACCGCATGCGTTCTCTTTTGACCGCCGCGGGCTACGAGGAGGCATTCGACCCGCAGGTTGCCGATATCGCCATCGTCAATACTTGCTCGTTCCTCGCCTCCGCAACGTCCGAGAGCATCGAGACCACGCTCGAGCTCGCCAACGAGGTTCAGGACGGCGTTCGTTCTTGCCCCATCGTCATGTGCGGCTGCGTGCCGTCGCGCTATGGCGATGACCTTCCTGACGAGCTGCCCGAGGTCGCTGCCTTTGTGAAGGCCGACGAGGAAGACGGCATCGTGGCGGTCATCGATGGCGTGCTGGGTGTCGAGCGTGAGATTGCAGCCTATATCCCGCAGGTCAAACGTACCGTCGAGGGTGCTGTCGCCTACGTCAAGATTTCCGATGGCTGCAACCGCTTCTGCAGCTTCTGCATGATCCCCTATATTCGCGGTCGCTATCATTCGCGCAATGCCGAGAGCATTATCTCCGAGGTGCGTGACCTGGTTGCCGGCGGTGTGCGCGAGATCGTGCTGATCGGCCAGGACACGGGCATCTGGGGTACCGACTTTGCCGACGAGGACGTCGCCGATGGCTCGCCGCGCAATCTGGCGCAGCTGCTGCGTGCCGTCGCCGAGGCCGTGCGCCCGCACAACGTCTGGGTCCGCGTGCTCTATCTGCAGCCCGAGGGCATGACTGACGAACTCATCGAGACGATTCGCGATACGCCCGAGGTGCTGCCCTATATCGATATCCCCGTGCAGCACTGCGACGCGCGCATTCTCAAGGCCATGCGTCGCTCCGGTTCGCGCCAGGAGCTCGAGGATCTGTTCCGTGACCTTCGCGAGCGCATCCCCGGCATCGTGATTCGTTCCACGGCCATGGTCGGCTTCCCGACCGAGACCGACGACGAGTTCCGCGATCTTATCGACTTTATGGACACCGTCGGCTTTGACTACACGAGTGTCTTTGCCTACTCGCAGGAGGAGGGCAGCCTGGCCGCTAAGATGGAGGGCCAGGTCGACGAAGAGGTCAAGCTCGAGCGCGCCCAGGAGGCCATGGACCTGGCCGAGTCGCTCGGTTTTGCCGCCACCGCCGCACATGTGGGCGAGCGCGCCCAGGTAATCGTCGACGGTATCGAAGAGACCGAGGATGGCGCCGAGCTGATCGGCCATGCCTGGTTCCAGGCGCCCGATTCCGATGGCGCGGTGCATCTGGACGCCAGCGAGGCGTCCGTGGGCGATATTCTGACCGTCGAGTTTACCGATAGCTTCTGCTATGAGCTTATCGGTCATGTTGTGGAGTAGGAGAGCGTCGTGGCTAACGAGAGCAATAAGGAACTGACGAGTGTCTGGACGCCCGCCAACATCGTGACGTGCGTTCGCATCGTCTTTATCCCGGTGTTCATGATCGTGTCGGCGCTTTCTCACACGAGTGTTGCCGGTACGGATTGGAGCACCTTCGACGGCCCGCTCGCCGCCGCTGCCTTCATTCTGTATGTGATCCTGTCGTGCACCGATAAGGTCGACGGTTATCTGGCGCGTTCGCGCAACGAGATCACCGACTTCGGTAAATTCTTGGACCCCATCGCCGATAAGCTGCTCGTGTTTTCGGCCCTGCTGCTGTTCTTGGATTTTGGCGCGGTGACCGTGTGGTCCGTGTTCATTATCCTGTTCCGTGAGCTGCTGGTGAGCGCCCTTCGCATGGTCGCGAGTGCGGCCGGTGTGGTCGTTGCGGCCGATAAGCTCGGCAAGTACAAGACGGCAACCACGATGGTCTCCATTTGCGGTTACCTGTGCGTTTTTGCTATGGCCGGCTTGCACCTTGGCCCGGTGGCGCTGACGCTCGGCATCTACTCGGTGTCGCGCTTCCTGTACGCCGTTGCCGTTGTCCTGACCGTTATCTCGGGCGCCCAGTACTTCTGGAACTGCCGCAAGATCGTCTTTTCGGTCTAGGTCCTGGTGGGTATGACGGACTCTTTTGAGCAGATTTCCGCACACAACGAGGAGCTGGCGCGCGATATTGTCGAGCGCGCGAGCGCTCGGGGCGTGACGGTTTCGACGGCTGAGTCGCTGACGGCGGGTATGATCGCATCGACGATTGCCGATATCCCGGGCGCCTCGGCGGTGCTGCGTGGCGGTGCGGTGACCTATTGCGATGAGATTAAGCATCGCGTTCTTGGTGTTGAGCAGGAGACGCTCGACCGCTATACCGCGGTGTCGCATCAGACCGCGCGCGAGATGGCGGCGGGTTCGCTGGAGCTGTACCAGAGCGATATTGCAGTGAGCGCAACGGGTTATGCCGGCCCCGGCGGTGGCACTGAGGACGATCCGGCGGGCACTTTCTATATTGGCTGGGCGCATCGTTCCGCCGATGGGGGCGTGCCGGTCGTGGACTCTGTGCGCTGCCACTATGAGGGCGACCGTTCGTGTGTTCGTGCCCATGCGGTCACGGAGGCATTGGGTCGCATTGCCCTTGTGCTCAACTCTATGGAATAGACGTGTTTTAAGGGGCCTCCGAGCCCCTTAATTGTGGAGATAGGGACCTTAGGCTCATTTGGCGTTTGTGCTGGTTGTAGATGTATTTTTGCCTGCCTTGTTCATATTTGGTCCTTTGTGGTCAAGCATTTGGTCAGTGTTTGGTCGGCGTTTGGTTGGGTTTTGGAAAGACCGCCTGCATATGATTGGCCTGAACGGTTGACCACGAACAGCCGTTCGTTTATTATCGATGCAGGTTGTTAAGAGGAGGGCTATTCATGGCCAAGAATTCAGGTCCCGTACGTACCGTTCATGCTCGCACGACGGGTAAAGAGCGCGATGAGATGATCGCCACCACCAAGGCCGAGATCGAGAAGAAATTCGGCCAGGGTTCCATCATGAGGTACGGCGACGGTGGTCCCGAGCTCGAGGTCGAGGCCATTCCCACGGGCGCCCTGGCCCTCGATGCCGCGCTGGGTATCGGCGGCGTGCCGCGCGGCCGTATCGTCGAGATTTACGGTCCTGAGTCCTCCGGTAAGACGACGCTTTCGCTCGAGATCCTGGCCGAGGCCCAGGCAATGGGTGGCGTTGTGGCATTTATCGATGCCGAGCACGCGCTCGATCCCACGTATGCCGCGCGCATCGGCGTGGATATCGACGAGGTGCTCATTTCCCAGCCCGACACGGGCGAGCAGGCGCTCGAGATTGTTGACATGCTCGTGCGTTCCGGCGCCATCGATGCCATCGTCGTCGACTCCGTCGCCGCGCTGACCCCGCGTGCCGAGATCGAGGGAGAAATCGGCGATACTACGGTCGGTCTTCAGGCTCGCCTGATGAGCCAGGCGCTCCGCAAGCTCGCCGGCTCGCTGTCCAAGTCCAACACGACGTGCATCTTCATTAACCAGCTGCGTGAGAAGATCGGCGTCATGTTCGGCAACCCCGAGACTACGACGGGCGGCCGCGCCCTTAAGTTCTTCTCTTCGGTGCGTATCGACATTCGCCGCATCGACAGCATTAAGCTTAAGGACGAGGTTATCGGTAACCGCGTGCGCGCCAAGGTCGTTAAGAACAAGGTGGCAGCTCCGTTCCGCTCTGCTGAGTTCGACATCATGTACGGTACGGGCATCTCTAAGGAGGGCTCGATTCTTGACATGGCTGTCGAGTGCGGCATCTGCAAGAAGATGGGCTCCTGGTTTGCCTATGGCGAGGACAAGCTCGGCAATGGTCGCGAGGCCGCCAAGGCGTTCCTGCGCGAACACCCCGATTGCGCCGACGAGATTGAGCATAAGGTCCGCCTTGCCTGTGGACTTGAGTTTGATGACGATGCTCCGTCCGAGGTCGAGCTGACCGATCAGCCTGCGCCTGAGGAGTTTGACGAGCTTTACGCCATCGATGGGTCCGCCATGCTCGATGATGACGACGAGTAGCGGTTACGCTCATGTCGTATACGGTGACCGAGGCCACGGTCGTCTTTCCCGATAAGAAGGCGGCCTCCTCGTTCTCGAGCGGGTATGCGTCCAAAAAGCCTTGCGCACATATTGATTGTGAGCTTGAGGGCGGTTTTGAACGGTCGATTTGGATTCCCGTGCGGGTCGCGCGGCTGTATGTCAAAAACCGCCCCGATCTTCCCTGTGATTGGGACAACTTCCGTGAGGCGGTGCAGCTCATTGAGCGTAAATGTGCACTTACCATGGTGACCGAGATGTTATCGCGCCGCGACCATGCGACGGGTGAGGTCCGTGACAAGCTGGCTCGCTACGGCTTTCACCAGCCTGCGATCGATTTCGCCGTCGAGCGCGCCACCGAGTATCGTTTTTTAGACGAGAGCCGCTTTTGCTCGTACTTTATCGAGGAGCGCAAGCGGCGCGGTTGGGGACAGCGCAAAATCGAGACCGAGCTCAAGCGCCGTCATGTCGTGCTCGATGACATTCCCGGTTATCCCGAGGATTATTTTGCCGTCGAAGACGATTTGGCGCGTGCGTCAGCCCTGCTCGCCAAGCGGCGTGTTCCAGAGACGCGCGCATTCGAAAAACTGGTTCGGTTTTTGATGGGCAAGGGCTTCTCGTATCACGTCGCCGCCGATGCCGTTAAGGCACGTCTCGATGCCGAACGCGAGGAATGTGCGGTTTAGGCGTATGCGTTTTGTGGCCCTGCCGTTCACCGTGTTTTAGCCGCCGTGCCGGGGCCATTTATTTGACAGTTGTTGTGGTTCAACGTACGATAAACACTGTCATTTGCTTTGTGATATGTGCTCATCTGTGATGAGTTTGTTTATATGTTTATCTGTATCCGACCCGCATAAGCTGCGCCCATATTACTCAAATGTCGCGAGCCGTTCGTAAGGACGGTTCGCTTTGTTGTGTAACGAATCCATAAAAAGGAGTGAGCATGCCTATCATCGCAGCGCTCGTTGGCATCGTTTTGGGTGCCATCGCCGCCATTGCCTACATGCGCACCGCCAAGCAGGGTAGTCTTCACGAGGCCGACGAAAAGATCCAGTCGGCACACGCACAGGCTGAGTCTCTGATCGGTGATGCTAAGCGTCAGGCCGAGACCCTCAAAAAAGAGGCTCTGCTCGAGGCTAAAGAGGAGATCATCAAGAACAAGCAGGCCGCCGAGGCCGAGGACAAGCAGCGTAAGAGCGAGATTCGTACGCTCGAGAACCGTGTGATGCAGCGCGAGGAATCCCTCGATCGCCGCAACGACGCTCTCGACAAGCGTGAGCACCAGCTGTCCAGCCAGGCCGGTCAGGTCGAGAAGCGCTCCCGCGAGCTTGAGGAGCTCTGCGCCAAGCAGACCTCCGAGCTCGAGCGTATCGCCGACCTGACCCGCGAGGACGCCCACAAGGAGCTCCTCGATAAGGTTCGCGGCGAGGTCACCCACGAGGCTGCCACGATCATTCGCGAGTCCGAGCAGCAGGTTCGCGCCGAGTGCCACAAGACCGCCCAGGAGATTCTGTCCCTGGCGATTCAGCGCTGCGCTGCCGACCACACAGCCGAGGTCACCGTTACCTCCGTGCACATTCCCTCTGATGACCTCAAGGGCCGTATCATCGGTCGCGAAGGTCGCAACATCCGGACCTTCGAGCAGGTTTCCGGCGTCAACCTCGTTATCGACGACACGCCTGAGACCGTCGTTCTTTCGAGCTTCGACCCGGTCCGTCGTGAGACCGCCCGTGTTGCCCTCGAGAACCTCATCGCCGACGGCCGCATTCACCCCGCCCGCATCGAGGAGATGTATCACAAGGCTGCCGACCTGGTTCAGCAGCGCGTGCGCGAGGCTGGCGAGCAGGCTGCCTTCGATACCGGCATCCACGACCTGCACCCCGAGATCGTCAAGACCCTTGGTGCCCTGCGCTACCGTACCTCGTTTGGTCAGAACGTGCTTCAGCACTCCCTCGAAGTCTCTGACCTGTGCGGCGTGATGGCTTCCGAGCTTGGCCTGGACGTTGTGACCGCCAAGCGCGCCGGCCTGCTGCACGACCTGGGCAAGGCAATCGACCACGACGTCGAGGGCCCGCATGCCGTCATCGGCGCCGAGCTTGCCCGCCGTTATGGCGAGAAGCCCGTTATCGTTCATGCTATCGAGGCTCACCATGCCGATGTCGACCCTAACACGGTGCTCGATGTCCTGGTACAGGCCGCTGATGCTGTCTCTGCTTCTCGCCCCGGTGCCCGTCGCGAGTCTGCCGAGAACTACATCAAGCGTCTCGAGAAGCTCGAGGAGATCGCCAACTCCCATGAAGGCGTCGAGCGTACCTATGCCATGCAGGCTGGTCGCGAGGTCCACGTCATGGTTCAGCCGGACAAGATCTCCGATGCCCAGTCCACGGTCCTGGCTCACGATATCGCCCATCAGATCGAGGAAGAGATGGAGTATCCCGGTCAGGTGCGCGTCGTCGTGATTCGCGAGAGCCGCGCTGTCGATATCGCTAAATAACATGAGCGACGCGAACGAGCTCATCTCATTTATCGCGTCGATGTCGGGGGAGGGCAACCTTCGCGTCGAGGAGAACCTTGGCGAGGGGTATGTCCGCCTCCGCGTTTCGGAGGCCGAGCGGCGCCAGGCAAAGCACGACATTCAGCATGTCGAGGATATCGTCATCGAAATGCTCCGTAATGCTCGCGATGCCGGCGCCGACAAGGTCTATCTCGCCACGACCAAGGAAGATGGCGTCCGCACGCTTGTCTTTCTGGATAACGGCTCGGGTGTTCCGCAGGATATGCAAGAGCGAATCTTCGATGCTCGCGTTACCTCAAAGCTCGAGAGCATGAAGATGGACCGTTGGGGCGTTCACGGTCGTGGCATGGCATTGTTTTCGATCAAGCAGAACACCGACGAGGCCCGTGTGGTCACGTCCGGCGTCGATCTTGGTTCAGCCTTTAAGGTGAGCGTTGCAGCCGACCGCCTCAGCGAGCGTGCCGATCAGTCCAGCTGGCCCCAGGCCGTCAAGGATGAGGACGGACGTTATGTCTGTGCTCGCGGCCCGCATAATATTATTCGCGCTGCCTGTGAGTTTGCGCTCGAGGAGCTGCGTGGTTGCGATGTCTATCTTGGTTCTCCGTCTGAGATTGCCGCGACCCTTTATGCTCAGGCGACAAGTCGGCTCGATACGTCTCGTCTCCTGTTTATTGATGACGAGAGCGAGCTTCCGGTTGTCGATCGTTTAGGCCTTGCCTCTGATGCCGAGGACTTTATCCGTATCTGTTCGGGTTTGGGTCTTGAGATGTCCGAGCGCACGGCTCATCGCATTTTGGCAGGGCAGATTAAGCCCGTTCGCGGTGTGACCGCGCGTCTGCTGCGCGAGCGTGATTCGTCCTCGCATGCGCCGGCTCCTGTCGATCTTGCGAAGGATCGTCGCGGGCTACGTATTGCCAAGGATGACATGGCACAGTTTTCGCGTGCTGTGGAGCGTGACTTTAATGACCTTGCTGCCCGGTACTATCTCAACCTTTGCGGCGACCCAAAGATTCGCGTTTCGCGTGATCGAATCACTGTGACCTTCGATCTTGCCAAAGAGGAATAGTGCCTTTACCGAGTCCACTCGGTAAGATAAAGTTATTGCAGTTAAAACGTACTTTTAAACGCAGGAGTTTCTTCATGGATTGCCTGAAGGTATCAAGCAAATCATCGCCCGCGTCCGTTGCCGGCGCCATCGCCGGCATGGTCAAGGATGGTGTACCCGTCAACATCCAGTGTGTCGGTGCCGGTGCTGTCAACCAGGCCATTAAGGCCGTGGCTATCGCGCGCGGTTTTTTGATTCCAACCGGTTTTGATATTTCCTGCGCGCCTGTGTTCTCCGACATCCTCATTAACGGGGAGTCGCGCACGGCCATCCGCCTTTCTGTCTACGTTCACCAGATCAATCGAGCTGCTATGGATAACGTCGTCATGGATGACGTTAAGCCTGTGGCATAGCTTCTGCTTGCCTCGTTTCGCTCCCCATCGTTAGGACTTATGCACATGGACCAGCGTTCCGTACGCGATATTCTTGCCGGTAAAACCTACTTTATCCGCACCTTTGGCTGCCAGATGAATCAGCACGACTCTGAGCGCGTGAGCGGTCTGCTCGATTCGTATGGTTGCCTCATGGCGCTCGATCCCGAGCATGCCGATATTGTTGTCTTCATGACATGCTGCGTGCGCGAGGCCGCCGATACTCGCCTGTACGGTCAGTGCAATTCCTGCAAAAGCCTGCCGCCTTCGCCTTCGGGCAAGCGTGTGGTTGCCGTGGGCGGCTGCATTGCGCAGCGTGATGGCGAGGGCCTGCTCACCAACGTCGATAACGTCAATGTCATCTTTGGTACGCATTCCATCGCACATGTGGCCGAGCTCATTGCCGAGGCGTTCCTTGATGGCAAGCGTCATATCCGCACCAATGAGCATGAGGATACGGATGCCATGAGCATGCCGTGGCATCGCGAGACCCAGTATCACGCCTGGGTGCCCATTATGACGGGCTGCAATAATTTCTGTACCTATTGCATCGTGCCGTACGTGCGCGGTCGCGAAAAGAGCCGCCCCTTCGAGGAGATCGTCGACGAGGTGACCGGTTTGGTGCGCCAGGGCGTGCGTGAGATTACGCTGCTGGGCCAAAACGTTAACTCATATGGTCGCGATCTGTTTGGCAAGCCGCGTTTTGCCGATCTGCTGCGTGCCGTGGGCGATACGGGTGTGGAGCGCATCTTCTTTACGTCTTCGCATCCCAAGGATCTGCTGCCCGAGACCATCGACGCCATGGCCGAGACGCCTGCCGTTATGCCGCAGCTGCACTTGGCCGTCCAGTCAGGTTCGACGCGGATCCTCAAAGAGATGAATCGCCGTTATACACGCGAGGACTATT
>UQXB01000051.1:0-15161 GCA_900544935.1 uncultured Collinsella sp.
TGAGCGCCCACATATCGTCCCGCGCGCAGTTTCGCAGCAAAGCGAGAATGTTTGAGCACGGGATGATATGTGGGCGCTCAGCACCGGGGACGGTGGGACCTACTCCGTCTCGCCCGGTCGAGCGCCGCGGGCCAGGGCGTCCTGGTACTCCTTGACTGCCTTGATCCTCTGCATGGGCTTCAGTCGCTCGAACATGGTATTGCCGTGCAGGTGATCGATCTCGTGCTGCAGGCACACGCAGAACAGGTCGCCTGTGGCCTCATAGCGAATCAGGTTGGCATCCAGGTCATACGCCTCGACGACAACGTGATCGGGACGCTCGATCTCGCAGCTAATGCCGGGGATGGAAAGGCAGCCCTCGCTAAACGGCACCAAATGGTCACTCTGCTCGACAATGACGGGGTTGATGAGCACGTACGGGTCGTAATCGTTCTTGTCGCTGTAGTCGCAGTCGATGGTGACGAGCTGAATGAGCTCACCGATCTGCGGGGCGGCCAGGCCGCAACCGCCGTTGTCGAACATCATCTTCTTCATCTTCTCGGCAAGCGCCTCAATCGCCGGGGTGATCTCCTCGATGACGGCGCACTCCTGGCGCAGACGAGGGTCGGGCGACAGTACGATTCCGTTGGCTTCCATGGCCATCCTTTCGGGTTGTTACATCAAATCATAGGCATCGACGTCAACGCTCACGCTCACGCCGCGCATGGAGCCCGCCTCTTTGAGGCAGGCGTCGATATCATCAGAGACATGGTACCCCACGGGCGACTTCACAAGCAGATGGAAGCGGTAACGGTCCTTGGCTCTCTCGATTACACACGAAGCCGGGCCCAGCACCTGCGGCACCGCGCTGCCCGCCCGCAAAAAGTCTGGCGCGGCGGCATGCCAGCGGCGCTTAAGAAGCTTTGCAATGCGCCCGATGTAGTCGTGCGCGTCGTCTCGGTTCGCCGACCACACCAAAATGTTGACCAGGCGAATAAACGGCGGGTACAGCGCGTCGCGGCGCTGATCCAGGTCGTAGTCGGTAAAGATCGAACGGTCGTGCTCAGCGACGGCGCGAATGACCGGATCCTCGGGCAGGTAGGTCTGGATGATCACCTCACCGGGACGATCGCCGCGACCGGCACGGCCCGCCACCTGTTCCAGCAGGTCGTAGGCGCGCTCCCCTGCGCGGAAGTCCGGCAACTTGAGGGCAAAGTCAGCATTGACCACGCCCACAAGCGTGACCTCGGGAAAGTCAAGGCCCTTGGCGATCATCTGCGTGCCCAGCAGCACCGCACAATCGGCGGCATCGAACTGCTCGAGCAGTTTTTTGTGCGCATCCTTGCCGCGCGTGGAATCGGCATCCATGCGAATGATGGCGACATCCTCGGGCAGCATCTGGTGCAGTGCGTCCTCGATCTGCTGAGTGCCCAGGCCCATTTTTGCCAGATAGCGGCTACCGCATTTGGGGCAACGACTCGTGGGCGCGGGATACGGCTGCACGCGCCAAGACGATCCGCAGGTGTGACACTGCAGCGTGTGCGTGCGCTCGTGATACGTAAGCGCGGTGGAGCAGTGGTTGCAGGTTGGGACGCAGCCGCACTCGCGGCACATCAGGAACGGCGCAAAGCCACGGCGGTTATGTAGTAGCACTGCCTTCTCGCGGCGCTCGACCACACGCTCCAGACCTTCCATCAAGGGTTTTGAGAACATAGAGCGGCTGCCGTGCGAGAACTCGCGGCGCAGGTCGGCAATGCGGACTGTCGGCAGCACGGCGTGTCCCGGGCGCTCGGGCATCTCGACGCGCGTCCAGGTGGCACCGTTATACGTGCCACGGCGGCAGCGGTCGAGGGCCTCGGCCGAGGGCGTGGCGGAGCCCAACACGAGCGGGCAGCGGTAGCGCCGCGCCATCTCGGCCGCCACCTCGCGCGCATGGTAGCGCGGACTAGAGCCCTGCTTGTAGCTGGTCTCGTGCTCCTCGTCGATGATGATGAGACCAAGGTCGCTGAGCGGGCAAAAGAGCGCCGAGCGGGCGCCGACTACCACGCGGGCCGCACCGCTGGCGACCATATCCCACTGGTCCAGACGCTCGCCGGCCGAAAGGCGCGAATGGAACACGGCGACCGTCTCGCCAAAGCGCGAACGGAAGCGGCCGACGGTCTGGGCCGTAAGCGAGATCTCGGGCACGAGCACGCAGGCCGAACGGCCGGTCGCCAGCACGCGCTCAATCGCCGAGAGGTAGACCTCGGTTTTGCCGGAGCCGGTGACGCCGTCGACCAGCACCACGTCGCCATGAGCGTCCAGACGGGCGCGCTCAATCTGCGCGAGTGCCTGTTGCTGGCCGTTGGTAAGAGAGACCGGCGCCTTGCCGCTTGCCGAGGACAGCGTGGTCTGCTCGCTGCAACCGCGCCAGGCACGGCGCTCCTCCACCACCACGACGCCGCGTTTTTCGAGCGCCTTGATGGTCGCCGACATACTGTTATAGAGCAGGTTGAGGTCGCGCGTCGTGACCGGGCCGCACTGGAGCGCCTCGATGAGCTGACGCTGACGGACCGCGGTCTTTGGCGGCGTGTAGTCGAAACCCTCGGGCGTGAGCATGACCCAGCGGTTTTGGATGGGTTTAACGGCAGGGCGCTCAACGGTCCACACGCCGTCATCGCCCTTGACCACGCGCGGGCTTCCGCTCGGAGGCAAGAACAGGCGCAGGCACTCGGAAAGCGTCGCAACATACTCGCGGCTCATCCAACGTGCAATACGGGCGGACTCGGCGCCAAAGAGCGGTTTGCTGAGGATGGTCTCGATAGGCTTGATGCGCGCGGTGTCGAGGGTAATGTTGCCTTGCAAGTCGCCCAGTTCGGGCGCAATATCGACGATATAGCCTGCGGCGGCACGGTTGCCAAAGTGGACCAGGACCGTGGATCCGATCTGCGCTTCGCTAGCAAGGGGTTGAGGAATGCCATAGGCAAACGGCTCGGACAGCGCACGCGTCGGGATGTCGAGAACCACGCTCGCATAGGCGGCGATGGGCTCAGGTGCGGGCTCGGGCTGCGCCGGGGCGGCGGCAGGAGCCGCGGACTTCGGAGCTTCCTCCGGTTCCGGCGAACCAAACAGCGAAAGTTGCTCGGCCATGGCCCCAGCACCTCCAATCCCATACACATACAGAAACAAGAGCCCCGCTCGGGGTGAACGGGGCTCGGATACATACGTTTGCGCAGCGATTACAGCGCCATCGTGCGGGCGCGATCGATACGCGCCAGGCAGTCGTCGCGGCCGACGAGCGCCATGGTCTCGCCCAGCGGAGGGCTCACCATGTTGCCGCAAACGGCGACGCGCACGGCCTGGAACACCACACGCTTCTTGAGGTCCATCTGCTCGGGCAGCGGCTCAAGCGCAGCGTCGATGTTAGCGGCCGTCCACTCGGTAACACCCTCAAGCGCGGCCTTGGCGGCGGCCAGAATGGCACCCATGCCCTCCTTGGCCAGGCCCTTGTTGACGGATTTCTCGTCATACTCGAGCGTCTCGGCCGTGGCAAAGATAGGGGCGGCGACGGTAACGGCGTCGGCCGGCATCTTGGTGCGCGGCTTGACAATGGCAGCGAGCGCGTCGATCCAGTCCTCGCCATACTCGACGTTACCCTCGATGAGGCCTGCCTCGTGCAGCTCGGGGACCATGATCTCGTCGGCAAACTGCGCGTCGGACATGCCGTTGATGTACTCGGCATTGACCCAGTCGAGCTTCTTGGGGTCGAAGGTCGCGGGGTTTTTGGAGATGCGGTCGAGCGAGAACTTGCTGGCCAGGACGTCGCGCGGGATGATCGTGGTCTCGCCGTCGAGCGACCAGCCGAGCAGTGCCAGATAGTTGACGAAGGCATCGGGCAGGTAACCGGCGTCGCGGTACTCCTCCACCGAGGTGGCGCCGTGACGCTTGGAGAGCTTCTTGCCGTCGGCGCCCAGGATCATAGAGATGTGGGCGAACGTGGGCACAGGCGCGCCGAGGGCCTCGTAGACCATAACCTGGCGCGGGGTATTGGAAAGGTGATCGTCGCCGCGGATGACGTGGGTGATCTTCATCATGGCGTCGTCGACGACGGTCGCGAAGTTGTACGTGGGCGTGCCGTCGGAACGGAAGATGACAAAGTCGTCGAGCTCCTTGGCATCGAAGGTCACCTCGCCGTGGACGGCGTCGTGGATGACGACGTCGCCGCGGTCCTCGGGCACCTTGATGCGCAGGACGTAGGACTCGCCGGCCTCAATGCGGCGACGGGCCTCCTCGGGATCAAGATCGCGGCAACGACGCTGATAGCCCTGGAAGGGGTCCTTGCGCTCCTGCGCGGCCTTACGGTCGGCGTCGAGCTGCTCCTTGGTGCAGAAGCAGGGATAGGCCTTGCCCTCGTCCCAAAGCTTCTGGGCAGCCTGCTTGTACAGGTCCAGGCGCTCGGTCTGGGCGTAGGGGCCATAGTCGCCGCCCACCTCGGGACCCTCGTCCCAGTCCAGGCCAAGCCAGCGCATGGCGCGCAGAATGATCTGCGTGTTCTCGTCGGTGGAGCGGGTGGGGTCGGTGTCGTCGATGCGCAGGATGAACGTGCCGCCGTTTGAGCGGGCGAAAGCCCAGTTATAGATAGCGGTGCGGGCGCCGCCAATGTGCAGCTTGCCCGTCGGTGAGGGTGCAAAGCGGACGCGAACGTCTGATGCCATGGAAATCTCCTCGATTGCAGGATGGATGTCTAACTGCACCAGTATAAAGCAACAATGCGACCTCCGCACAAAGGGCACCGACCCACTCATTGGGGACAGACTTAAATGACCAGTCATCACTCATTGGGGACAGACATAAATGACCAGTCTTTGGGGACGTTCTTAGTTTAAGGCCACTCATTTAAGCCTGTCCCCAATGACTAGGTGCGGAAAGGGTGTGAATGTTGGATTTACGCGCTATGATGTGCCCTTGCATACAGAGCCCGGCGGAATGGTAACGGTCGCCGGGACACGTTTTTGAAAGGACAATCATGTCAGAAGAACTTCGTTCCATCCCGCCCCAACAGGGGTCCTTTGTGTTTACGTCGGAGTCGGTGACCGAAGGCCATCCCGACAAGATCGCCGACCAGATCAGCGATGCCGTCCTCGACGCAATCCTCGCCAAAGAAATAGAGCTCCAGGAGCAGGGCTATATTGCGCCCAACGGCGTGCCCGCCAACGTGGAGAACGTCCGCTGCGCCTGCGAGACCCTCGTGACCACCGGCACCGTCATCGTTGCCGGCGAGATCCGCACCCAGGCCTACGTCGACGTGCAGGAAATCGCCCGCGGCGTCATCCGCCGCATCGGCTACAACCGCGCCAAGTTCGGTTTTGACTGCGACACCTGCGGCGTCATGAGCCTCATCCACGAGCAGTCCCCCGATATCGCCCAGGGCGTCGACGAGTCCTTCGAGACCCAGACCGGCGCGACCACCGACCCGATCGACCTGATTGGCGCCGGCGACCAGGGCATGATGTTTGGCTACGCCTCCAACGAGACCAAGACTTTAATGCCCATGCCGCACTACCTTGCCAGCCGCCTGGCCGAGCGCCTGGCCGCCGTGCGCCACGACGGCACCTTGCCCTACCTGCGCCCCGACGGCAAGACCCAGGTCACGGTGCGCTACGAGGACGGCAAGCCCGTCGAGGTCACGACCATCGTCATCTCCACGCAGCATGCCGCCGAGATCGAGGACATGGGCAAGATCAAGGCCGACCTCATCGAGCACGTCATCACCCCGGTCATGGCCGCTGAGAACATGCCGTGGGATAACGCGGACATCTACGTGAACCCCACCGGTCGCTTTGTCGTGGGCGGCCCCATGGGCGACACGGGCCTCACCGGCCGCAAGATCATCGTCGACACCTACGGCGGCTACGGTCGTCACGGCGGCGGTGCCTTTAGCGGAAAGGACTGCACCAAGGTTGACCGCTCCGCCGCGTATGCCGCGCGCTGGGTCGCCAAGAACGTGGTCGCCGCCGGTCTGGCCGACCGCTGCGAAGTCGAGCTTGCCTACGCCATCGGCGTTTCCAAGCCCCTCTCAATCATGGTCGACACCTTCGGTACCGCGCATGTTGCCGAGGACAAGATCGTCGAGGCCGTAGAGAAGACCTTCGACCTGCGCCCAGGTGCCATCATCCGCGACCTAGACCTGCGTCGCCCCATCTACGAAAAGACGGCAGCCTACGGTCACTTCGGCCGCGAAGACCCCGACTTCACCTGGGAGAAAACCGACCGAGTCAAAGAACTCAAAGCAGCCTGCGGCCTGTAATTAAGAACCGCCAAGGTTTCAACGACATAAGCGCTTAAAAAAGAAGTACCGCTCCCAACCGGTACTTCTTTTTATTTAAACGGTGGTGAAGATGCTTCGATATGAGCCCACGCTGCGTCACCAGCTAATGAATTTTGCAGCACACGCGCCTCTACCATGTATCCTTAGTTCCGAGGGCTTTGGTATTTGGTCGGTCGCGAGTTCCGCACGAGCCGGAGGCCACTTAATGTGGCCTCCGTGCGAGCCAGGACTGTAGAGCAGGCGACCAAATACCAAAGCCCTCGGGACGACGGGATAGATAAGGAGCATCCATGGCAGGCAAGCCGCAAACACTAGCTACGACCTCGGCATTCGAAATCTTGGGCCCCGTCATGGTCGGCCCCAGCTCATCGCACACCGCCGGCGCCCTGCGCTGCGCCCAAGTTGCCGCCAGCCTGCTGGAAGGCCGCATCACCAAAGTTACCTTTGGCCTGTGGAACTCCTTCGCCCACACCTACCGCGGCCACGGCACAGACCGTGCGCTCGTCGCGGGCATACTGGGCCTCGACACCGATGACGAGAACATCAAGCAGGCCTTCGACCTCGCGCGCGAGCAGGGCCTCGAATATCACTTTGACATCAAGGGCGACGACGCCTCCATCCACCCCAACACCGTCGACATCGAAATGGTCGACGACACGGGCGCCACGGCACAGGTCCGCGGCGAGAGCCTGGGCGGCGGCAAGATGCGCATCAGCCGCATTAACGGCGTCGGCGTCGACATCTCGGGCATGTATTCCACGCTCTTCGTGGCGCACAAGGACGTCCCCGGTGTACTCGCCGCGCTCACCAACCTGCTCGCCTACGCCCACGTGAACATCGCATTCTGCCGCACCTACCGCACCGAAGTGGGCGGCCAGGCCTACTCCGTCTTTGAGACCGACGGCGCGCCCGACGACACCGTTATCCCGATGCTACGCAAGCTCGACAATGTTGATTACGCGACCTTTATCGAGCTCCCCGGTTCTGCCTCGTCGCTCTCCCCCGGCGTCTCGGCCAAGGAAATCTTCGACGACGGCGAGCAGCTGCTCGATGCGTGTGAGGAACAGGGGCTCAGCATCGGCGCCGTCATGGCCGTTCGCGAGGCGCGTCTGACCGGCGAGGCCCACGCCGTCGCCGCCATGCGCCGCGTGCTCGACGTCATGCGCGAGGAGACCACGGCCCCACTCGCAAATCCGCTGCGCTCACTCGGCGGGCTTATCGGCGGCGAGGCTAAACTCGTCGATGCCACAGGCCGCAACGATTTGAGTGAAAGCCTGATGGGCGTCGTCCAGACCGACGCCGTGGCCCGCGCGATGGCCGTGCTCGAGCGTTCCGCCACGATGGGTGTGATCGTCGCAGCTCCGACGGCAGGATCCGCGGGTGTTGTGCCCGGCTGCGTGCTGGCGCTTGCCGATCGCCTGCAGCTCGACGACGAGCAGGTCATGGACGCGCTCTACTGCGCAGCCGCCATCGGCCTCAACCTCACCACGAGCGCCTGCGTCGCCGGCGCCGAGGGCGGCTGCCAAGCCGAGGTGGGAAGCGCCGCTGCCATGGCAGCCGCCGCGCTGGTGCAGATGCTCGGCGGCACGCCCGAGCAGGCGCTCGACGCCAGTTCCATCGCGCTGAGTAACCTGCTGGGCCTCGTTTGTGACCCCGTCGGTGGCCTCGTGGAGGTGCCCTGCCAAAACCGCAACGCCATTGGCGTGGCAGCGGCCTTTAGCTCGGCACAACTCGCCCTCGCGGGCATTAAGAGCTTGGTGCCGTTTGACCAGATGGCACATGTCATGCTCTCGGTGGGTCACGCGTTGCCGGCCACGCTGCGAGAGACGGCAAAGGGCGGCATCGCGCAGGCTCCGGCCGCACTTTCGGCCTGTGCAAAATGCGGTGTGTGCGGATAGCGACTAAGAACGACTCAAAGGTGGGACATTTGTCCCACCTCTTTCGAATGCCACCGTTTCCGTACCACAAACAGCAGGGCAATCGCTATAATGCAAGCCCAGTAAAAACACGATGAACCGCAAGGCGAAAATCGAAGGATATGCATACGATGTCGCAAAACGATCGAACTCAACTGATTCCCGATCCGCAGCAGCCGAACAGGCACACCGGCGGCGTTCAGTCGCCGCGTCCTATCGCGCCGAGCCACCGTCAGCAGCGTAGTGCAGCAAACGCTTCCCAACGCCCGAACCAACAGCGACAACAGCGTCAACAACGTCAGCAGCGTCAGGCAAACGGCAATGCGCCCAAGCAGCCCCCCACGCACGCTCGAGGCGATCGAGGCCCCGCGCGCAAGTCCCCCGAGAACAATAAGTCGGGCAAAAAGACAACGCTCTTTGTCGTCCTTGGTCTAATCGTCATTGTCTATATCGTAGGCGTCGTAGCGTTTTCGCAGGTAGCCTACCCCAACACCACCGTCGCCGGCGTCGACGTCTCGTTCTCCAACGCGTCGTCTGCCGCCACCAAGGTCAACTCGGCATGGAAGCACTATAAACTCACCGTGACAGGAGATGACTTTAGCTGGACCTATCAGCCCGAGTCCGATGAACCCATCGTCGACGGTGAAGCTGCTGCAAAAGAAATCATCAACCACAACGAAGCCTTTATTTGGCCGGTCCGCCTTGTGGAATCCTTAAGCGGCAAGACCAAAACAACTGCTACCTCCAACGAAGTCGATCTTGATCAAGACGTCGACCTGTCCATGCTCTCCGATACCTTTGACCAAAAGAAGTTTGAGGAGGACCTGGGCGCCGCTATCGACGAGTTTAACGAGGGCCGTTCGGGCACGTTCGAGGCCAATAGCTCCTATGACGAGCAGGCCGGCAAGTTTACCGTCGAGAAGGCGCGCTCCAACGAAAAAATCAACCGCGAGCATGTCATTAAGTATGCCGAGCTCGAGCTTGCCTCGCTGACCGAGACCGTAGATCTTTCCAAGCTCGGCAACGATGCCTATGAGCCGCTTAATGGAACGCTGACCGATGATCAGATTCAGGCCGCATGCGATGCTGCCAACAACTTCCTGGGCGTCAACGTGACCCTCAAGCTCAACGGCGAGGATGCCGGCAAGGTTGATGGCTGCTCCGTGTTGCAGTGGATCAGCTTTGCCGATCCGGCCAACCCCACGCTCGATACGTCGCAGATCAGCAGCTGGGCAGCCGAACTCGCCAACGGCTTTAATACCGTGGGCTCCACTCGTTGGTGGACGCGCGCCGATGGCAAGCAGTGCGCCGTCGAAGGCGGCGACTTTGGTTGGTCCATCGACAGCAGCTCGCTCGCCAAGCAGGTCGAGGACGCCATTAACAACAAGCAGACCGGCGAGATCGAGATCAAGTACTCCCAGAAGGCCGATACCTTTACCGCAAAGGGAGAGCCCGACTGGAAAGCGTATATCGACGTCGACCTGTCCGAGCAGCACGCGCGCTACTATGACGAGAGCGGCAATATCGTGTGGGAGGCCAACTTTATTTCCGGCAAACCGGGCGAAGACGCCACCCCCGAGGGTGTGTGGCAAATCAACAGCAACGACGGCGGCAGCACCCTGATCGGAGCCAAGGACCCCGAGACCGGTAAACCCAAATATGAGAGCCCGGTGAGCTACTGGATGCCGTTTGAGGGCAACATGATCGGCTTCCACGACGCCACCTGGCAAAACGACAAGAGCTTCGATAACGCCGAGTCGTACAAGTGGTGCGGCAGCCACGGTTGCATCAACCTGCGCCTGGCCGACGCCAAGGCACTGCACGATTGCATCAAAGTCGGCCTGTGCGTGGTTGTCCACTCGTAGTGCAACGCGCGCATTCCTACAACGTGGAACCGCTGCGACCAATCTAACAGTTCCGAAAGAAACCGTCCTATGCGCCCGCCCCAACCGGTGGGCGCATATAATTATCGAGATTCTTTCTATAAAGGAGACGCTATGCCGAATGTCCCCACGATCACCCCGGGCCCAGATGATACCGAGCGCACGCCCGAAGGTGCCACCGAAACGTTTCCTCTGATTACAAACGTACATGCCGACAAGCAGAGCGGACGCGCGAACGATACGGCCGAGATTTCCGATGAAGAGGCATATGCCAAGCTCAAGGCAAAGCGTGCCGAACGCCGACGCAAAAAGCTGATTCGTCGCGGTATTGCCGCCGGCGTCGTGGGTGCCGTCGCGCTCATTGCCATTGTTGCAACCCTTGTTATCAATGTGCAGCCACAGGGCGCTAGCGGTCCTGTGACCGACATGGTGACCGAGGGCACGTTTACCACAACGGTCGAGGCGAAAGGCCAGCTCAAACCCATTTCGTCCTCAGTGGTCTCCCCTTCTGTCGACGGCACGGTCGATTCTATCAACGTGCAGGCAGGCCAATCCGTCAACGAGGGCGACGTGCTTATGACCATTAAAAACGACGAGCTCGATCGCAACGTTGCCGAGGCGCAGCGTGCAGTTGCTGCCGCTCAAGAAGACCTCGCCAACGCGCAGAAAGCCGCAGCTGCTGCGCAGGCCACCCCAACGACGGACGTCGAGGGAGCTTCCGCAGCGGCTGGCGTCTCCGCCGCATCAGTGGACACGAACGCCGTATCGGCCGCGCAGCGCAGCCTCGCATCAGCCCAGGCAAACCTCGACCAGGCGAACGCCAAGGCCTCCAGTCGCACGGTCACGGCCCCGAGCTCGGGTAACATCGTGGAGCTCAATGCCAAAGTGGGCGCCACGGTTACAGGCGGCATGATCATGGGCGAAAGCGATACGAGCGGCGGCAAGCAGTGCATGCAGATCGCCGACCTATCTAAGATGAAGGTGACCGTGCAGGTGGGCGAAAAGGACATCGCCAAGATCGCCGTTGGGCAGAGCGCCAACGTCACGTATCCCGCGTTTCCCGATATCGTGAGCCAGGGCACCGTCACGGCTATCGCGTCGGTGGCAAACTCCGACGCCGCCAACGGTGGCGGCGGCAGCGTGACCTTTAACGTCGATATTCTCATCGAGGCGCCCGACGCGCGCCTGAAGCCGGGCATGACGGCCGAGGTCTCGGTGGTGACCGAGCAGCTCGACGACGTGGTGATGGTGCCGACGATGGCGCTCATGACCGAAGACGGCGAACACTATTACGTCAACGTCGCAACCGATGACGAGGGCAAGCAAACCCATCGCGTGAAGGTGACCGTCGTGACGCAAAACGACAACGAAGCCGTAGTCGGCAAGACACAGGTTAAGCGCGACGACCAGGGCAACGAGATCAACCCCAACGTTCCGGTTACCAAGCTGCGCGATGGCGACACCCTCGTCATGGACACCGGAGCGGACGCAACGGCTGACGGCGGCTACGGTGCGGATTCGGGCAGTATGTCTGCCGACGAGGGCATGTAATGCATCCCGTTATCGACATCCGCAACGTGCACCGCATCTTTGAGAGCGTGGCGGGGTGCGCCCACATCCTGCACAACGTGAGCCTGGCGGTAAATCCCGGCGAATTCGTCGCTATCACCGGCCCCTCGGGCTCGGGCAAGTCGACGCTCATGAACATCCTAGGCTGTCTGGATAAGCCGACGGCGGGCGACTACTACCTGCAAGGGCTCAACGTGGCCGAGCTCGATGATGAGGAGCTCACCGAAGTTCGCGCCCTGAGCATTGGCTTTGTCTTTCAGAGCTTCAACCTGCTGCCGCGCCTGTCGGTTATCGAAAATGTGATGCTGCCGCTGGCCTACACCAATGTGCCCCGTAGCCAGCGCGAAATGCGCGCCGTGCACGCGCTGCAGGCTGTCACGCTGCCCGTCGACCACTGGGACCACCGCATATCCGAGCTCTCGGGCGGCCAGATGCAGCGCGTCGCAATCGCGCGCGCCCTCGTCAATGACCCGCCCATCATTCTGGCCGACGAGCCGACGGGAAACCTGGACTCCGCTACCGGAGCGCTTGTGATGGAAACCTTCCATAAGCTCCAGAAGCGCGGCAAAACCATCGTGCTTATCACACACGACCCCGGCATCGCCGCCGAGGCCGACCGTGCCGTGACCATCCGCGACGGTCGCATTCACGATGGCGCGTATATTCCACATGCACCGCGGACCCTGCGCAGCGCCGTGGATAGCCTGCCCAGGATTTCCGCCTCCGCCAACCCGCCGAAAGGAGAGATGGCATGAGCGCCCGCGATCTCATCCAGGAAGCCCTTCACTCGCTCGAAGCCAACAAGGGGCGCAGCCTGCTCACCATCCTGGGCATTGTCATCGGCATCGCCTCGGTTATCGCCATGACTTCGCTCATCGGCGGCATCCAAAACAGCCTGGTCAACAGTCTGGGCCTCAATGCGGCACGCATGGTGCAAATCTATTCGTCGCAAGAACTCACCGAGTCCGACATCGAGAAGCTTCAAAAACTGGTGCCGCAGATAGAGCAGATCGGCATTGTCGACAGCGCGTATACCGAGTACAAGACCGGCGATAAAAGCTATACCGTCATGGCACAGGGTGTCGATAGCGACATGCTCGACGCCGTGGGGGCCAGCAAGCTCGTTGCGGGGCGCACCTATTCCCAGGCCGAGTCCCAATCAGGCTCGCGCGTGGCGCTCATCAGCCGCGGCGGCGCCGATCAGCTTTACGGCAACGAACAGGATGCGCTGGGGAAAACCATCAAGGTGTCCAACGGCGAGGTGCAGATTGTAGGTGTGATTGATGGCGGCAACGACTCCATGGGCTCGCTCACGCTGTATATGCCGCGCGAAACCATCTCAGGCCTGTTTGGCGACGAAAATCCTTCATTCCCCAGCGTGACGGCTCTTGCCGCCGAGGGCACAGACATGGATGAGCTCTGCAAAACCATCGAGTCCAAGGTGCGCGCGATGAAGGGCATCGAGGAGGAGGACGAGTACGACAGTGTATCGGCGACCTCCATGAAAAGCGCCATCGATGCACTCAACTCCTTTATGGGCGCGTTCTCGCTCATCATGGGCGCTGTCGCCAGCATCTCGCTGCTTGTCGGCGGTATCGGCATTATGAATATGATGCTCACCAACGTGACTGAGCGCATCCGTGAGATCGGCATTCGCCGTGCCCTGGGCGCAAGTCGTCGCGATATCACCGCGCAGTTTTTGGCCGAGTCCTCGGCGCTGTGCGTCACCGGCGGACTGTTGGGTGTCCTGATTGGCTATCTGCTGGCATGGGGACTCACGTTCTTTGCCGCAAGCTCGGGCATCATGAGCGAGTTTGGAGCTACCGGGACGATCACGCCAAGCTTCTCCATTACAACAGTATTGATCGCGTTTGCCGTATCGGTCGGCATCGGCGTAATCTTTGGCTTCTACCCCGCTCGCCGTGCAGCAAAGCTCGACCCGGTGGAATGCCTACGCTACCAGTAAGCCACCACCAACAAGTTGCGGTGAATTAGGGACTGAATATGCTATTTAGCAGCAAAAACAGACGCTATTTCACCGCAACTTATTGAAGGGCTGCTTGCGCCAGTTCCGTGCGTCGTCCTCGAGCGATTGGCGGATGACAGGCTTGTACGGGTCGAGCTTGCTCGGGGCGCTCCTCCTCGCAGGCGGGAGGGCACGCATGCGCGGCGAGCGCCTAGCGCGCGAACTCCCGTAAGAGCGCGTCTTCCACTTCCCTAAGCGAAAGGGCCCCGCCTCCCTCGGCGGGACGGGCGACCACGATACAGCGCGCTCCCACGTCGCGCGCGGAGGCGATCTTCTCGGCCGTGCCGCCTACGGTTCCCGAGTCCTTGGTCACAAGCCACTGGGCGCCCACCTGCCGAAGCATCGCCTCGTTGAGCTCGCGGGTGAAGGGCCCCTGCATGCCGATGACGTGCGACGGCGAAAACCCCGCGTCGATGCACTTCGTTATAGCACCGGGCAGAGGGAGCACACGCACGAAGAAGCGCTCCGCGAAATCGGCGACGCGCGTGTAGGGAGCAAGCTCCTTGCTCCCCGTCGTGAGAAGCGCGCGACCCGGGTTCTCGGAGAGAAAGCGCGCCGCGCAGGCGATCGACGCGACCGACACGACGCCTTTGGGCAGCACCTCGACCGGGCGCGCAAGGCGCAGGCATCGTGCACCCACGGCGAGCGAAGCGGCCCGGATGTTGCCGCTTGCGAGCGTAGCGAAGGGGTGCGTGGCGTCGACGACGATGCGCGCGCCGGAAAGCTCACGCTCCATGTCGGCCTCGTCGAGCCTGCCCGCATGCACCTCGATGCCCGGAAGCTCGCCCAAAAGCTCGCCTCCGTACTCGGTTGCCGCGTAGGCACGGGCGGGGATTCCCGCCCCGCTCGCCCATTCGCACAGGAGGCGGCCCTCGGTGGTGCCGGCGAAGATGCGCAGCGCCGGCGCGGATGCGGGGGCCGTCACTTCGGGCCGCCTGGGCGCGTGATCTGGTAGAGCAGCGCGTTCATAATGGCGGCCGCCACGGTCGAGCCGCCCTTGCGACCCCTCGCGACGATGGCCGGCACGCGTCGCGCGAGTAGCTCCTCTTTCGCCTCGACCACGTTCACAAACCCAACCGGCACCCCAACGACGAGCGCGGGCGCGATCTTCCCCGCGTCCATGAGCTCGGCGAGGCGCAGAAGTGCTGTGGGAGCGTTGCCGACGGCCACGATGAGCGGACCCTCGATGCCGCAAGCTTTGTCCATGCTCGCAACGGCGCGAGTCGTGCCCGCGGCGCGCGCCGTTGCGGCGACATCCGGGTCGGCCATAAAGCACACGGCCTGGCAGCCGATCTTCGCGAGCGCGGGCTTGCTTATGCCTGCGAGCGCCATGTTCGTGTCGGTGAGCACCGTGGCCCCTGCGCGCAGTGCGTCGAGCGCACAGTGCGCGGCGTCATGGGTGAACACGAGGGAATCGGCGTACGAGAAGTCGGCAGTGGTGTGGATGACGCGCTTCACGACGGGCTCTTCGAGCGGCGGGA
>UQXB01000052.1:0-14470 GCA_900544935.1 uncultured Collinsella sp.
GACGGAAAGCACATTAAGTGCTTTCCTTTGCGTGCGGAACTCGCGACAAACTTAACCCCCGCCCTCGGCCCCGGAGACCCTCCCTGCCGTCACATTGTTCAACCAGTTTTGCGGGCGTGCGCCGCTGCGCGGCTAGCCCGCGTGCTCCTCGGCGGGGTTGGTCTGATTATTCTTGTTGAAACTCGGCCTTTGGCTCATGAAAAACGGGGGATGCGGTTTTACATCCCCCGTTTTTGTTGCGGTTAGTCTAGGTCAATAAACTTGGTGCTTATGACATGGCCGTCTTTTACGAGCATTCTGGCCATGGTGGGGCCTCGGGTGCCTCTGGGGTAGCTGGCGCTGCCTGGGTTGAGGACCAGGCAGCGGCCCACTTGGGCTTCTTTGGTTACGTGGGTGTGGCCGTTGATGGCTACGTCCACGGATCCCACCGGGAGGTCTTCGCGGTAGTGGGCTACGGCGAACTTGAGTCCCTCGTAGGTAAAGAGTGCCAAGCGGTCCACATCGGGGCCGTAGTCGCGGTAGTAGTCGTTATTGCCCAGCACCGCTCGCACGGGGGCGATGGTGCGCAGGTGCTCGTAGTCCATCTCCGACGTAAGGTCGCCGGCGTGGATAATCAGATCCGCACCCTTAAGCTCGTCCAGGAGCGCAGGCGAAAGATAGCCGTGGGTGTCCGAGATGATGTCGATACGCTTGGCGCTTGCACTGTTCATGGGATCCCTTCCGCAAAAAACGATTCGGCAGATACATACAAAAAGGCCCCACGGCTCCGCAGACGATGGGTCTACAGGGCTGCGGGGCCAGTGTGCTAGAGACTCAGAGCCTTCTTGAGCGGCACGACGCGGCGGCGCGAAACCGGCACGCGTTCGTCGACGCCCGTAATGCCCAGCTGGATGGCGCCCGAGGGCACCGTCTCCACATCCGTGACGCACGCCAAGTTGACGATATAGCGGCGGTGAACACGGAAGAAGCCAAAGTCGCAGAGTTTGGCCTCAAACTGCGCCAGCGAGGTCGTCGACAAAAAGCGATCATCGACGGTATAGATGCAGGAGTAATCGTCCTTGGCCATGATAAAGCGAATGTCGTCCACGGGAATGAGCACCTTGCGGCCGCCCTTTTCCACCGGGATACGCTCGATGGTCACCTTGCTGTCCGTAACCGGCTTGGTGCGTTGCATGACCTTCTCGATCGCGCGATCCAAGCGAGCTTCCTCGACCGGCTTCATCAGATAATCGACGGCATCCACGTCGAATGCCTCGACCGCATGGTCACTATACGCAGTCACAAACACGATCGCCGGCGGATTTTTGAGCTTATGCAGCGCCTCGGCAAGTTGCAGGCCCGAGGCACCGGGCATCGAGATATCGAGAAACACGACATCCACGCGACTTTCCATAAGCATCTCGATGGCGGAGCGGACGCTCGACGCCTCCGTGATCGTGCCGATCTTGCCCGTTTGCTCGAGCAGGAAGCGAAGCTCCGAGCGAGCCGGCGCCTCATCATCCACAATCATCGCACGCAGCATAGGGATAAAACCTTTCGTCAACTAACTACGCCGGGCATCCGTCGCATGACGTTGAGCCCGTAGCCTTTTATTTTACTCTTGAATGTCGAAGATGCTCTCTGACAAATCAAGATGAAGGAGCACTTTGGTGCCCTTGCCCGGCGCCGATTCGACACGCGTATAGGAGTGCGGCCCATAAAAGCGATGGATGCGCTCCGAAATATTGTGCATGGCCACACCGGCGCCGCCACCCTGGGGAGAGCTGGCGTCGGGACGGGCAGAACGCTCGTCAAACAGTCTGGCGGCGGTACCCTCATCCATGCCCACGCCATTATCGGCCACGGCAATCAAGATTGCATCCTCGCCGTCTTGGTGAACGGTCACGTCGATCCTCAGGGCGTCGTCATCGCCCATACCATGACGTACGGCGTTCTCGACAATCGGCTGGATCACGAACGCCGGCACCAGCGTATCTTCCACGTCCTCGGACACATCGAACGTCGCAAGCACGCGGTCCTCGCCAAAGCGGGCCTTCTCAAAGGTAAGGTAGCGCCTGGTCTGTGCGACCTCGCGCGAGACCGGAATAAGCGATCCCGAGTTGTCGAGCGTGGCACGATAGAACGATGAGAACTCACGAAGCAGTTCGCGGGCCCGCAGCGGGTCGGTGCGCGTAAACGATGCAATGGTGTTCAGCGTGTTGAACAGGAAGTGCGGGTTAATCTGCGCCTGCAGCGCACGCACCTCGGCGCGCGCCGTGAGTTCCTTTTGCACCTCGAGCTCGTGGATGGCGAGCTGCGTGGACAAGATCTCGGCAAAGCCCGAGGCAAGCGCGTACTGGGTACGGTCGACGGCGCGCGGGGTCTTGTAGTAGAACTTGAGCGTGCCGACGGTACGATCGCCCACCTTGATGGGGGCGATAATGCCGGCGGGGACTTGGTTGTGCGAGCCGTCCGAGCCCACGACATCCACCATACGGTTGAACGACTGCACGATGCCATGTTCGATAACGTAGCGTGTGGCAAGCGTGTGGATGGGAGTATCGGGCAGCAGTTTTTCCTCAAACTCGCCCGCGCAGGCAAGCACGTTGTCCTCGTCGGTGATGGCCACCGTCATGGCGCGCGTCTCGGGCAAAATGCGCCGGCACACCAAACGCGCCGACTCCTGCGTCAGACCGCCCTTAATGTCCTCGAGCATGGCCGAGGCCACCGAGAGCGTCTCCTCGGTGTACTGGGAGCGCACCGAATCGGGATTGAGCGTCAAAAAGATAAAGATGCACAGAAAGATGCACAGCAGCGCGCAGGCAATCACCGTGGCGATCGGCTCGATACCGGTCACCAAGGCAAAAATAAAGTACACCAGCACGCAAATGGCGCAGGCAACGGCAATGATGCGAAAGATTGATATTGAACTATCGCGCTGGGCGCGGCGGTCGATCATTCGGCCCCCTCCAGGATACTGATCAGTTGTGCGTCACGCCAAAGCCCGTCCATGATCTTGGGCCAAAAGCTCTGGAAACGCAGGTAGCTTGCAGCGTTTTGGCGCGCATAGGCCTTTGCCTCGTCGATACCATGGCGCCAGATGCGCAGGTAGCCCTCATGCTCGCGGGTAAACACGCTGCGGACCATAGCGGTCTTGCGCACGCGGTCGTCGAGCTCGCGCGAAATCCACGGGCCCGGGTAGGGCATGAGCGATGCCGCCGTAACGGGAATGAGCTCCTTTTGATGCGCGGCGAATGTCAACTTGGCCCGTTCGTAGTACCAACGGTATACATCCTGCATAAAGCGCGGTGAGCGCTTTTCGGACTCCGGAGGCAGATGGCGCACGGTCCACTCGTTATCGAACCACACGTCGTAGCCAAACATGCGCATGTTAAAGAGGTAATCCAAGTCCTCGCCGCGGGTGATAAACGGGTCAAAGGCCACACGCGTAAAGGCGCGGGCGTGCAGGGCCATCAGGCCGCCGCACACGTAGTTGGAGCGCGAGATGCGGGTGCCCGAGAGCGCCTTTTTCATCCAACGGTTGAACTCGATGCGCTTGGTCCACCAACGATGGCAGATGCCCGCCTTGTCCGTGGGAGCCAGCGGCGAGCCGTCGCGATCGTAGAAATAGCCGCTCTTGACCAAGATCGGCAAGCCCTGACGCGTCTGCTGCCCCAACGCATAGGTCGCGCGCTTCATAAAGTCGGCGTCGATGACAGTCTCATCGTCATCCAAAAAGATAACCGCGTCATGCCCCAGCACAGCGGCACAGGCTAGCCCCATGTTGCGGATGGCACCGTAGCCTCGCAGGCTCACGCACTCGCCCGAACCCTTGGGCGCGATCTGAGCAACCCGGTCTGCGATATGCGAGGCCTGGGTGTTGGTGACAACGGTGACCTTGAGCGTGGGATGCGCGTCGACAATCTCGTGCACGCGCAGCGACACATCGGCTGTAGCAGAAACGGGACAGACCACCAAAAGGATGATGCGCGGGATGTCGCGCACCTGCTCAAGCGAGGCCAGGCAGCGGTCGAGTTCGGGATTGTCGGCGTTGAGTCGTGTCGAATGGTCATAGGTGCCAGGGGCGTTTGCGCAAGCGTCATCGCCCGCCCAATACGTTGGAATCACGACTGTGGCGTTCATGCCTTACCCTCCCTGCAACACAAAAACGGGACGCCGCCAAACACAGGCGACGCCCCGCGACCTAGCTGATTCCATCATACCCACTTGGGCAAATCATTGCTCGCAAGTCGCAATGTTTATTGCGGATAACCCCAAAAGAGTACCGTGGACAGGCACAATAGCCGCTCGCTCCTATGCGGCATGCTCTGCCGCCCGAGTCATGCGGGACAGGCGGACCAGCAGCATAAAGCCAACGATCAGCAACACGCCAATGGAAAGGACGCCCAGTGACGGGTTGCCGGTCAACGAGGTGACGACCGACACCAGGAAGGTGCCCATGACGCTTGCATAACGACCAAAGATGTCAAAGAAGCCGTAGTACTCGTTGGATTTTTCCTTAGGGATAATGCGGCCAAAGTAGCTACGGCTGAGCGCCTGCACGCCGCCCTGGAACAGGCCGACCATAATGGCAAGCACCCAGAATTCGAAGGCGGTCTTTAGGAAGAACGCGGCAAACAGCACAATGCCCATGTAGGCGGCGACGGCCACCAGGATCATGTTGAGCGTGCCCACGCGTCCGGCGAGCTTGCCGTAGATGATGGCGGACGGAAAGGCCACGAACTGCGTAACGAGCAGCGCCAGCACCAACTGCGTCGAATCGATGCCCAAAGCCGAGCCGTAGCTGGTTGCCATGGAAATGACCGTGTGCACGCCGTCGATGTAGAAGAAGAACGCGACCATGTAGACCAGCACGGTCTTGTTGTGGGCGATCTCGCGCATGGTGTGTCCGACCTCGGAGAACACACCGCCCACGATGTGGCCGATAGTGTCCTCGGGACCGCGCTCGCGACCGTACTTTTGCTTATAGGTGCGAATGAGCGGCAGAGTAAAGATGAGCCACCAGGCGCCAGTGATGATAAACGACAGACGCGTTGCCAGCATGGTGGGGACGCCAAGAGCGGGGCCGCCCATGATGAGCGCCAGGCAGATGACGAACGGCACGGTGGAACCGATATAGCCCCAGGCATAGCCCGAGCTGGACACGGCGTCCATGCGCTCGTCGGTGGTAATGTCGGGCAGCATGGCGTCGTAGAACGTCATAGAAGAGTTAAGGCCGATGGTGCACAGCACGTACACGGTCAAAAATGCCATGGCGGACATTGGGATAGCCTGCGCCAGGCAAAGCACCAGGCCCGTGAGGAAGAAGCCCAAGAAGAACTTGATCTTGTTGCCGGCGTAGTCGGCAAGCGCGCCCAGAATGGGCATGAGCATGGCAATGACCAGCGAGGCAATCGTCTGCGCGTTGCCCCAAGCGACCACCAGGTCTGCCGAGGAAGCACCGGTATTGATGGCGTTAAAGTAGATGGGCACCACCGAGGTATTGAGCAACACGAGGGCCGAATTGCCCACATCGTACATAACCCAGTTACGCTCGAGCTTGGTGTATTTCATGGACAGGGGCCCTTTCGTATTCGCCCAATATGCAGTTAGTTCATCGTACCCCAATTGCACAGAGGCACCGATAAGGATTCGGCAAAGGGGCGCGCACGGACCCTACTCCTCGCGGTCGAACTCCTCGTCGGCGTCGAGTACGCGGCCGCTGTAGTTGATATGGCCGGTCACGGCATCCATGTCACCGGTCTCGATAAAGCGGGCGACGGTGAGCTCGTAATCGACCAGCGCGCGCTCAAAGACCTCGGGGAAGCTCTCAGTCGAGACCTCATCGGTAAAGGGGTTCTTCCATGTCAGGTGGCCCAGGTTGCCGGTGCGCTCGGGCAGCTCCGTCGTCACGCGATGAGCAAGGCCGTCGAGCAGCGAGTAGTCATGCACCAAGCCCTCGACCAGCGAGATCGCGCGCGTCTTTGCGGAGCCGGCCGGCTCAATCGCGCGGTAAAGTCGCTGCATATTGGCAACGGCAGCACCGTACTCCCCCGCCGGAATGTCAATGCCGTACACGCGTCCGGCAACATAGCTCATCAGCACGCCAGCCACGCGATTGATGCGATCGGTGGTGACGATCTCGCCCGCCGGAGGATAATCCTCGACCGTGGCCCCGTCACGTTTAAGCTGCAGCATCAGCACGTCCAGGTCGCTTTCGAGCACGGCGTGAACTTGACTGCCCGAAGCCTCGAGCTCGGGGTCGGACTCAACAATGCCAAACTGCTGCTCGTAGACAAAGGGGTGGGCATTGCGATCGAGCACATAGTGCGACAGCAGGCCCAGCGCAAAGGCGCGACCCAGATTGGCATCGCGCGGTTGTAGGTGCGACACGCCGTCGCGCAGGCACGAGAACTGGCGCGACATGCGCGAGCGGTGCATGACCTGAGCAAGCGACATACAGTCGGAAATGCGCGGCGTGAGCATGTGGAAGAAAAACGGGTCGGGACCCTGGTTGCCCAGGATAAAGGCAATGCGCTCCTCGTCGGACGTGATAACGCCCTGCGGAAGACGGTCGATGCTTTCCTCGCCAAACAGATGATGCGTAATGAGCGCGGGCATAATAATCCTTTCGATTTCATTCGATGCAATCCATTATGCCCACCGCACAGTCATGCCAAACCTGCAACGGCAAACGATGGCGCACCGACCCTTACGCAAGCCCCAAGTGCGATTTGACCTCGGCAGCGCGACGGCGGGACACGGGCACCGTCGAGGTTACGCGATCGAGCCTGAGCTCCATCAGGCCCGTGGAGCCGATCTCGACATTATGCACGTCTTCCAAATTAACCAGATAGCTGCGGTGGACGCGGATAAATCCCTCGGAGGCCAGGCGACGCTCGAGCGAGGAAATCGACTCATTAATCAGGTACGTCCCCTCGGCGCAGACGGCGTTGCAAAAATCGGCGCGCGCCTCAAAGTAGCAGACATCCGCCACGGGAATGAACACCTTTTTGCCCCCGCGATCCACCGTCAGGCGCAAAGGCTGGCGCGGAGCATGGACGACACGGCGAGCGCCCAGGGCAGTCTCGATCTTGTCGAGCGCCTTTGACAGGCGGGCATCCTCGACCGGTTTGACGATGTAATCGACAGCATCGAGGTTATAGGCATCGGCCGCATACTCGGCAAATGCCGTCACAAACACCACGACCGGCGGCGTCTTTAGGTTCTGCAGCGTCTCGGCAAGCTCAATTCCCGAGCGACCGGGCATGGTAATGTCTAAAAACAGCACGTCGGGCTTGTTCGACAGAATCGACTCCACGGCTTCGGTGACATTGCCCGCCTCGGCAATCTGACCCACACGCGTATCCTTTTCCAACAGATAGCGTAGTTCAGCCCTAATTGGAGGCTCGTCATCAACCACCAGGATGTTCCAGCCTTCGGACATATGCGCTTCCCCTCTTTTTCTCTCAATCCAACCGCGTGCTACACCGTTAGCGGCGCCGGCTCATGCGGCTCGCCGTTCAACTCAACGATGACCTGCGTTCCCACGCCCTCTTGGGACTTCACGCGCATGCCAGAATCTTCTCCGTAAAAGAAATGGATGCGTTGAAGCACGTTGAAGAGCGCCAGGCCGCAACCTCGCTTGACGGAGCCGTCGGCGGTAATGCTCTCGGGCTCCTCTCGGCGATGCTGCTCAAACAGATGCGCGCAGACTTCTTCGCTCATCCCGATGCCGTCATCTTCGACGATGATCTCCAAGCCGTCATCGGTCTCAAAAGCCCTAACACGAATAGAAAGCGGCTCGGTCTCGCGCTGCGCATGCTTGATGCAGTTTTCGAGCAGCGGCTGCAAGATAAACGGCGGTACCAGGCTGTCGCGCACCTCAAAGTCGATGTCGGCCGAAACGCGCAGACGGCCGTCGCCATACCGGGCCTGCATAAGATTGATATAACGAGTGCCCTGTTCCACCTCGTGCTCGAGCGTGGTGAGCGTATCGGAGTCAGAAAGCGTCTGACGATAGTAATTGGAAAAGTCGATCAGCAGCGACCTGGCCTTGTCCGGCTCGGTACGCACGAGCGACACGATGGTGCTGATGGTGTTAAACAGAAAATGAGGATCGACCTGCGATTGCAAGGCGCGCAGCTCCACGCGGGCCGTAAGCTCGTCCTGGCGCTCGAGCTCAAAGCTCGCAAGCTGCGTGGAAATGAGGTCGGCAAAGCCCGAGGCAAGCGCCGTCTGGCGCATATCGATGCTGCTCAGACGGGGATAATACAGCTCGAGCGTGCCCACGCAATGCCCGCGCACGGTAAGCGGTGCGACAATACCGGCGCGCAGGCGCGGAAAGTAGCCACCTGTCTCGGTCGAGGCATCGCGCGAGAACACGCTTTGCTCACCGCTGTTGATCACGTTGAGCGTAGTCCGCAGCACCACCGGGGTGCCCGCGGGGCATTTTGCCGAGTCCTCGCCCCAGCTTGCCAACACCTGCTTGCCGTCGGTAAAGCAGATGGCAGAGGCGATAGTTTCGGACAGGATGATCTTAGAGGCGCCCAGGGCAGCTTCGGGCGTAAGGCCGCGCGACGTGTAGGCGAATATTTTTGAAGCGATGGCGAGCGTGCGGTCGGTTGCGCTCGATGTGAGGTCGTCGGGAACGACAAAGACGTACGAGAAGAAGAAGCACAGCATGACCAAGCCGGCAATGACGACAACGGCCGGAACGGGATTGGGATTATCGGTTAGATCCCAGATGAGCAGCAGGATAAGCAGCGGAACGACAATACCGAGCAAGATGGCTTGAACCACATGCTGAGCGGTACGAAAGACCTTGGTAGAGTTGTAGCTCTTGCCCAGAATCAGCCTATTGAGATCCACCGTCATCTCCTTCTTACCGACGCACCCCATAGCAATAAAGAGGGCCGCAAGCGACCCTCTCCATTGCATTATGCAATCAAATACTGTGTTTTACATCAAGCCATCGATGAACGGTAGCTTAGGCGCTGTACTTGTTTGCCTCGCCGAAGGTGCCGCCCTCGACAATCCAGCCGTCCTTCATGATGACGTCCATGTTGTCGGTGTTGAGCACGTGGATGTCGGCGGCGACGTCACCGTTGACGACCAGCAGGTCGGCGCACTTGCCGGCCTCGATGGACCCGGTCTCGTCCTCGATGTGGCACATCTTGGCACCGTTGAGGGTGGCGCAGGTGATGGTCTCGACCGGAGTGAAGCCGATCTTGTCGACGAACTCGTACATCTCCTCGATGGAGCAGGTGCCGTACGGGGTGACGAAGGAGAAGGAGTCGGAGCCGATCGTCATGACGACGCCGCGCTTCTTGGCCTCGCGCAGGCAGTCGTAGTTGCGCTGCAGCTCCTTCTCGACCAGGGTGCCCTCGTACTTGTCGTGCAGCTCGGGGACGTAGACGGGCGGATAGGTGGCGTACCAGGTGGGCAGGAAAGCGATCGTCGGGGTGAAGAAGGTGCCCTGCTCGGCCATGAGGTCCATGGTGCGCTCATCGATATCGAAGCCGTGAATCAGCTGCTCGCAGCCAAAGCGAACGGAATCGTAGGCAGCGGCGTGGTTGTTGTAGCAGTGGCTCCACACGGGGATGCCGACCATCTTTGCCTCTTCGACCACGGCCTGGATCTCCTCGGAGCAGTAGTGCTGGTCGCGGCCGGAGTCCCAGCGCCAGATGCCGCCACCGGTAGCCCAGATCTTGATGGCATCGGGGTTCTCACGCAGGCGACGGCGGACGGCCTTGCGCAGATCCCAAGGACCGTCGACCTGATCGCCCCAGGGGTGCGATTCCTTGTTGAGCTCCTGGCTGCAGTGGTGGGAGTCGCCGTGGCCGGCAACGCGGCAGAAGCCAAGGCCGGTGGCCAGAACGCGCGGGCCCTTGAAGACGCCCTTGTCGATGCAGTCACGGATCTGGATACCAAAGCGGCCGATCTCGCAGACGGTGGTGAGGCCGTGGGTGAGGCAGTCGTAGGCCTGCTTGACGGCGACGGCCTGCTTCTCGAGGAGCGGCTGCATGACCCAGTCGGTGTCATCGTCGGTCAAGTTGCCCGAGAAGTGCAGGTGGGTGTCGATCAGGCCGGGAAGGACGGTCTTGCCGGCGGCGTCGATGACCTCAACGCCCTCGGGAAGGTCCTGCATGGCGCCGGCGTACTCGATCTTGCCGTTGTCATCGACGAGAACGAGGGAGTTCTCGACCGGCTCGGCACCGGTACCGTCGATGAGCTTGCCGCCAACGATTGCATACTTAGTGGACATGGTTCCTCCTTATGGATCCATATAGTGGGCGAGGCCGTGTTGGGTTAAGGCCTCACAAAGCTACCCAAGTGGCGCCGGGTTCGGTGCGCGGAAGAGAGGGGCCCGCGCACCTGATCCGCCCCGGCTCGGCGTTACTTTTTGCGGGAATTGGTGAAGGCCATGAGAGCCAGGCCGACGGCCAGCCAGCCAATCACGATACTCCACTCCACCATGTTGAGGGAGGCGGGAGAGAACGGAATCACGAGCAGGCCGATGATGATGGCGCAGGCAGCGATAGCGAGGCCGATGCCAAACTTGCCGCCGGGCACCTCGTAGGGACGAGGCAGGTCGGGCTCGGTGAAGCGCATGCGCAGGCAGGCGAGGGCGACCATGCCGCAGGAGAAGATGAAGGCGAGAGCCGACACGTTGGTCAGAGGGATGAGCATGTTCTTGCCCAGGAACGGACCGACGACGGTGATGACGCCCAAGACGACGCAGGCAAGCTTGGGAGCGCCGGACTTGGGGTCGACCTCGGCGAACTGCTCGGGCAGCTGGCCCTTGCGGCCCATGGCGAGCATGATGCGGCTCGTGGCGCCGTAGAAGGAGTTCATCGGACCCATGGGTCCAAGCGTAGCGATGACGAGCATGGCCAGGTACAGGAGCATGTTGATGCCCTTGAGGCAGGCGAGCGCGGGAACCGGGCTCTTAACGAACTCATGCCAGTCGAGGATGGTGCCGAACGAGTAGATACAGACCATGTAGAAGCCGCCGGCGGCCAGCAGTGCCAGGGAGATGATCTTGCCGAACTTGTTCCAGTTGAGGCCCTCGGCTGCTTCCTCAGCCTGCTGAGGAATGGTGTCGAAGCCGGCGTAGAAGAACGGAGTCAGAACCAAGACCGACACGATGCCGGCGAACAGGCTGGTGCTCTCGGTAGCGGCCTTGCCGCCGCCAGCGCCGGCGACCTGGGAGAACACGGGCATGGCGTTGTCCGGCGAGCCGGTGAACAGCGAGACGCCCATGGCGAGCAGCATGCCGCAGAGCAGGGCCTTGGTCAGGAAGGCCTGGAGTTTGGCAGCCGAGCTGGCGCCGCGGAAGTTGAGGAAGATGACGTAGACTGCAAAGCCGAGCGCGATCAGCGTCGGGAACAGGTAGACGTCGGCCCCCAGTATGGTGTAGAGCTTGACGGCGCGCAGCCACTCAAGGCCGGGCAGGCTGCCGAACATCTCGGACACGAGGGTCGAAATGGCGATGGCCTCCCACGGGCACAGGATGCCGTTGCCCAGGGCCAAAAGCCATCCGGTGATGTAGCTCAGCGTACGGCCAAAGCTACGATCGACATACTCGACGATGCCGCCCGAGATGGGGATAGCAGCCGTGAGCTCACCGAAAACAGCTCCGACGGGCACGAGGAAGATTGCACCCAAGAGGAATGCAATCATAGCGGGAACGGGACCGCCGCCCACGACCATCCAGTCGCCGACCTGCAGAACCCAACCGGTACCGATGATGGCACCGAAACCGATGGTGAAGAAGTTCCAGAGCGAAAGCGTTTTCTTCATGCCGCCGTTATCCTCGACTGCAACTTCTGCGTTCTTGTCCGCCATTGTTCCCCTCCTTTCCTTTTTGACGCCCCTTGACGTCACCCCTTGCGCGGTCTGTTTTGCCGCGCTCTTTTATTTCGTGGCTTTAAGATACGGCCTTGGCGCAGCAGCTCCGCTTGTAGCTCGACCGAAGGCAGAACTGCAAAACGAGCGGCGCCGTTTTTGGGACGAACGGCACGGTTTGCCGTTCATTGTTGCCGCCCGTCCGACGGGCGTACGCTCATCGGACGCATATAGAGTTGTTTTTGAGGCCGTGTGTTTTGCGCCTTTCGTACCGTTTACCGAGCTTTTGACGCGCAGACCCATTTGTTGCACATCTTTTTTGTAGGATGGACAGGTTATACATGAGACAAGGCGGTACGAATGGCATACGGATACAACGACGGTGATCAACGGCGACAAAGCGTTCGCCTTGCTGGCCGTACCACGCCGACGCCCAGAAGTGCCACGAACAGCAATCCGCAACGTCCTCAAGAGCAACCCAGGCCTTCGTCTCGGCAGCAGGCAAGCAGAACGCGGCAGAGTGGCCGTCTGAGCACGGGCACAAGCGCGCAGCAAGATGGCCGCTTGGGTGCGCGCACTCGACAGCGTCAGGCCGAGGTTCCGCAACTGCGCCGCAACGGCGCACGTCAGCCCGGCATCCATATCAACCGCTTCTTTTCGCATCCCCAAGGCGGACGCGACGGCAAGCCCTACCGCTCGGCATCGCACGCGAATGCCCCCGCCCTGCCGGCTCGTCGACTTCGCCTCGCACTGTGCTCTATCCTTACCTGTCTGGTCTTTGTGCTTATGAGCTCCTGTATGTCCCACGGTTCGGCCGGTCTCGAGCCCACCGCCGAGGACAAGCTGCTCAAGGCCCCCGTCGCACCCGGTTATTCTTTCGCCTTTTCGACCCCGCGCTCGCAATGGCAAGCCGGCACGATGCCCCATATCTATCAGATCGACCCTGCGTGGTCGGAGCTGCCTTACGCCGGCGGCACCATCCGCCAAAATGCCTGCGGGCCCACGTGCCTCACCATGGTCTACATCTTTAAGACGGGACGCACCAATATGACCCCCGTCGATATGTGCGCGCTTTCCGAGGCGGGCAATTACGCCCCCACCGGTGCAACCGAATGGTCGTTTATGACGAGCGGCGCATGGCAGTTGGGACTTAACGGAACGGAGCTCCATAACGATCGCGACTCTATGACTCAGGCGCTGCGTTCGGGAGCGCCCGTCATCGCCGCCGTTCGGCCGGGCACCTTTACCAACGTGGGCCACTACATTGTGCTTTACGGTATTGACGACGCCGACCAGATTGGCGTCTACGACCCCAACTCGGCCAGCCGCAGCGCCCGCCGTTGGGGCGCCGTAGAGGTCCTCAATGAAGCCGAAGCCATGTGGGCCTACTACTAGTCATTGGGGATAATCATTGGGGACAGACTTAAATGAGTAGCCCCAGGCTGCCAGGAACTGCCGACACGGAAAGCGCATCCCATTTTGGAGCTCAATAGCGGGATGCACTTTCCGTTAGCGGCCCGTTTGGGAAACTACGTTCCACTTTCCGGCAACATTCCGGGATGCATTTTCCGGTTGAGGCCCTCAAGGGAAACTATGTCCCATGTTGGACGCTCATTCTGGGATGCGCTTTCCGCAGTTGATTGATGCGGGCTTTAAGGACTGTTCCAAGCTGCCAGCAGAGACGATATGAGCAGGACATAAAAACATTGAGAGCCCCTGCTGCATGAAAGACCGCGGATTAGGCCGACAATGGTGAGTGTCCAATCCAACCGTGGCGGCCACGCCGCATTCATGGAAGGGGCTCCCATGCTCGATACTACCATCTTCGTCGGCCTCGACGTCCACGCCCGCTCGATAAAGGCAGTCTCCCTCGACGTCATGACCGGGGAGGTGCGCTGCGCGACCTTCGGCTACGACGCCGGCGCCGTCGCGGGGTGGGTGCGGTCCGTGGACCCCAGGGCCAGGTGCGTGTACGAGTCCGGGGTCACGGGGTTCGACCTGCAGAAGAGGCTCTCCGGCCTCGGGGTCGACTGCGTGGTCGGCGCCGTCTCGAAGATGATCAAGCCCAGCGCGGACAGGCGCAGGAAGAACGACCGCAACGACGCCGAGTTCCTCGCCCGCATGCTGTCGGTCGGCAACGTGGTCGAGGTGTGGGTCCCCGACGACGAGTGCGAGGCCGCCCGCGACCTGACCAGGGCGCTCGAGGACGCGAGGGACGACCTCTCGCGCTCGAAGCAGCGGCTCTCCAAGTTCCTGCTCAGGCACGGGCTCGTCTTCGACGAGAGGACGCCCACCGGCCGCAGGAAGGGCAACTGGACCCGGGCGCACTGGTCCTGGATCGAGTCGATAAGGTTCGCGGAGGGGGCCGACAACGACGTGCTCGCCTACTACGTCGACGCGGTCAGGCGGGCGGCGGAGGAGAAGGCGAGGCTCGAGGGGCTCGTCGAGGCCGAGGCCCGCAAGCCCAGGTGGAGGAGGAGGGTCGACTCCCTGCGCTGCCTCAAGGGCGTCGACACCGCGACCGCCGCCGACCTCGTGTTCGAGGCCGGCGAGTTCTCCAGGTTCAGGAACGCCCGCTCGTTCGCCGCGTGGGTCGGCCTGACGCCCTCCGAGCACTCCAGCGGGGAGAGCGACCGCAGGG
>UQXB01000053.1:0-14158 GCA_900544935.1 uncultured Collinsella sp.
TTTACGACCACGCCGTCGATGTCGTAGTCCAGGTCACCGCGATGCTCGAGCGCCTGGGCGCAGAACTCGTGGACCTCGGCCGGCGTGGCACAGCGAGCCACGTTGGGGTTGACGCTAAAGCCGGCGCTACGCAGCCAATCGAGGAACTCGCGCTGGCTGTGGACGTGCAGTGGATCGGTATCGGCGATAGCATAGATAAAGGTGGCCAGATCGCGCCGTGCCGTAACCTTGGGATCCTTCTGACGCAGGCTGCCAGCAGCGGCGTTGCGCGGGTTGGCGAAGGGGTCGCGGCCCTCGGCATCGGCCTCTTCATTCAGACGCACAAAACTGCCCTTGGGCATATAGACCTCACCGCGTACCTCAATGGTGCGCTCGCGGTCGGCACCCATGTGGGCGAGTGCCGGCTCGAACAGGTGCATGGGCACATCCTTGATGGTACGGACGTTGAGCGACACGTCCTCGCCCGTGGTGCCATCGCCACGCGTGGCCGCGCGTACGAAGGTGCCGTTTTGGTAGGTAAGCGCCACGCCCAGGCCGTCGATCTTAAGCTCGCAGGTATAGGTGACGCTACCGGCACCGAGTGCATCCTCGGTGCGCTGGAGCCACGCGTCGAGTTCGTCCAGATCCATGGCATCGTCCATGGAATACATGCGTGCCATGTGCGTGACCGGCGTAAACTGCTCGCTCACGTAGCCGCCCACGCGCTGGGTATAGCTGTCGGGCGTCACCAGGTCGGGGTAGGTCGCCTCGATTTCCTGCAGCTCAACGAGCATTTTGTCAAAGGCGGCGTCCGTGATCTCGGGCGCGTCGAGCATGTAGTAGCGATAGGCGTGGTAATCGAGCTCGTGGCGCAGCTCGGCCGCACGCGCTGCCGCCTGGGCACGGGCATCGGCCGGTGCAGCGGTATCCGTGCTCGCGGGCGTTTCGGTATCGATGTCCACGCCATCACCAAACAGGCTCGATTGCTCCATAGCGGCACTCCTTCGCTCGATTTCAAACGGATACTAGAGTACCACCGGTCACGATGGGGCCGAATAGCCCTTTCGAACCGCACCGAATCGGCAGTCGACGGACTGGGACGGAGCGCGCGATCAAACCATGCCCTTGCCAGCTCTAATTGATCCGTTTTCCTCCGTCCCCAACGGATCAATAAGAAGAGAGGGGCTGTCCCGCGTTGATGGGACAGCCCCTCTGGCTTCGGTATGTGCGATACGGCTCGTTAGTAACCCTGGCCGTAGCCCTGACCCTGGCCCTGCTGGCCCAGCAGCTCCTCCAGATACTGGCGCAACTGCTCGTCGGTAATACCGCCGTTACCGGTGTCGGTCGCACTGTCGTCCTGTTGCTGGTTCTGCAACTCCTCGTCGGAGCCCAGCTCGACCGTGACCTTCTTCTCTTCCTTGCCGCGCACGAGCGTGATCTCGACCTTCTCGCCCACCTCGTGGCTGCGCAGCGCGATGATCAGGCCATCGGCGCTCGCAATCTCATCGTCGCCCAGCTTGGTAATGACATCGCCCTCTTGGATGCCAGCCTTGGCGGCAGGACCGTCCTCGACGACGCTTGCCACATACGCGCCGCTATCGGTGCTCAGCTTGTTGGTGCGGGCGTTAAGCGCATTGACGCTCGAAAGCGTAGCGCCCATGTACGGATGTACCGGCGTCTTGCCGTCGATAATCTGGTCGGCAATGTTCTTGGCGTAGTTAACGGGAATAGCAAAGCCCACGCCCGAGCTGGAGCCCGAATAGCTCTCGATAAGCGAGTTAATACCCACGAGCTCGCCGTTGTCGTTGACGAGTGCGCCACCGGAGTTGCCCGGGTTGATGGCGGCATCGGTCTGGATCATGTTGGCGTAGATGGTGTTGCCGCTGGTAGAGCTCATGGCCGTGGAGCGATACAGCGCCGACACAATGCCCGTGGAGACAGACTGCTCGTTGCCGAACGGCGAGCCGATCGCCATGACCCACTCGCCCACGTTGAGCTTGGAGGAGTCGCCGATCTCGATCGGGGTGAGCTTGGAAGCATCGGCATCCTTGAGCTTGATGACGGCCAGGTCGCTCGAGGCATCGTTGCCCACGAACTCGGCCTCGTAGGTGGTGCCGTCATCCATGGTCACCACGTACTGGTCATAGCCATCGACCACATGGTTGTTGGTGAGGATATGGCCCTCGGTATCGAGCACAACGCCCGAGCCGACGCTGCCCGAGCCGTCCGACTCGTCGGCAGACTGCGAAAGCGAGCCATTCTGGCTACCGCTCGAAGTAGCAGTGATGGAAACGACGGAGGGCAAGGCCTTGGCAGAAACGGCCTCAGCCAGCGTGGTGTCCTCAGAGTCGATGGTGATCTTTTGCGTCGATGAACCCGAAGCACCCGCCGTCACGGCGTTCCTGCCGCCGCCGATATCGAGCGTGCCGCTCATAATGAGCGCGATGACCAGCAGGGCGCCGCAGGCACAGCCGGCAAGCGCGGTAATGAAGATCGGCAGCTTTTTGGTCTTGGTCTTGACCACTGTGTGCTTGTTTACAACCTGTTGGCCGCCCAGCGGCTTGCCGGTCTGCGTGTCGTAGGCCTGCACGTAGGGAATGTTGCCGTCGGCAGGCGTCGACTCCACCTGCACGCGCGGCTGCTGCTGAGTATCGCCGGCATTGCCCGGATCCTGGGGGCGCTGGGAATCGTTCTCGCTCATGGCTGCGATCCTTTCGTCAAATAACCAAAGGCCCGCCAAACATGTGGCGGGCCATCATTGTTCACGTTGAGTTGTACCCCAATATGCGGGCGAACGTGTATGAGAACGCAATCTTTTAGGAAGGCTTAAGTTCTGCTGCAAACTCGAAAGGGATCCACGTATGCGGCAAAACCACCACAAAGGTGCCTGTCCCTTTGTGGTGAAAAGCTAGTCCTTAAACAGATAGCCCACGCCGCGGACGGTGGTGATATGTGCTGCGATCTGCAGGCCCACCTTGGAGCGGATGCGTCGGATGTGCACGTCGACGGTACGCGTACCGCCGCAGTACTCAAAGCCCCACACGCGGTGCAGCAGTACCTCGCGGCTGTAGGCACGGTTGGGGTGCGTCGCCAAAAAGCTCAGCAGCGAGTACTCCATCAGCGTCAGGTCGATAGGCTCGTTATCGAGCGTTACCTGGTAGGTAGCCAGGTTAATCTCGAGGTTATCGATGTTGAGTACATCGTCGGCGGTGACGGTCTCCTCCTCGCCCATCAGGCGCTGCGCGCGAGCCTTGAGCTCGTTGGGTGTCGCCGTGGGGCATACAAAGTCGGCATGCGCGTGATTCGGCAGGCGCAGGGTGCCGAGCGCCTCGTCGTCGACGATCACCAACATGGGGACGCCGCCGCGATCGTCAAGCCACTTGGCAATCTGATCGATGCGGTCGCTGCGGATTCCATCGGAATCGAGGATCAGCAGGTCAAAGTCGTGCGCCGCAGTCGGCGAATCGGGGGTAGCCAGGCTCACCTCGACACCCAGGGTGGTCGTCAAGCTGCGGGCAAACTCGTGGAAGCGCGTCGTGCGCGCCATGAACAGGGCACTCTTTTCGGACATATCGGCCTCCAAGGAAATGAGCTCAATCGTACTGGAACAAGCCAGCGCGATTAGGAGTTCGCCAGATAATGCTTGATCTCCCACTCGGTGATCGTGGACTCAAACTTATGCCACTCATCGCGCTTCTTTTTGAGGAAGAAGCTGTGGATGTGCTCGCCGAGGGCATCCTTCATAAACTGCGAGTCCTCAAACACGTCGAGCGCCTCTTTGAGCGAACGCGGCAGCGGCGTGTAGCCAGCCTCGAGCATCTGGCGGTCGGTAAGCTCGAGCGTCTCGGCCGTGGCCTCGGGCGGGAGCTCCAGCTTGCGCTCGATGCCGTCGAGACCAGCCGCCAGCGTGACGGCGTTGACCAGGTACGGGTTGGCCATGGGGTCGGGGCTACGAAGCTCGATGCGCGTGGACAGCTGCTTGCCGGGCTTGTAGACCGGGATGCGGACCATGCTCGCGCGGTTGCGCAGGCCCCACGTGGCGTACTGCGGCACGGAGTCGCCGCCCGTGGTGATACGCTTGTATGAGTTGACCGTGGGGTTGGTGATGGCGCTGATCTCGCGGGCATGCGCCAGAATGCCGGCCATATAATGCTTGGCGATATCGGAGAGGTGGTACTTCTCGTCGTCCTCGCCCCAAAAGACGTTGTTGCCGTCGTGGTCGAACAGCGACTGATGCAAAAACATGGCGCTGCCATCCTCGCCTGCCAACGGCTTGGGCATAAAGGATGCGTGGCAACCGCTCTCGTAGGCCTGCTGCTTAATGATGAGTTTGGCCGTGGTGATGGCGTCGGACATGCTCAAGGCCTCGGCGTGACGCAGGCTCATGCCGTGCTGCGAGCGGCCGGCGGCATGGAAGGTGTACTCCACGGGCACGGACATCTTCTCCAGCGTGAGGACCGTGTTGCGGCGCAGGTCGCGGGCGGCATCGCTCACCGAAAGATCGAAGTAGCCCACGTTGTCGAGCGGCTCGGGGGTGTGCTCGTCGGGGAAATAGTAATACTCCAGCTCGGCGCCCACGTTGAGCAGGTAGCCAGCCTTCTCGGCCTTGCGGAACATGCGGCGCAGGGCATCGCGCGGGTCGCCGGCAAACGGCTTGCGATCGGGAGTGCACACGTCGCAGAACACGCGGGCGACGCCGTTGTGGCTCGGGCGCCACGGCAAAATCTGGAAGGTCGAAGCATCGGGGAACGCCAACATGTCGGCTTCCTCGGGCGTGGCAAAGCCCTCGATGGCGGAGCCGTCAAAGCCAATACCCTCCTCAAAAGCGACCTCGAGGTCCTCGGGGCTAATGGCAAAGTTCTTGAGGCGGCCGAGAATGTCGACAAACCACAGACGTACAAAGCGGATGTCACGCTGCTCTACGGAGCGGAGTACGTAATCGATGTTCTGCTGGTTCATGTCGCTCCCCTTTCTTTCGGGCGGGTTTCGACTGGTCTATATCGCAGATACTATCGCAGAAAAATGTTTCCGCAGGGTTAAAGCGTATCAAGCGCTCAAAAAACGTGTGTGAACAGGCAGTTGCGAACGAATGGTTAGCGCGAGGTTGATGCGCGATGTTCGATGTGGCCGGGAATCTCGATGCGTTTGGGCGCCAGCTTTGCGGCCTCGCCCACCGTAGTGGTAACAACGTCAATGCGCTCGGAGAGGCACTCGACCACGCGCTCGGCGATGGTAAGGGTGTCTTGCGCGGCCGTGGTCACGCCGCCAAAGAGCACATGGTTCCAGGGGTAGTCGTCAAACGTCGCGATCTTGAGCCCCGCCGGCAGCGAGGGTCCCAACTGTGCCAGCGCCTCGGTCAGACGCAGAAAGACCAGGCCGTTGACGGCAATGAGGCCGAGCTTTTTACCTGCATAGCCACGGATGGTCTCGTCCAAGCGGCCGACGCCCGTGACGCCACCATCGGCCAGGGTGACGACCTCGCCCGCAAGACCTCGACGCGAAAGCTCGTCGGTAAAGGCCTCGGCGCGCTCGCGACGCACGGGGCTATCGTCGCTTGCCTCGGTGAGCAGGCATAGGCGCTCGCTGCCAGCGGCGGTCAAGGCGTCTACCAGGCCGGCGACCAGCTCACGGTTGTTAGATGTCACCAGATCGACACCGCCGTCGGCAACGTCGCGGTCGAGCAGCACAACGGGCAGGCGCCCCGCGGCCGCGGCGATCGCCTTGTCGTTGCCTCCGCAGGTGTTGACGACCAGGCCGTCCACGCCGGCATCGATAAGTCTGGTGAGCGACTCGGCCTCCTTGGCGGGATCGTTGCCGCTAATGGCCGTCATGAGCGAGCAGCCGCGCGCGGCGGCACTGGCGGAAAGGCCCTCGAGCATAGCGCTGGAGAACGGGTTGGCGATGTCGGCCAGGATCACGCCGATGAGGTTGGTGCGCGAGCTGCGCAGATTGCGCGCGGCAGCACGTGGGCGATAGCCGGTGCGCTCGATAACCGCCGCGATGCGAGCGCGGGTTTCCTCGGTCATCTGCCCGGGGCGGTTGTTGAGATAGCGCGAGACCGTGGCCGGGCTCACGCCCGCCTCGGCGGCAATGTCCTTGATTCTCATCTGCGCCATGGCGCACCCCGTTTCCCAATTGTCAGTAGTCTGAGCCATTTTAGGCATTTTTTTAAAAATCTCGCTTGCAAAACGCTGTAGGTGAGTATACTACAACTCGAAACGAAACCGATTTCGTAAACCGATTTCGGCAAGCGTTGGCGCGGAGGTGCAAAGATGTACCCTACCGTCTTGGCACCTCCGCGCCAACGCCATATCAAAGGTGTACGCACGAGCAAGAAGGAGCTGCGCGACCATGGGTAAAACGGTTCTTACCTTCGGCGAAATCATGATGAGGCTCTCGCCCAAAGATCATCTGCGCATTGAGCAGGCAACCGAGTTTGACGTCCGCTACGGTGGCGCCGAGGCCAACACCGCTCTTTCCCTGGCCTACCAAGGCAACAAGGCCGCTTACGTATCCGTTGTCCCGGCCAACCGCCTAGGCGAGTGCGCGCTGCGCTCGCTGAAGGCCTACGGCGTCGACACAACGCGCGTCGTGCGTCAGGGCGACCGTCTTGGCTCCTATGTGTTTGAGGTCGGCGCCTCGCAGCGCGGCAACGGCTGCGTCTACGACCGCAAGTTCTCTGCCATCAACATGGCCAAACGCGACGTCTTTGACTGGGACGAGATCCTCAAGGGCATCGATGTCTTCTATTTCTCCGGCGTGACCCCCGCCGTCTCCGATGAGATGGCCGCCGCCTGCAAGGAGGCACTCGCCGCCTGCCGCGCCAAGGGCATCACCACCGTGTGCGACGTGAACTATCGCGGCAAGATGTGGTCGCCCGAGAAGTCGCAGGCCACCATGAAGGAACTCCTGCCGCTCGTCGACATCTGCATCGCCAACGACGAGGATGCGCCCGCCGGCCTCGGCATGACCTGCGTCTCTGGTTCCCTTGCCCATGGCATCGAGGAGCGCGACACCTACGTCGAGATGGCCCGTCAGATCTGCGCCGAGTACGGCTGCAAAAAGGTCGCCTCGGTCGTCCGCAACATCTCTTGCGTCGAGCGCTCCATCTGGATGGGCATGCTCTTTGACGCCGAGAGCGGCGAGTACTGGTTCTCCCCTGCTCACGATGTGCACGTGCTCGAGGGCGTTGCCGCCGGCGACGCTTTCAACGCCGGCTTCGTCCATGCCCTCATCAACGACTTTGACCCGCAGGACGCCGTCAACTACGCGATTGCAGCCTCGATCCTCAAGCTCACCATCAAGGGCGATTCCAACTTGGTGACCGCAGACGAGATCGCAGCCGTGGCATCCGCCGCCGACGGTGGCACCCGCGTCGCGCGCTAGTCCGTCTCCATTCCGCGGGCCGCAGCTTTCCAATCCCATACCCCTGCGGCCCGCTCCCCGATTCCTCCGGCCGGACAAAACCACCAGTCCCATTCCGGTTTTGCCTGGCATTCCCTACATGACTGGTCGAGCAGCTGGTTTTGGAATTGCTTGAACCCCAAGCAGTGCCTCCGATAACCAATCCAAAATCGGCTCCTGACCAGCATATTTGGCAATCACGCGCCCATGCGCGCCATACATCGAAAGGAACATTATGTTCGATCAGTTCTACACCACGCTTGAGTCCCTGGGCATCGTGCCGGTCGTCGTGCTCGACAAGGTCGAGGACGCCGCTCCGCTCGCCCACGCCCTTATGGCAGCTGGCATGAAGTCCGCCGAGGTCACCTTCCGCACCGCCTGCGCCGCCGAGTGCATCGCCGCTATGGCCGAGGCCGAGCCCGAGATGTGCGTTGGCGCCGGCACCGTCCTGACCGTCGAGCAGGTTGAGCAGGCTCGCGCCGCCGGTGCCAAGTTCATCGTCTCCCCGGGTTACAACGAGGACGTCGTGAAGCACTGCATCGACATCGACCTGCCCGTGCTGCCCGGCACCGTGACCCCCTCCGAGGTCACCGCGGCCGAGAACCTGGGCCTCAAGGTCACCAAGTTCTTCCCCGCGTCCCAGTATGGCGGCCTGAACACCATCAAGGCCCTCGCCGCTCCGTTTGTCGGCCACCGCTTTATGCCCACCGGCGGCGTGAGCACCGCCAACGTCGAGGAGTACCTGAGCTCCTCCGCCATCATCGCCTGCGGTGGCACCTGGATGGTCAAGCCGGCCCTGTTTGCCGACGGCGACTTCTCCAAGGTCGAGCAGATCGCCCGCGAGGCCATGGACGTCGTCAAGAAGGCCCGCGGCTAGGTTTAGCTCTCTATCGTGAAAGGGGGCGTGCCCTAGACCTCGCCCCCTTTCTTTTAAAGCGGCTCGGAAGCGCGCCGTTTCCGTCACGGACAAGAACCGAAAACGTCTTGTATGCTGATAGAACGTGACGGAAGCGACACGCCCCCGAGCCGCTTTGCCTACTCGGCTGACAACCGCGCCCAGTTGAGCCACATCGACAAAAACCGAGCCATCAAAACAGCTGCGGCGCCGTCTGGAGGAATGGACCCTTGCTTCCGGTCTTTTCCTCCAAGCGGCGCCGCAGCTTTTTTGTGCCCCGGTAGCGTCTCGCACTTGCGGTGAAATACGGACTGTTTACACCATCAGAGCCGCAAAACAATCCCTATTTCACCGCAACTAATGAAGGGGGCGAGTTAGATGGCCGAGTCTTTGGACAGCTCAAAATAGTCGGGATGCAAGGCGATAACCGGACCTTGCTCTTCGGGCATCAGGTGCAGGTGCGTCTCTGCCAGATAGCTCGCCGCGTCGGTATCGCCCCTCTTAATGGCCTCGAGAATCCGGCGATGCTGCCGACGAATCGGCTCCCAATCCAAATCCTGCGACACCATACGCAACCAGTTGTATCGCTCAAAATGCGTGTTGACGCTCTTCATCCAATCCCACAACATGTGACGACCGGCAATCTCAAAACACGTCTCATGGAACAGGTTGTCCAGGTCAAAGAAACGACGCGTTTCGCTATGGTCGAGCGACTCGGACTCGGCAAGGATCTGCTCAATCCGCTGCTTTTGCTCGGGCGAGGCGGCCGAACAGCATTTAATAAGCACGCTTCGCTCGAGTTTCTCGCGCAAGAAACAGGCGTTCTCGGCGCGCTCCATGCTGATTTTTGAGACATAGGTGCCGCTTTTGGGACGCGTTTCCACCAGCTCCTGCTCACGCAGGCGCACAAAGGATTCGCGAATGGGCGTGCGCCCGATTCCCGTCTCCTTTTCCAGACCAATCGCCGAAAGGCGCGTGCCGGGCTTGAGCTCGGCATAGATGATCTTGGACCGCAATGCGTTGTACGCCTGGTCTTGCAGGCTCTGATAATGCTGCTGTTCCATAAAGCCCTCGGATGAAGCCTCAGTTAATCGAATACCACCATGCAATACTATCGCATCCCCCGTCCCCCCATAAGTTGCGGTGGAATAGTTCCTGCTCAAAGCCTTCAGCAGCAAAAACAGGAACTATTCCACCGCAACTTATGGGGGGGGACGGGTGCGACATGCCGTTGGTATAAAAAGCAAAGGCCCGCGGACAGTTTGATAGGCAACTGTCCGCGGGCTTGCGGTGAGACACGCTTGTCTTATGCGTTTCTCGCCTAGATAAACAGGCTCAGGATTAGAACCATGATGAGGCCGACAACGGAGTTGACGAGCTCCAACAGGCCCCATGTCTTATAGGTATCCTTCATCGACAGGCCAAACGACTGCTGGAACAGCAGGTAGCCGCCGTCATACATAGGCGTGATGGTATTGGATGCGCAGGCGCAGACCAGTACTGCAAGCACCGGGTTGATGCCAAACTGCGTAACCATAGGTGCCACGACGCCGGCGGCGGTGATGGCCGAGACGGTACCCTGGCCGGTGAGCAGGCGCAGGACCACCGTGATCACCCAAGCCAAAATCAGCGGCGACACCGGCATGAGGCTCACCATGTCGGCAAGCGTCGCGCCAACGCCAGAAGTAATGATGACCTGCTTCATGATGCCGCCGGCACCGATAACGAGCAGCACGTTCGCGACGCCCTTGATAGCATCGGACATAGAGCTAGAGATCTCTCCGCCATCCATGCCGCGCGTATAACCATACGCAACCATGGCAAGAATCATCGTGATGAGCATAGTGATATCTGCGCTACCGATGCAGCTGGCAAGATCGTATGCAAAGCAACCCTCGCCCACCGTGTTCTTGATAATCGAAGCCCCAATCATGATGATTGCCGGGAACAGCGGCACCAGAATGGAAAGCCAGAACGGCGGAAGCTCGTCCGCGGGCCTGCGCTCCGCCGGCTTCATAACATTGCCAAGCGGCATGTCATCGAGACCGGGGATGAAATGGCACAGCAAAAGACCAGAGCAGATAAGTGTCGGAATCGTGACGATCAGACCAAAGATGTAGACCGGCGGAACCTCGGCACCAAAGGCACTCACCAGCGCCATAGGACCAGGCTGCGGCGGAAAAAGAGAATGGCCCATCGTGGTACCAGAAACAGCCGGGATAATCAGGCGCATATAGGGGATGTCGGCCTCTTTGGCGATGCTGATAACGAGCGGCGTAACGATAAGGAACGCCACCTCGTAGAACATGCTCATACCAAAGATAACGCCGATGATCAGAAGCGCAACAGGCAGCAGCTTAATACCGAGCTTGTCAACGATAGTGTCGGCAATCTGCTGCGAGGCACCCGAATCGGTCATCAGTTTTCCGATGGCTGCGCCAAAGATAATGATCAGCGCAAGCGACTTAAGCGTTCCGCCCAGTCCATCTTCCATGGTGGTGACAAGGTCGCCCACAGAGATGCCGTCGGCAAGGGCGATAAAAATGGCGGAAAGAATAAGCGCAATGATGCTGTTGATTTTAAACTTAACGATCATGGCGACCAGCAGGACTACGCCCACCAGCACCCAAAGGAGTGAAACAACTCCTGCATTCATAGATAAGCTCCTTTTAACTGGCAATGAAGCCAAGTGCTTCTATTCGAAATAGCAGCTTTTACTCGCTTACAGGTTGGCGACAATTGCCTGGGCGATCTCGTCGTACTGAGCCGACTCGAGCGTGACGCGACCGGGGTTCATGGCAAACACGTCGCCAAACTCAAACGGATCGTCCTTGTACTTGGGGACGATATGCACGTGCAGGTGATGCATGGTGTCGCCGTAGGCACCAAAGTTAATCTTGTCGGGATTGAACGCCTTGTGCAGCGCTGCCGCGACGTGGCGGACATCGGCCATAAAGGCGGCGGCGTCTTCCTCGGACATGCAGGAGATGTCATCGACGTGCTGCTTGGAGGCCACGATTACGCGGCCCTTATGACTCTGCTCCTTAAACAAGATGAGCTTGCTGGCAGGCAGGTCAAGCATGGGGATGCCAAAGGCATCGACGAGCGTGTTGTCGGTCCCGCACATGCAGTACGAGCAATCGGTATGCTGTTCCATGGTGATCCTTTCAATCTGGACAATGATGGATGCCGCTTTTGCGGCAGGTGTAACCCCTCGTTTACACCACCAGATAATGGACAGATACAACGCATGCGTAGTCGATACGAAATCGGTTTCGTATCGACTACCGCCATGATACAGCCAACGAGTTGTTACGATTAGGTGAACGTTCACTTTTTATTGTTTTTCTCTTTGCAAATAGAATCCCGTGCGTATACTAAGGCTCAAACGAAACCGATTTCGTTGAGCGTGAGCAATAGGATGCTAAGACGCACCCTACCATCTTGGCATCCTATTGCCCACGCAATGTCATTTGCTTTCCTCCCGTCTCTCTGGCCCTTCAGTCCCATTCCGGCACAGCGAGACACTTCCTAGACAACTGACCGTGGGGCCGGCTTTTCTGCTTTAACAGCAGTGCCTCCGATAACCCTCTTTTGCCGGTCCGGGTCAGTTTTTTCACACAACCGAAAGGACGGGTAGCAACATGCGACCGCTCATCATCATGAATGGCGAGAAGATCGATTGGTTCCATACCGTCATCAGGATGCTGATGTATCTGGCGGGCGTTGCAGTACTGGCACTCGGCATGAGTCTCCAGACGGCATCTGGCCTGGGCGTCGCCGCGCTCACGTGCTTTGCCACAACCCTATCCATGCTCACGGGCAAGACGCTCGGCTTTTGGATCACTGCTACCTATGTCGCCTACATCGTGGCACAATTCACTATCTTGCGACGCGAGTTCCAGCCGCGCATCATGCTCGAGCTGTGCTTCTCAACGCTCATCGGCGGCTTCACCGACTTCTTCATGGCGGTCAACCCGCTGCATCCCGCAGCACTCCCCATACAGGTTGAGACCATGCTGCTCTCCCTCGCTGTCACTGCATTTGGCGTAAGTCTCGTCGTCAACATGGGCGTTGTCCCCAACGCGCCCGACGGCCTGGTGCAGGTCATTGCCGAAAAGATTAAACGCCGCTTTGGCGACGTAAAAGTCGTGTTCGACTGCTCGCATGTCGCCGTGTCTCTCGTTCTGTCGCTCGCGCTTATGCACAACCTGGGCGGCTTTGGCGTGACCACCGCCATCTCGGCGCTGTTCTTGGGCCATGTCATCAACATCGCTAATAAGCTGTTCGCCCAGCGCTTTGTGCGCGCGGCATTCGGGAAATAGCACCACCGTAAGAACCCGCAAACAGCGCTATACGTTGCTATATCTCACTATACTTTGCTATATCTTGCTATACTTTGCTATATCTTGCTATATCTTGAGCAAAGGTGGCTCACATGCAAACAAACCCTTTTAAGCCCACAGCAGGTAAAACACCTCCCACGATTATCGGCCGCGAAGATGTACTTGAAGAATTCAGTGAAGGCCTCACCAACGGGCCTAGTGCCCCTGGGCGCCTAATGCGCATAGCCGGCGTCCGTGGAACGGGCAAGACGGTCCTCCTTGACGAGTGCTCACGTTTGGCGCAAAGCCGTGGCTGGACGGTCATAAAAGAGGTCGCAACCGAGGGACTTTGCCAGCGCATTCTCGAACAGCTGCAGCCCAAATTCCAGGCCAAACACGCCAGATTTGAGCCCACCGTAGCTGGCATATCCATCGGCAGCATAGATATTGAGCGAATCGGCCCATCGCTACGCGACGCCATGAGACAGACAATAACCAAGAATGGAAATGGCCTGCTCATCACTCTCGACGAGGTTCAAGACGCAGAGCTCGATGAGGTCCGAACGCTCTCCATTGCGATTCAGCAGGTTATCGGCGAAGACCTTGATATCGCCTTTGTTTTTGCTGGGCTGCCTTCGATGATTGAAAGCATCATCAACGGAAAGACACTTACGTTTTTGCGCCGTGCCCTCCCCTTTGATCTGAAGGCTGTGGCAGTAACCGAAGTGTCGTACTCCCTCGAGGAAACCATTGAAGCGTCTGGCATGGAGTTGCAGCCAGGTATTGCCGGCCAACTTGCCGAGGCAACGCAAGGCTATCCTTTCATGATCCAACTCGTTGGATACTACGCATGGCAGTTGGCAAGACGTGCACACACAGCGATTATTGGAGAAGAAGAAGCCGAGCGTGGCATTGCAACGGCACGCGAACGCTTCTGCGCCATGGTGATTGAGCCCGCGCTGCAGCGCATTCCGCCCACGTGCATCGCTTATCTGCTGAGCATGGCGTCTTTGGGGCAGACGAGCTCGACCAGCATGGTTGCCGATGCCCTGAACAAAACGCCTCAACAGGTGAGCTCCGTCCGCAGCCGCCTGTTAAGAGAATCGATTATCGAGGCTCCTTCGTACGGCAAGGTCTCATTTGCCATCCCCTACATGCGCGACTACCTCTACGAGCACAAAGCCGAACTGGAAGTTGAACTGTAGAAACGACAACTGCCCTGCAAGATGAAAACCGTTTTCGTACGGATTTAAAGCAGACGTAAACGGTTTTCGTCTTGATTTGCGTCCGAAATTAAGACGTAAATTGCGCTTTCGTACGCTTATTACCAGACGCAAATTGTTTACGTCCGGCTATGCGTCCCCAATCCAGACGAAAAAAGCTCCGAGCTCGTGTGAGCTCGGGGCTCTTTGTGCCGCACATCTATGAGAGGAGAAATTCGATGCGTACGTGCGCTACTCCATGTAGCCACCCTGAATGGCGGAAACTGCATGCTCGGTAAAGAACTTGAGCGTGCCGGAGGTGTAACGATTAGCCTTGGGCTTCCAAGCGGCTC
>UQXB01000054.1:0-13560 GCA_900544935.1 uncultured Collinsella sp.
TGAGGGCGTTCATAATGAGCGAACTTGCGGCGCCCAGGCGCGTGGAGGTCTTACCGGTCACCACGGAGCCATCGGGCATGACCATGGCACCCACGGGACCACCCGTCAGTTGCTCCCTGGTGAGGGCCGCCGAGCGCGCCGGTGAGTAGTTCTTATCGATGCCGGCTTTCTTCATAATAATCTTGAGACGGTCGACTTGCTCATCGCCCACGCCGGTACGGCGCACATTTTCGACCGCGGTAAAGTAGCGGCGGACAATCTCCATCTTGGAAGCGTCGCGGCAGGCATCGTCATCGGTGATGGCAAAGCCGACCATATTGACGCCCATGTCCGTAGGGCTCTGGTAGGGGCTCTTGCCCAGGATCTTTTCCATCAGGGCACGGACTACCGGGAAGGCCTCGACGTCGCGGTTGTAGTTGACCGTGGTCTTGTTGTAGGCCTCAAGGTGGAACGAATCGATGATATTGGCGTCGTCGAGGTCAGCCGTGGCGGCCTCGTAGGCAATATTGACCGGATGCGTCAGAGGAAGATTCCAGACCGGGAAGGTCTCGAACTTGGCATAGCCGGCGGCGGTACCGTGCTTATGCTCGTGATACAGCTGCGAGAGGCAAGTAGCGAGCTTGCCCGAGCCGGGGCCGGGTGCCGTCACGACAACGAGCGGACGCGTGGTCTCGACAAACTCGTTCTTGCCGTAGCCATCGTCGGACACGATCAGATCGACATCGTGCGGATACCCCTCGATGGGATAGTGCAGCTTGGCGGGAATACCGAGCGCGTTCAAGCGGTTGCGGAACACATCGGCAGCAGGCTGGCCGGCGTACTGGGTGATGACCACAGCCGCGACGGCAAAGCCGTTGCCGCGGAACAGGTCAACCAGGCGCAGCACATCCTCGTCATAGGTAATGCCAAGGTCACCACGAGCCTTGTTTTTCTCGATGTGGTTCGCGTTGATCGCGATGATAACCTCGACATCGTCGGCGATGCTCTTGAGCATGCGGAACTTGCTGTCCGGTTCAAAACCCGGCAGCACGCGGCTCGCATGATAGTCATCGAACAGCTTGCCGCCAAACTCCAAATAGAGCTTGCCACCAAACTGCGAGATGCGCTCCTTAATGTGAGCAGCCTGCAGCTCGATATACTTCGCGTTGTCGAAACCCTGGCGCATGTATGGCTCCCGTCCCGTTTCCAATTAATGTTCTAGGCGATTATAACGGAGCCCGCCCTCCCCGATACCCAGACCATCAACAGGCACCAACCAAACACGCCCACCGCAACCACCGGGGACCCGAGGTAGATCATTTGGGACGGGAAACAAGGCACTCAGCACCAACAATGAAAACGTCACAGGCAAAGCCAAAGCCAGCGAACGGGCACCAGAGCGAGCAAGCTACCCCCTGCACCAACAATGGCAGCGCCGCAGGTGGAGCAAAAGTCAGCGAAAGCCCGCCAGAGCGAGCAAGGTGACGTGAAAGAGGAGGGCATAGGCCTTTTGGCCATGCCCGACGATTGAACGTCAGATTGCCGCTCTGGCGGGCTTGCAGCGTCGAGTGGTTCCGGCGTTTGGTAAAACGCCGGAACACAAGAGCGCCCCCTCCCGCGCACGGAACGGGAGGGGGCTAAAGGTAGGAGTCTACCGGTGGGTTGACCCCACCGGACAGACGATGACCAGGTGATCCTTTACAGGATCGTCAAGGTTTCCGTGGGGTACCCGTTGGGTACTTAGAGCAACACGCAGGCGACGGTCAGGATGATGGCGCAGACGACGGAGAGCGCGACGATGAGCTTAAGGGCAAACTTGAGCCAGGTCGTCCACTCGATCTTGGCCAGGGCGAGACCGCCCATGATGGCGCCGGAGGTCGGGGTGAACAGGTTCACGACACCGATGGCGGCGGAGAAGATCATGACCATGACCTCGGGCGAGAAGCCGAGCTTAACAGCCAGCGGTCCCATGATGGGCATGGAGACGGTGGCCATACCGGAGGTCGAGGGGATCAGGAAGGACAGGCCGAAGTAGACCAGGAAGCTCATGGGAGCGAAGATCACACCGGACAGGCCAGCCAGGGCATTGGCGGCAGCGTCGAGGACGTAGACGTCGAGGCCGGTGTTAGCCATGAGGACGGAGATACCACGAGCGAGGGCGATGACGAGAACAACGGACATCATGTCGGCAGCGCCGGTGATGAAGGTGTTGACGATCTGCTTCTCGGACAGGCCACCGATGATACCGATCAGGACAGCCATGAGGAAGAACCAGGTGGAAGCCTCGTCGAAGTACCACTGGCCAATGGGCAGGCCGGTGATCAGGGCAGACCAGCCCTGGACGACGGCGTTACCGTCGGCATCGTAGACAGCGCCAGCGTCAAAGAAGTTGGCGACGCCCTCGTTGAGGTCGGCCAGCGGGATGAAGCCGACGATCATGACGACGAAGGTGAAGGCAAAGGCGATCAGAACACCCTTCTGACGACCGGTGAGCTTGACCTCATTGTGAACCTCAGAAGCAGCCTTGCCGTGAGCCTCTTCGGCGTCCTTGAGCTCCTGCATCGACAGGATGGTGGAACCCTTGTCAGCCTTGACCTTCTTGGCATAGCTCATGACGAAGAAGATGGACATAGCAGTGGTAACAATCCACAGGACGGCACCGAGGCCGATGATGATGGACTGGTTGACCTCAATGCCAACGCCGGTCAGAGCGTCGACGGCAGCGCCGACGGCGAACGGGTTAACCGTGGAGCCCAGGCAGCCGCAGCCAGCGCCGAGCAGGACGGTGGCGGCACCGACCATCGGGTCGAAGCCAGCGGCCATCATGGTAGCGGCAAGCAAGGCGTAGAAGGGAACGGTCTCCTCGCACATACCATAGGTGGTACCACCGAGGGAGAAGATGAGCATCAGCACGGGAATGAGCATGATCTCATTACCCTTAAGCTTCTGCACCAGGACGGCGATGCCGTTGTCCAGGGCGCCGGTCTCGGTCATCATGCCGAGGAAGCCGCCCAGGATCATAACGAAGAGGCAGACGGGCAGAGCGTCAGCGAAGCCCTTAATCGGGGCGGTGCAGAAATCGCTCAGACGGGCGGCAGTAACCGCGCCACCGGACGTGCCGGAGACGATAACGGTAATCACTGCGACAATTGCCAGCAGAGCAAGAAGAATGGTGAACGATGAAGGCATACCGCGCTTTTTCTTAGCGGTCTCAGTCATAGTTCTCATCCCCCCTTCATAAATCATTTACTGATCTCGCCCGAAGCGGCTCTTCCGTGCCGTGCCTGCCGCCTGGTGCGAGATATTTACCAGACAAAGCCGCTCGGGGTGTGCAGCAAGACACCCCGAGCGAGATGCTAGATGCTCTTACTTGAGCGTGGCGTACATGACAGCCTTGATGGTGTGCATGCGGTTCTCGGCCTCGTCGAAGACCTTGGAAGCGGGGCTCTCGAAGACCTCGTCGGTGACCTCCTGCTCGGTGATGCCGAACTGCTCGCACTTCTCGGCGCCAATGGTGGTGTTGGTGTCGTGGAAGCTGGGCAGGCAGTGCAGGAAGATGGCGCCCGGGTTGGCCATAGCCATGACCTCGGAGGTAACACGATACGGGGTGAGCTGAGCGATACGCTCGGCCCAGACCTCGTCGGGCTCGCCCATGGAGACCCACACGTCGGTGTAGATAACGTCGGCACCGGTGACGCCGTCCTTGACGTCGGTGGTCAGCTTGATGGTGCAACCGTTGGCCTCGGCGATGGGCTTGCAGGCCTCGATGACGTCGTCGGCGGGCATGCACTCCTCGGGGCCGCAGGCCACGAAGTTCATGCCGAGCTTGGAGCAGACGACCATGAGGGAGCGAGCGACGTTGTTCTTGCAGTCGCCCATGAAGACGAGGGTCTTGCCCTTGATGTCGTAGTTGAAGTTCTCCTGGACGGTCAGGATATCGGCGAGCATCTGGGTGGGATGCCACTCAGTGGTCAGGCCGTTCCACACGGGCACGCCGGACTTAGCAGCGAGCTCCTCGACGTCGTCCTGGGCAAAGCCACGGAACTCGATGCCGTCATACATGCGGCCGAGAACGCGGGCGGTGTCCTCGATGGACTCCTTCTTGCCCATCTGCGACGAACCGGGATCGAGATAGGTCACGCCCATGCCCAGGTCCATGCCGCCGACCTCGAAGGCGCAGCGGGTACGAGTGGAGGTCTTCTGGAAGAGCAGAACGATGTTCTTGCCCTCGAGATAGCGATGCGGAACGCCAGCGCGCTTCATATCCTTGAAGTTCTTGGAGAGCTTGAGCAGGTACTCGATCTCCTCGGTGGTGAGGTCGAGAAGCTTGAGGAAGCTACGGCCGGAGAGGTTAACACCCATGGTTCGATTCCTTTCGAAGAAATGAATTACGTAAGTATCAGTGTTGCCCGTTTAACGGGCGAAGCCGGTGCGGTTGTAGGGGGACCGCACCGGAAACGGAAAGACTTAGAGGTCCTCGCGCCAGAAGGGCATGCTCATGCAGCGCGGGCCGCCGCGGCCGCGGGAGAGCTCGGCGGAGGGCACGACGAGAAGGTCCAGGCCCTCCTTGTACAGCACGTCGTTGGTGACGGTGTTGCGGGCGTAGACGCAGATCTTGCCGGGCTCGACGCACAGGGTGTTGGAGCCGTCGTTCCACTGCTCGCGGGAGGCCGCGATCGGGTCGCCGCCGCCGCAGGGGATCAGCTTGACCTGGTCGACGCCGGTGGCGTCCTCCAGGACGTGCTCGAGGGTGTCCTCGATCAGGCGGATGTTCACGTCGCCCGGGTTCTTGCCGGCGGTCAGCTCGTAGACGCGCAGGGTGCCCATGATGGCGGGGTGGATCGTGAACTTATCGACGTCGATCTGGGTGAAGACCGTGTCGAGGTGCATGAAGGCGCGCGAGACCGGGATGTCGAAGGCCAGGATGCGCTCGACCTTGGAGTCGGAGTTCCAGAAGATGTTCTGGGCCATGACGTCGATCGCGGCGGCCTGGGTGCGCTGGGAGATGCCGACGGCGAGGGTCTTCTCGTTGATGTTCAGCACGTCGCCGCCCTCGGTGTGGAACTGGCAGTCGCGGCGGAAGTACAGCGAGACGTCCTTGTAGTCGGGGTGGTACTTGAAGACGTACTTGCCGTACAGGGTCTCGCGGTTGCGGGTGACCGAGTACATGCGGTTGAGGTTGACGCCCTCGCCGACGACCGCGAACGGGTCGCGGGTGAAGTAGAGGTTGGGCATCGGGTCGATGATCAGGTCGGACTCGGACTCGGAGTTGACCAGGGAGTCGAGGGTCGTGGAGGCCGTGAGGGGCATGTCGATCTCGGACTTGGTCATGCCGGCCATGGTCTTCTTGACGAACTCGAGGTTGTCCTCGATGGAGTCCAGCTTCTCGCGGACGATCTGCGGCATGTGCTGGCCGCGGATGCCGGCCTCGGCGATGTACTGGTCGGTGAACTCGGCGCGGGCGCCGGGGACCTGGTCGAACACCTCGGCGACGAGGTTCTCGAGATAGAGGACCTCCACGCCCTGGTCCCTCAGGATCTGGGCGAAGGTGTCGTGCTCCTGCTGCGCGACCTCCAGGAACGGGACGTCGTCGAACAGGAGTCGCTCGAGCTCGTCGGGCGGCAGGTTGAGGAGCTCGTCGCCGGGACGGTGCAGGCAGACCTTCCTGAGCTTGCCGATCTCGGAAGGCACGTGCAGACCTTTCGTCATGGCCTCCTACCTTTCTTTCGGGCCCTTGTCAGGGCCGATTCGTTAGCGCCCCTCCGTGTGAGGCGTTATTGCTGACGACATATTTATATCCAAAATCAGCTCATACTTCCACCTTGCCCCCGAACGGTTTTTTATAGGGGGTGAACGGCATACACATATACTTCACGCATGGCACACTTCATCTTAATAAAGCGTATTTACGTGCTTAAACGCGTTTTCAATCCTAAAATCAAATGGAACTAAACTTTGCTAAACCACCCTCATATTGCATATTTCCAATAAAGCTATGAATAGAATTAGCGGTTCATACCGTGTCTCAACCATTTTCATTTTTATTCAGAAAAAAGTTTGTCCTATTCATTTCTGGTAAATAAATTACCGTTTACCAGACGCTTGATACCGTTCACCGGAAACTCAGTATAAGGCCCAGCGGATACCGACTCGCTTTACGGCTCCATTTGTAACAACTTGACTTCTCGGTATAGAAAAACGGACCCGCTTCACTAGGGAAACGGGTCCGTTTTCGATTATCTTCGGCTAATTTGGATAAGGCCCTCGAAGATCATCGGAATCCTAGCGATCGAACTCCGCCAGTGCCTCGCCCAAAAGCCTCAGGCCCTCGCGCAGAACGTCCTCGCTCGCGCAGTAGCCCAGGCGTGCGCCGCAGGGAAGCTCAAAGCGGCTGCCGGGTACCAGCAGCGCTCCCCTCTCGGACAGCAGGCGCTTGCAGAACTCCTCGTCGTCCTCGGGAATATCAAGCTGGATAAACGAGGTGGACACGCCCTGCGGCGCCGTCCAGGAAACGCGGTGCTGCGTATCGATCCAAGCCTGCGCGATATCGCGGTTGCCAAACACGATCTTGCGATTGCGCTCAAGGATCTTGTCCTTGTGCTCAAGCACATAGGTCGCCAGGGCATCGTTGAACACGCCGCCGCAGATCATGGTGTAATCGCGATAGGTGCGGATGCGGCTGGATATCTCTTCGTCTGCCACGACCCAGCCCACGCGGGCCGCAGGCGCCGAATAGGTCTTGGACACCGAGTTGGTGACAATGGCATTCTCGTACACGTCAGCCATCGACATAAAGGCCTCGGTGTTCTCAAGCGGCAGATACACCTCGTCGCACAGCACGTAGGCGCCCACCGAACGGGCGATCTCGGCAATCTGGCCGAGCATATCGGCATCGAGCACCGTACCGATGGGGTTCGATGCGTTGTTGATGCAGATGAGTCTGGTGTTGGGGCGCACCAAGCGCTTGAGTTCCTCGATATCGGGCTTCCAGCCGAGTTCCTCGCGAAGCTCCCAATACTCGACCTCGGCGCCCAGCGTGCGCGGAATCTCGTAGAGCGGCGCGTAGGTGGGCCACTCGGCGATAACATGGTCGCCGGGCTCGACCACAGCCATGATGGCGTTGAGGTTAGCGCCCGTGCAGCCATTGGTCTGCAGAATGTGATCGGGATTGACCTCCCGACGATACAGCTTGGCAACCTCGGCCTTAAACTCCGGCGAGCCCTCGATCCAGCCGTAGTTCATCTTCTCGCGATCCAGGCGCTCGTAGAACGTGGCGCCGTCCTGTTCATCAAGCGCGCGCAGCTCGCCCATGGTGAGCGACGAGATCGTCGACTGGGCGATGTCCCACGTGGCGCTCTTCTCCCAAACGTTGAGCCATTCCTCAACGCCAATCGTCTTGATGTCCATGGCCAAGCTCCTTACAAAAGCAGTCATCCAATCGTGTTGACGTTCCTCATACAAGATTGGGGCGGTGCGAAAACCCGCACCGCCCCAATGGGAGACATCTAATGGCAGCTAGATGTATGTATTATGACCTGTACGGGTCCTAGAAGACCCTAGAGGTCCTCGCGCCAGAAGGGCATGCTCATGCAGCGCGGGCCGCCGCGGCCGCGGGAGAGCTCGGCGGAGGGCACGACGAGAAGGTCCAGGCCCTCCTTGTACAGCACGTCGTTGGTGACGGTGTTGCGGGCGTAGACGCAGATCTTGCCGGGCTCGACGCACAGGGTGTTGGAGCCGTCGTTCCACTGCTCGCGGGAGGCCGCGATCGGGTCGCCGCCGCCGCAGGGGATCAGCTTGACCTGGTCGACGCCGGTGGCGTCCTCCAGGACGTGCTCGAGGGTGTCCTCGATCAGGCGGATGTTCACGTCGCCCGGGTTCTTGCCGGCGGTCAGCTCGTAGACGCGCAGGGTGCCCATGATGGCGGGGTGGATCGTGAACTTATCGACGTCGATCTGGGTGAAGACCGTGTCGAGGTGCATGAAGGCGCGCGAGACCGGGATGTCGAAGGCCAGGATGCGCTCGACCTTGGAGTCGGAGTTCCAGAAGATGTTCTGGGCCATGACGTCGATCGCGGCGGCCTGGGTGCGCTGGGAGATGCCGACGGCGAGGGTCTTCTCGTTGATGTTCAGCACGTCGCCGCCCTCGGTGTGGAACTGGCAGTCGCGGCGGAAGTACAGCGAGACGTCCTTGTAGTCGGGGTGGTACTTGAAGACGTACTTGCCGTACAGGGTCTCGCGGTTGCGGGTGACCGAGTACATGCGGTTGAGGTTGACGCCCTCGCCGACGACCGCGAACGGGTCGCGGGTGAAGTAGAGGTTGGGCATCGGGTCGATGATCAGGTCGGACTCGGACTCGGAGTTGACCAGGGAGTCGAGGGTCGTGGAGGCCGTGAGGGGCATGTCGATCTCGGACTTGGTCATGCCGGCCATGGTCTTCTTGACGAACTCGAGGTTGTCCTCGATGGAGTCCAGCTTCTCGCGGACGATCTGCGGCATGTGCTGGCCGCGGATGCCGGCCTCGGCGATGTACTGGTCGGTGAACTCGGCGCGGGCGCCGGGGACCTGGTCGAACACCTCGGCGACGAGGTTCTCGAGATAGAGGACCTCCACGCCCTGGTCCCTCAGGATCTGGGCGAAGGTGTCGTGCTCCTGCTGCGCGACCTCCAGGAACGGGACGTCGTCGAACAGGAGTCGCTCGAGCTCGTCGGGCGGCAGGTTGAGGAGCTCGTCGCCGGGACGGTGCAGGCAGACCTTCCTGAGCTTGCCGATCTCGGAAGGCACGTGCAGACCTTTCGTCATGGCCTCCTACCTTTCTTTCGGGCCTTTCGGCCGAATCTCTCAGCGCCCTTCCATAGCGGACGCTGCTTGCTGACAGCTCTAGTTATATCCAAATTCCACCCGCAATTCCACCTCGCCCCCGAACGGTCAACAAAGTGCGATGAACGGTATATCGCACGAGATTCCCCCATAATGTACTTCGGCGTTCTAAAGTAACTTTTCTAAGGTAAACGCTCTTTTTTCCAAAAAACTATTTGCAATTGCATCTCTAAACTTTTGATTCAGAATTGCATAGCTAAATCGGTTTTATGTATATAAATGATGTTTGTTTACGTTTCCGCCTGCATTCAATGATATTCAGCTATCCATCATTCTTATTCACACTTACGTACCAGTTGAGTGAGGATATAGACCGCTTGCAGACGAGCAGGACGTCAGTCCTATGACTTGTCAGCGTAAGAAGTAGGTAAAGATACCGTTCGCACAATACGTCCGTGCCACAAGTCGACTAAATTGAGACAATAGTGAATAGGGTTAGGCTACCGTCCCTTGTGGGGACTGAACGGACAGATGCATATGCCGAGCAAAATCGAAAAGAAGCAAGCCGCCGCAAAGCTGCGCAAACCGCCGCGCGACTTCTCGTACACGCAAAACCGAGAGCTCAGCTGGCTACGCTTTGACAACCGCGTGCTCGACGAAGCCTTCGACGAAACCGTTCCGTTATTCGAGCGACTAAAGTTCGTCTCGATCTTCGAGTCCAACCTCGACGAGTTCCTTATGGTGCGCGTGGGCGGCCTGTCCGATCTGGCGGAGCTCAAAAAACAACCTGTCGACAACAAGAGCAATATGACCGCCTCCGAACAGGTCGATGCTGTCATGGCCGAAATGCCCGGGCTCCTTACCCGTTGGGAGTCCATCTTTAAGAGCATCGAGGGCAAGCTCGACACCTTGGGCGTTCACCGCGCCCGCATCGATTCGCTTACGCCCGAGGAGCGCACCTTTGTAACCCGCTACTTCCAGGCCTACGTGTCACCGGTCATCTCGCCGCTGGTCATCGATCCTCGCCACCCCTTCCCCAACCTGCGCAATGGCGCGCTCTATCTGGCCTGTGGTCTGGACGGTGCCACCGACGAGGAGAGCCTGCTGGGCCTTATCGAGATTCCCGCCTCGATGAACCGCGTGGTCGAGATCCCCTCGCCCACCGGCACCTACTCCTACATCTTGCTCGAGGACGTCATCCTCGCCTGCCTGGACAGCTGCTTTGGCTCCTATAAGCCGCTGGATCGTGCGCTGATCCGCGTCACCCGCAACGCTGACATCGATCCGGACGTCGAGGGCGTCGAGGAGGAAGAGGACTACCGCCAGCACATGAAGCGCATTCTCAAGAAGCGCCTGCGCCTGCAGCCGGTAGTGCTCGCGGTCTCGGGATCGCTCGAGAAGGCGACGCTCAAGACTATCCGCAAGGCGCTCGAGCTTTCGCGTCGCTCGGTCTTTACCTGCGATATCCCGCTCAACCTGGGCTACGTCTTTGGCATTGAGGGCAAGATTCCCGAGCACCTGCGCAACGAGCTGCTCTTTACGCCGTTTAAGCCGCAGCCCAATCCCACCATCGACATGACCCGCTCCATCCGCGAGCAGGTGCTGCAGCACGACAAGCTGCTCTTCTACCCTTACGAGGCCATGAACCCGTTCTTGGACCTGGTGCACGAAGCAGCCTACGACCCCGAGTGCATCTCGTTGCGCATCACGCTCTACCGCGTGGCCAAGCAGAGCCGCCTATGCGAGTCGCTGATCGATGCTGCCGAGAACGGCAAAGAGGTCACGGTGCTCATGGAGCTCCGCGCACGCTTTGACGAGCAGAACAACATCGAGTGGGCCGAGCGCCTGGAAGAGGCCGGCTGCACCGTCATCTATGGTTCCGAGGGCTTTAAATGCCACTCAAAGATCTGCCAGCTCACCTATCGCGAGGGCATGGCGCTAACGCGCCTCACACTTTTGGGCACCGGCAACTTTAACGAGAAGACGGCCAAACTCTACAGCGACTTTATGCTCATGACAGCCCATCCCGGCATCGGCGAGGACGCCAACCTGTTCTTCCGCAACCTGTCGCTGGGCAACCTGCGCGGCGACTACCGCTTCCTGGGTGTGGCGCCCGTCGGACTGAAACCGCTCATCATGCGCGGGCTTGACCGCGAGATCCAGCGCGCCCTTGCCGGCGAGCCCGCCCGCGTGTTCTTTAAGCTCAACTCGCTGACCGACCGCGAGGTTATCGACAAGATCGCCGAGGCATCGTGTGCCGGCGTGCGCGTAGACATGATCATCCGAGGCATCTCGTGCCTCAAGCCCGGTGTTCCGGGCAAGACCGAGAACGTGCATGTCCGCTCCATCGTCGGACGCTTTTTGGAGCACGCGCGCGTCTATGCTTTCGGCGTGGACTCGGACATGATTTACCTGAGCTCGGCAGACATGATGACGCGCAACACCGAGCACCGCGTGGAGATTGCCTTCCCCGTGCTCGACCCCACCTGCCGCGCCCTGGTGCACGAGTACATGGGCATGCAGCTGCGCGACAACGTGAAGGCCCGCAGCCTCACGAGCGACGGCACCTGGGTCCCCGTGGAGCGTGCAGAGGGTGAGAAACCCTTCAACTCGCAGGAAGCCCTGCTGGAGCGTGCCTATCGCAACGCCGAGTCCGCCGCGCAGCAGCGCGCACAGGAGAAGGAACGCGTGGCCGAAGAAGCTATTCAGGCCGAGGTTGAACATGGGGCAGTTGCCAAACCGGAAGCGGTTTCCGCTCCCCCGGTGAATGAGCCCGAGGCTGCCGCAGAGCCCGCCGTGGAGAAAGCGCCCGAGGTTCAGAAGGTCCAGGCGACCGTCATTGAGCCCGAGCCTGCACCTGCACCTCAGCCCGATCCGCAGGTCACCAAGCCCGCACCCGAGACGAGCGCCCGTCGCGATAAGCCCGCTGGCAAGACCAAGGCCATCGAGCGCCATCGCCCCGGCCGCGTGCGCATGGGCCTGGGTCTGATCGGCCTGGGTCTTAAGACGCTCATTACCGGCAAGACGAAATAGTCGTTTGTAGAAGCAGTTTGTAGAAGCGCCCCGCATTTGAGGAAAGCCTCGGATGCGGGGCGCTTTTCCCTGCTACCATGGTGCGAACAACAACGCGAATGACAGGCAGGAATATGAAGCTCACTATAGAATCGATGACCTACGGCGCCGACGGGCTGGCGCACGCCGACAACGGCAAGGCCGTCTTTGTGCAGGGTTCCGTGGCAGGCGACACCGTCGAGGCCGAGGTCGTACAGGACGGCAAGTCATTCATGCGCGCCCGCACCACCGAGATTCTGGAGCCAAGCCCCAATCGCATTCAGCCTCCCTGCCCCTTCGTGGGCATCTGCGGCGGCTGCTCGTGGGGCAATCTCTCACGCACGGCACAGCTCGCCGCCAAGGAGCAAAACCTGCGCTCCACGCTCGAGCGCATCGGCAAGTTCGCTCCTGAGCTGGCAGATGAGTTGGTACAGCCCATCTGCCACACCAAGGACGACTGGGGCTACCGCAATAAAATCGAGCTCGAACCGACCGTCGTCAACGGTCGCGTGCGCCTTGGCATGCACGGTGTCGACCCCAGCAAAATCGTGACCGTCGATATGTGTCCGCTGTTCGATAAGCGCTTCCCGAAGGCACTCAAATCGGTCGTCGGCGCACTCAACTATCTAAGCGGCAGCCATGACTTGGGGCTCGAACGCGTGGGCATTCGCGCATCGCGCCGCACCAAGGCACTCGAGGTCGCACTCTGGACGCCCACAGGCTCTTTTCCGCGCTCGCAGGTCTCCCGCGTGCTGGCGGACGCCGCTCATCCTACGAGCATCGTACGCGTGATGAGCAAGGGCGAAAAGAAGGCCCGCCGTGTCTCCAAGGTCGAAATGCTCGCCGGAGAGGGCTCATGGACCGAGAATATCGCCGAGGATCAGATGCGCTTGTCTGCCCCGTCTTTTTTCCAGGTCAACACCAAGGGTGCCGAGATTTTGATCGATCTTGTCATGGAAGCGCTCGACCCGCAGGAAGACGAGCTTGCCGTGGACCTGTACTGCGGTGCCGGCACCTTTACCCTGCCGCTCGCCCGCCGCTGCGACTTTGTCGCTGCCGTCGAGGCCTACGGCCCCGCCGTGCGCGATCTACGCCGTAACCTGGAAATCAACAAGCTTGATAACGTCGACGTCATTGGCGGAGACGCGGTGCGCGAGTTCCCCGACCAGGATGCCGACATCTTGGTGGTCGACCCGCCGCGCGCAGGCCTCGCCCCCGAGGCGATCGGCCTTATCGCCAGCACGAGTGCCCGCGATGTCGCCTATGTGAGCTGCGACCCTGCCACCCTGGCGCGCGATCTCAAGCGCTTTGTCGAGGAAGGCACCTTCTCCCCCGTCAAGATCACGCCAGTCGACCTGTTCCCACAAACCTTCCACTGCGAGACCGTCGTCCACCTTAGGCGCAACTAGCCACTTAATCATTGCTCAGAAAAATCATTGGGAAATCGAGCGTGGCAAGCGGAGGTCTTCGGGGTATAAGACGGCTAATTGTATGCCGCCTATGAAAGGAACCCTCATGCCCAGCGTTGCCGTTCTCGCCGCCGATGGCTTTGAAACTATTGAATGCTTGACCATGGTCGACGTCATGCGTCGCGGCGGCGTGCGTGCCACACTCGTCTCGATCATGCCCACGCGTGAGGTCGTAAGCTCGCTGCAGATCCCCGTGACCTGCGATGCACTCTTTGATGAGATCGACTTTGACGAGTACGACTGCG
>UQXB01000055.1:0-13492 GCA_900544935.1 uncultured Collinsella sp.
CACGCTGGGCTCCCTCATGATGTGGACCTCCGCTCCCATCAAGGTTTTCTTCACCGAGATCCCCAAGGGTGTCTTTGGTAGCAAGATCGTCGAGCTCAACGAGCACGGCATTCCCGCCCGCGCTGCCTGGCTGCAGTTCGCCATCGTCGTCCCCATCCTGATCATCCCGGCCCTGGGCTCCGGTAACCTCGACGACCTGCTCATGATCGTCACCAACATGACGGCTGCCACCGCTCTGCTCCCGCCGCTGCTGATCCTGCTTGCCTACTTTATGTTGCGCAAGAACTTCGACGCTGCTCCCCGTGGCTTCCGCATGGGTTCGCGCACCTTTGGCCTGGTCATTGCTGCATTCCTGCTTGTGGTCTTCTGCTTCGTGCTTATCTGCGGCACCATTCCGCTCGATCAGCCTCTGTGGCTGACGCTGGTCTACAACGTCGGCGGCGTGGTTGTCTTCCTGGGCCTTGCCGTGATGTGGTACAACCGCTACATCAACCGCCTGCGCGAAACCGATCCCGAGGCTGCTGAGAACGAGCTTCGCCCCTCCGTCCTCGACATGATGGAGTAGCGGCTAGGATTAATCTACGGCTGTGGAATAAATCGATTCCCTTTCCTAAGGAGGGGCCTTACGAGGCCCCTCCTTTTGTGTTTTGGAGCATGGTTTTGGACCCTGTGGTCAAAAAATACCAAATATGAGTACTGTTGCAAAAGAGGTGTCATATTTTTCGGCCTGCTCTGAGCGAAAATGGGCTCATAATCAATTTATCTAGCCCCCTTTAAAGGGCGTTTGACGGCTTTCAACCTCTTCGAATCGCTCAAATTAGGCAATTTGCTCTCGATTTTGCTGCTACTAAATTGGTGACAGTACTCATATTTGCCACTTTTTGACCACGAGGTGTTCAGAGGAGCTCTCGAGAAGCATCTAACGGTACAATAGCTACCACGTGGCTGGGTTTTGCCGGCCGAATGTGCGATGTCGTGGGAGGGGACATGGTCGAGTTTACAAAGACGATTAAAGATCCGTTGGGATTACATGCCCGCCCGGTTGCGCTGCTCTATGACATCATTGCCAAGCATCGTAGCGACGTGTCAGTCAGCATCGGCGATCGCCACACGGATGGCCGCGATGTTATGGGACTCATGGCTCTCTACGGCGAGTGCGGCGAGGACATCATCTTCCGCGTTTCGGGCGTAGATGAGGCCTCCTGCGTTACGTCGATCAGAAACCTCTCGCTCTAACCTCAACAATGTGACAAAGGGGCAGTCCCCTCTGTTGCATCAATTGGTATGGCAAGGCGCCGCAAAGAGACAGTCTTTGCGGCGCCTTTGTTTCATATAGGAAACTTTTTCGAAATCTGAATGGGGACCCTTTCCAAAAAGTTAACCACGTGTTAGTTTACTAAAGCGAACATAGGCGTGGTTAACTTTTACCGCGTCGATGTTGAGGACGAACTGACGTTAGGAGCCACTCATGTCTTGCGGACCGCAGATGCCGGCAATGCCGCTTTCGATGGTAAAAGCGGGCGAAACCGTGCGCGTGTCTCGTGTAAAGGGCAATGAGGATATGAAGCACCACCTCAAGGACCTCGGCTTTGTCGAGGGCAGCGAAATCCACGTGGTGAGCTCGAGTGGCGCCAATATCATCGTCACGGTGCTGGGCGCACGCTTTGGCATCGATTCCAAGGTTGCCATGCACATCATGACCGTCGGTTAGTCCGCAGCATTTCATAAAAACCGAAAGGGGGACAAGAGGATGAAGACGTTGGGTGACGTTAAGGTGGGCGAGAGCTCCACCATCGTCAAGCTTCACGGTGAGGGTGCGCTTCGCCGCCACCTTATGGACCTGGGGCTCATCAAGGGCACTTCGTTCAAGGTCGTGAAGGTCGCACCGCTCGGTGATCCGGTCGAGATCAACGTGCGCGGCTACGAGCTTTCCATCCGCAAGGAGGAGGCGGCCGTCGTCGAGGTCCAGTAAGGGCTTGCGGCGTATATTTCTGCAGATAAAGTTAGGTTTTTCTAACATAATGCAGCAACTTTAAAGCACATTATCCAGCCTGCGCGGAGAAAGCAGCGCAGGCACACAAGGAAGAAGGATTGAATGGCGGATTCTCAGATCCATGTCGCGCTGGCGGGTAACCCCAACTGCGGCAAGACCACGCTTTTCAACCTGATCACCGGCGCCAACGGCTACGTTGGCAACTGGCCCGGCGTCACGGTTGAGAAAAAGGAAGCCAAGCTCCTAAGCGACAAGAACGTTACCATCACGGACCTCCCCGGCATCTACTCGCTTTCCCCCTACAGCCCCGAGGAGCAATGCTCGCGCGATTACCTCATGAGCGGCGAGCCCGATGTGGTCGTCCAGGTTGTCGATGCCACCAACCTCGAGCGTAACCTGTACCTGGCGCTTCAGGTTATCGAGACCGGCCTGCCCGTGGTCGTTGCCCTCAACATGGCCGACTTGGTCGAAAAGAACGGCGATAAGATCGACACGGACAAGCTCTCCAAGAAGCTCGGCTGCCCGGTTATGATGATCTCGGCCCTTAAGAACAAGGGTATCAAGGAGCTTTTCGAGCAGGTCAAGAAGTCCGCTGCTTCTAAGGGTCAGGTGCCCGAGCACAAGTTCGATTCCTCCATCGAGGACGTTCTGGACCACATCGAGAACAATCTGCCGGCAAGCGTTCCCGCCAAAAAGCGCCGCTATTACGCCGTCAAGCTGTTCGAGCGCGACGCGGACGCCTGCAAGCTCATCAACCTCACCAAGGAGAAGGCCGCTCGCGTGGAGGAGCTGGTCGCTCAGTGCGAGCAGGATTGCGACGACGATGCCGAGTCCATCATCACCGGAGAGCGTTACGGCGTGATTGCCCACATCATCGATGAGTGCCTCACCAAGGCTCCGGCCAAGATGAGCACCTCCGAGAAGATCGACCGCGTGGTTACCAACCGTATCCTGGGCCTGCCGATCTTTGTTGTCATCATGTTCTGCGTGTACTACATCGCCGTTTCTACCTTGGGCGGCACGGTGACCGACTTTACCAACGACCAGCTCTTCGGCACCGACGGCTGGTACGTGCTCGGCCAGGGTCGCGACGCCTACGATGCAGCCGTTGAGGCTGCGGGCGATAACGCCGACTCGGTCGACCCGGCGCAGTACGGCCCCTATGTCCCGGGTATCACCACCGTGGTGCACGACGCCCTTGTGGCGGGCGGTACCGAGGACGGTGGCCTCGTCGATTCGCTGGTCTGCGACGGCATCGTCGGCGGCTTGGGTGCTATCTTTGGCTTTGTGCCGCAGATGTTCCTGCTGTTCGTCATGCTGTCCTTCCTGGAGGACTGCGGCTACATGGCCCGCGTCGCCTTCATCATGGACCGCGTGTTCCGCCGCTTTGGCCTGTCCGGTAAGTCCTTTATCCCCATGCTCGTGTCCTCGGGCTGCGGCGTCCCCGGCGTCATGGCCACCAAGACCATCGAGAACGAGAAGGACCGCCGCATGACGGTCATGACCACCACGTTCATTCCCTGTGGCGCCAAGCTGCCGATCATCGCCCTGCTCATGGGCTCCATCATTGGCGATTCTTCCACCACCGCTGCATGGATCAGCCCGCTCTTCTACTTCCTGGGCGTCTTTGCCGTCATCGCCTCGGGCCTCATGCTCAAGAAGACCAAGCTCTTTGCCGGCCGTCCGACGCCGTTCGTTATGGAGCTTCCTGCTTACCATTTCCCGGCGATCCGCTCTTGGGCGCTGCACGTGTGGGAGCGCTGCTGGGCCTTTATCAAGAAGGCCGGCACGGTCATCTTCGCATCCACCGTCGTGGTTTGGTTCCTCTCCAACTTTGGTAGCTACAACGGTTCCTTTGGCTTCCTGCCTGCGATGGATGGCATCCCTGAGGAGTTCATGGACTACTCCGTGCTTGCCATGCTCGGCAACCTGGTCGCTTGGATCTTCGCCCCGCTCGGCTTTAGCACCTGGCAGGCAACCGCGCTGACTGTCTCTGGCCTTGTCGCTAAGGAGAACGTCGTCGCCACCGCTGGATCGCTGCTGTCCGTCGCCGACGCGGGCGAGACCGACCCGAGCCTGTGGACCGCGTTTGCCGGCATGTTCCCGACTATGGGCGCTTGCGTTGCCTTTGGCGCATTCAACCTGCTGTGCGCTCCGTGCTTTGCCGCTATGGGCACCATCCGCAACCAGATGGACTCCGGCAAGTGGACCGCGATTGCCATCGGCTACGAGTGCGCCTTCGCATGGGTCATCGGCCTGTTCATCAACCAGTTCTACAACCTGTTCGTGCTTGGACAGTTTGGTATTTGGACGGTTGTAGCCATCGTGCTGCTGGTTGCGATGCTCTTCCAGATCTTCCGTCCCATGCCTAAGCATGTATGGACCGACGAGGACGAGACCAACGCTGCTTCCGCCGCAGTTTCCGCTTAAGTCCGAACAAGGATTAGCCCCTTTCCACGAGCCCGGGTGTCCCAGCGACACTCGGGCTTTTTGATGGGGGAGATGTGGCGTTTCCGCAGATAAAACCGACCAAAATAAACCTGTCCCTTTTTGGTAGGTGGAGAATGGGGTAAAGTAAGTGATGGCTAACTAGAGGAGGCTTGCTATGGCACCTATCGATATTGTTGTACTGGCTGTTATCGGTATTGCGTTTGTCGCGGTATGCGTGCGCATCTACCGCAAGGGCACCTGCGCCGACTGCGCTCAGGGTGGCGTTTGCACGGGGCATTGCTCCAATAAAAAGACCTGTGCCGCACTTAAGGGCGTAGACAAAATCGCCGAAGACTTGGGCCGCGGTATTAAATAAGGTCTAGGCATCCAAGCGCCTCGCGAGCATCCGTTCGCGGGGCGCTTTGCACATTTGGGGGCGAGCGCGGCGAGTTGTAGAGCGATTTTGGGGTATCGTTACCTGTACTGTTAATTGGCAACTTATCTATAACGGAGTATCCCCATGAGCGCTCGCGTAACCATGAAGGACATAGCCGCCGAGCTTGGCGTTTCCATCAATACCGTGCACAAGGCCCTGACGGGTAAGGCCGGCGTGAGCGAATCCGTGCGCTCCAAGGTGAATGCTAAGGCCGAGGCCATGGGTTACCATCGCAATACGAGTGCCTCGAGCCTGCGCCGCAAGGATATCAACCTGGTGTTTTGCCTGCCCCGCGCATCGCGCGAGGGAGCGTACTTTTTCCGTTACCTGTGGGAAGGCTGCAACCGCTTTGAGCAGGAGGTCATCGACCGGGGCATTACGGTTGAGCGTGTTGAATTTGGCGTGGGTGGCTACGCCGATGCGCTTGAGCAAATCGACGAGCGTCTGCAGGTGGGCGAGAAGATTGATGGCTTGCTCGCCTATACGCCGGGCGACGATCGTGCGACTGAGCTTTTGGGGCAGATCGCCGAGGCGGGCGTGACGATTGAGCTCGTTGACGGCGACCGCCCTCACCTCGATCGCCTGGGCGCTAGTTTGGCCGACTACTCCACGGCGGGAAGCCTGATGGCCGAGCAGGCGGCCAACCTGGTTCACGCTTCTGGGACCGATACCCGCGTGCTTTTATTGGCGGGCGACCCCTACACCGACTCGCACTATTTGACCGCTCGCGCCTTCCACAATTACCTTCGCGAGCACAATGTTCCCTGGCAGGTCGAGGATCTGACCGGTGCTCATGCCCAGGTCAAGCAGCTCGAGCACGAGCTCAACCAGCGTCTAAAGTCATCGGAAGCCCCCGAGTTGATCTGCAGCGTGTTCGCCGTGGGCTCTGAGCTGATTGCCGATGCGCTTGTCGCGGCTAACAAGGCCGGCGAAGTAATGGTGATTGGCAACGATCTGTTCCCAGAAAGTGCGCTGGCTTTGCGTCGGGGCATCTTTACCAACATCGTCTACAAGGACCCGGTGAGTCTGGCATATCGTGGCGCCAAGACCTTAGGCGATTACCTGCTGTGGGGAAAGACACCAGCGGAGCCTGTGCAAAAGGGGGCTGTTGAGATGGTGTTTGCCAGCAACGTCGATCGTTACTGCGAGCTCGCCGGAATCTAATGCGTTTAGGGAGTTCCCTACTTGTCGCGTACTTTTTGGCGGGGGTATCGAAAAATTGTTTCGAAGGCCGCTGATGGCGAATCTGCCGTCAGCGGCCTTTCTTTGTGCCGATCCAACGCAGGGTCCATGGCTCGGCAACCGTTAAGCGGTCAAAACCTACCGTTCGCCCCATGATGGTTAAGTGAACGTTCACCTTGTAACGCATTTTGCACTAAGATGGTGAACGTTCACCTAGAGGATGACGAGCGTATTGTGCGCCCGCTCCGCAAACAAAGGGGTTGTTTGATGAAAAACTTCATGGACGATCAGGATTTCCTGCTGAGCACCAAGACCGGCGAGGAGCTGTTCCACAACTTTGCCGAGGGCATGCCCATCGTCGACTACCATTGCCACATTTCTCCCAAGGAGATTTGGGACGACAAGCGTTTCGAGAACATCACCGAGGTTTGGCTGGGCGGCGACCACTACAAGTGGCGCTTGATGCGTGCCAACGGCGTCGACCAGCGTTTTATCACTGGCGACGCCCCTGCTCGCGAGAAGTTCCAAAAGTGGGCCGAGACCCTGGGTCGCTGCGTTGGCAACCCCGTCTTTGAGTGGAGCCACCTGGAGCTTAAGCGCTACTTTGGCTACGAGGGCGTCCTCAACGGCAAGACTGCCCAGGAGGTCTGGGACCTTGCCAACGCCAAGCTCGCCGAGGCCAGCTTTACCTGCCGCAACCTGATCAAGCAGTCCAACGTCCGCATGATCTGCACTACCGACGACCCCGCCGACAGCTTTGAGTGGCACAAGAAGATTGCCGCCGATGACAGTTTTGACGTTCAGGTCGTTCCCGCCATGCGCCCCGACGCCGCTCTGCGCATCGAGCGCGGCCAGGAGTTCGCCGACTACTGCAAGCATCTTTCCGAGGTTGCCGGCGTTGAGGTCGGCGACTTTGAGGGCATGAAGTCTGCCATCTCCAAGCGCTACGACGTTGCTCACGAGCTGGGCTGCCGCGCCTCCGACCACGCACTCGATTACGTTATGTACGTCCCGGCTACCGCCGACGAGATCGAGGCCATCTTTGCCAAGGGCCTGGCTGCCGAGCCGCTCACCGAGGAAGAGGTCCTCAAGTACAAGACCGCCTTTATGCAGTTTGTCGCCGGCGAGTATGTCCGCCTTGGCTGGGCCATGCAGCTGCACTTTGGCTGCAAGCGTGACAACAACCGCGCTATGTTCGCCAAGCTCGGTCCCGACACCGGCTACGATTGCATCTCCAACTACACGCCGTCCGACCAGCTCGCCGAATTCCTCAACTCCATCCAGGAGACCTGCGGCTTGCCCAAGACCATTCTGTACAGCCTGAACCCCATCGACAACACCATGATCGATACCGTGATGGGCTGTTTCCAGGAGGCTCCGACTGCCGGTAAGATCCAGAACGGCTCCGCCTGGTGGTTCAACGACAACGAGGTCGGCATGCGCGAGCAGCTCACGGCTCTGGCTAACGAGGGCGTCCTGGGCAACTTTGTCGGCATGCTCACCGACTCCCGCTCCTTCCTGTCCTATCCGCGTCACGAGTATTTCCGTCGCGTGCTGTGCAGCGTGATCGGCGAGTGGGTTGAGCAGGGCAAGTATCCGGCCGACATGGAGCTGCTGGGCACCATCGTGCGTGACATCAGCTACAACAACTCCGTTCGCTACTTTGGCTTCGATCTGGACACTGTCGAGGCATAGATCTGTATGTGTTCCGATTGGTGAAATCGGTTGCAAAGGGGAGGGACCACATGGGAACAGGGCAACAGAAAAACGAGCAGATCGTGTCTGCTCAGGCGGATTCGAGATCTATGCAGAGCTCGCAGGATATCAAGCTGAGCTGGCGTGAGAAAATCTGCTATGGCTTTGGCGATTTGGGCAACGGATTCATGTTCGATCTTGGTCAAGCATATCTGACCAAGTTCTACACTGACATCTGTCTGATTTCGCCAGGCGTAGTGAGCCTGATTTTCGCCGTCACCAAGATTTTCGATGCGTTCATGGACCCGATTGCCGGTGCATTCGTCGACGGTAGAAAGAAGATTGGCAAGCACGGTCGGTTTCGTCCGGTCATGATGGTTTCGGCCGTGATTCTTGCCGTTCTAACCGTGGTGACCTTCACTGCGCCCGATATTCCCATGGCGGGCAAAATTGCCTATGCGCTGATAACCTACATGATCTGGGGCGTCGTATACAGCTTCACCAACGTGCCATACGGATCTCTGGCCACGGTAATGACGCGTGACGTCGATGACCGCGCGCACATGGCGTCAACGCGCCAGGCCGGTTCGCTCTGCGCACAGCTCATCACGGGCGTAGCGTTCATCCCATTGGTCCTGTTCTTTGCGGGTGGCGACACGCTCGACGGCAATCCGCACGGCTATACGATTGCAGCTGTCGTCATGGGACTGTGTGGCATCGCCGGATTCGCCATCTGCTTTTTGGGAACGCGCGAGCATATCCGTATCGATCGACAGGCCGAGGAGAAGGCTGCGGGAAAGGCCGGCAAGAAGTCGAGCGCATTCAGCACGTATTTCAAGGTCGTTTTCACCAACAAGAACCTGGGAGCAGTTATCCTGCTTACGCTGTTTACCATCTCGGCCATGAATACCAACAACACCATGATGGTGTATTTCTGCCAGTACAACCTGGGTAACATCGCGTTGCAGCCCATTGTCAACGGCATCATGATCGGAACGTCGGTTGTCGCCATTCTCGCCATCCCGACGCTCGTCAAGCATTTTGGCAAGAAGCGCACGTGCGTTGCCTGCTTTATCGTCGGTGCCGTGGCAAACGGCCTCAACTTCATCCTGCCGACCAATACCGTGACGTTCATCATCTTCGTCACCATCGGCTACGTCGCGCTTGCCATCCCCAACGGTATCACCTGGAACTTGGTTTCCGATGTTATTGATTACGGTGAATGGCACACGGGAATCCGCAAGGAGGGTACGACCTACGCCGCGTTCAACTTTTCTCGTAAGCTTGCGCAATCCCTTGCCGCGATCATTTCCGGCGGCATCCTTGCCCTTACCGGATATGTGGCAAATAAGCCCCAGACGGCTGCCACGCTGCTTGGCATCAAGGGCGCTCTGACGATTTATCCCGCCTGCGCCCTTCTGGTAGCAGCCTTGATTATCTTCGCTCTCTACGACATTACCGAGAAGAAGTTCAATTCCATTTCCAACGACCTGTCGAATGGTCGCTGGGAGCGCGGCGAGATCGGCGAGAGCACTATCGAGACGATCGATAAATAGCCCCGCTGCTTGAAAATCATGAATGCAACCCGGTGCGGCGATGCCGTACCGGGACTTGAGTTGAGAGGAAAACCTCTATGAATAACATCAGCTACGAGACGCTCGAGAAGATCGGCTACGAGGGCTACGTGCTGCCCAAGGACGCCCCCGAGAAGGTCCTGCAGTTTGGCGAGGGCAATTTCCTGCGCGCCTTCGTCGATCGTTTCTTCGATATGGGCAACGAGGCCACCGGTTGGAACGGCAAGGTCGTCATGGTGCAGCCCATCAGCGGCGCCTTCGATTTCGCCGATGGTATCAATGCCCAGGATGGCCTGTACACCGTACTGGTGCGCGGCAAGGAGAACGGTGACACGGTTGACGATTCCCGCGTGATCAGCGCCTGCAGCCGTTGCCTCAATCCGTATCGCGAGGCTGACTACCGTGCCATGATGGAAGTCGCCGTTTCCGATGACCTGGAGATTATCGTCTCCAACACCACCGAGGCCGGTATCGCCTACGATCCGTCCTGCAAGGCCGACGACATGCCCCCCGCGAGCTTCCCTGCCAAGCTTGCCCAGGTGCTCCATGCCCGCTGGGCTGCCGGCAAGCCGGGCGTCATCGTGCTCGCCTGCGAGCTCATCGACCATAACGGCGAGGAGCTGCTGCGCATCATGAACCAGTACGTGAGCGACTGGGGCTGGGAGGACGAGTTTTCGCAGTGGATGGCCAACGACTGCACCGTCTGCACCACGCTCGTCGACACCATCGTTCCGGGTCGCATCCGCGATCCCAAGGAGGCCGCTGCCGTGGCCGAGCGCTTGGGCTATGAGGACCCGTTCTTGGCCGTGCGTGAGCCCTTCCAGATGTGGGGCATCCAGGGTGACGAATCGCTCAAGGAGCGTCTGCCCTTCGTGAAGGCCGGTCTGCCGGGTGTCTTTGTGACCCCCGACGTCACCCCGTACAAGAAGCGCAAGGTCCGCATCCTCAACGGCGCCCACACCGCCTTTGTCCCGGGTTCCTGGGTTGCCGGCTTTGATATCGTGCGCGATTGCATGCACGACGAGACCGTCCGCGGCTTCATGAACACCATGCTCTACGACGAGGTCATTCCGACGCTTGCCGCCGACCTGGATGTCGAGGACTGCAAGGCCTTTGCCGCCGCCGTCGAGAACCGCTTCGACAACCCGTTTATCGACCACGCGCTGCTCTCCATCTGCCTCAACTCCACGGCTAAGTGGCGTGCCCGCGACCTGCCTACGCTCAAGGATTACGTTGCCGAGACCGGCAACCTGCCCAAGTGCCTGGCGACGAGCCTGGCCACGCTCATCTCCTTCTACACGCAGGAGCTCGTGTCCCGCGAGGGCGACGGTCTGCACCTGCGTCGCTCCGACGGCACCGAGTACACCGCTCAGGACGACGCCTTCGTGCTCGACTTCTACGCCGCCCGCGCCGGCGCCGACGACGCCGAGCTGGTGCACGATGTGCTCACCAACGAGCAAATGTGGGGCGAGGATCTTACGCAGATCGCCGGCCTGGAGGAGTTTGTCGTCAACGCTCTCGCCGTCGTGCGCTCCGAGGGCGTCAAGCAGGCGTTCGCGAACGCTCAGGCCTAAATCCTTCTGTACGCCCGTCGGGTAACTGGCGGGCGTCACTCGACTTCTGCTCAACCTGTAGGGTTAGGACTCTTTGTAATGAACACTATCCAGATCAATCCGGCCGACAACGTCATCGTTGCGCTGTCGCCGCTCGCCAAGGGTGCTGCCGTCGAGGTTCCCGGCGTGGGCGAGGTCGTTGCCGCGGAGGATATCCCGCAGGGCCACAAGATGGCCGTGCGCGCCATTGCAGCCGGTGAGGATGTCGTCAAGTACGGTCTTCCCATCGGTCACGTGACGAAGGACATTCAGCCCGGCCAGTGGCTGCACACGCACAACGTGAAGACCAACCTCTCGGGTGAGATAGAGTACGCCTACAATCCGACACATCCGGTCGTTGAGCCGGTCGAGGCCGAGACCTTTATGGGCTTCCGCCGTGCCGACGGTCGTGCCGCCACGCGCAATGAGCTTTGGATCATTCCCACCGTCGGTTGCGTCAACGAAGTCGCTCGTGCCATGTGCGAGCAGGCTCAGGACCTGGTCGAGGGCTCGTTGGAGGGCGTCTATTACTTCCCGCATCCGTTCGGTTGCTCACAGACCGGCGCCGACCATGCCCAGACCCGTCGTCTGCTGGTGGCGCTGTCGCGTCACGCAAACGCCGCGGGCGTGCTGTTCTTGTCGCTCGGTTGCGAGAACTGCACGCATCAGCAGGTGCTCGACGAGCTCGGTGACTTCGATCACGAGCGCGTTCGTTTTCTCACCTGCCAGGATGTAGCCGACGAGCAGATCGAGGGCCACAAGATTCTGTCCGAGCTGGCTGACCTGGCCAAGCAGGCCAAGCGTGAGCCCATTCCGGCCTCAGAGCTGGTTATTGGTCTTAAGTGCGGCGGCTCTGACGGTCTTTCGGGCATTACCGCCAACCCCACGATCGGTCGCGTGAGCGATATGGTCGTCGCCCGTGGCGGTACGTCGGTGCTCACCGAAGTGCCCGAGATGTTTGGCGCGGAGAGCATCCTGCTCGATCGCTGCGAGAGCGAGCAGGTCTTTAACGCTGCCTCTGACATGCTTAACGGTTTTAAGGATTACTTTATTAGCCATGGTGAGGTGGTCTACGAGAACCCGAGTCCCGGTAACAAGGACGGTGGCATCACCACGCTCGAGGACAAGAGTTGCGGCTGCGTGCAAAAGGGCGGCTCCGCACCCATCGTCGACGTGCTGCCGTATGCCGGTCAGGTCACCAAGCATGGCCTGAACATGCTGTGCGGCCCGGGCAACGACATGGTATCCACCACGGCGTTGACGGCTGCTGGCTGTCACGTGATTCTGTTCTCGACTGGACGCGGCACGCCGTTTGGTGCACCGGCGCCCACCCTCAAGGTGTTCACCAATCAGCGTCTGTGCGACCGCAAGGCCAACTGGATGGACTTTAACGCCGGCGTGATTGCCACAGGCGAACGCACACTCGACGAGGCTGCCCGCGACCTGTATCAGCTGGTACTGGATACGGCGAGCGGTAAGCTAACGAGTGCCGAGCGCCGCGGCTGCCACGAGATCAGTATCTGGAAAGACGGCGTCTGCCTGTAGAGAGATTCGCCATTCGTGGGGGTGGCGAATCTTTTGATCTCGATGACGGGGCTGCACGGTGGTTCTGTGCGAGGAAAGGGTTGCTGCTGCGCGTTTGTGAGATGCTTTTCGGTGCCCTTTTCCGCACTGTTGACGTATCTATGGTTATAAATTCGGGCAAATTGGTTTAAGAAGCCGATTTCGTCCAGGTCAATAGAGGGGAATTGCGTGGCTATCCACATCGTTGAGGAAGCAAATCGTTGTCTGGGCTGCAAATAGGAGTTCTGTCAAATCAAGGGCTGTCCGGTGTAGACGCCCATTCCGCAGGTTATCGACCTCTTTAAGCAGCGCCGTCTGCAAGAGGCGGGCGAGCTGCTGTTCCAGAATAACCCGATGAGTGCGGTCTGCTCCATGGTTTGCAACCATTCGGGCCAGTGCGAGGGCGCGTGCATCCAGGGCCGCAAGGGCGCGCCCGTGCATTTTTCGAGCATCGAGAACTATATCTCCACGGCGTATTTGGACCGCAAAGAGTGGAAACCCGCGCCGTCGTGCGGCAAGCAGGTTGCCGTGGTCGGTTCCGGTCCTGCCGGCATGACCGTGGCCATTAAGATGGCGCAGCTGGGTTGCGCCGTCACTGTTTTTGAGCAGCGGCCCGAGATCGGCGGCGTGCTGGAGTACGGTATCCCCGAGTTCCGTCTGCCGCGCTTGCTCGTGCAAAAGTACCGCCACGTGATGTGCTCGCTCGGCGTGCGCGTTCGCCCCTCGACCACCATCGGCGGTGCGCTCCACATCGACGACTTGCTGCGCGACGGCTACGATGCGGTCTTTGTTGGTACCGGCACCTGGCGAGCTCGAAAGCTGGGTATTCCCGGCGAGTCGCGCGGCAATGTGCTGTTTGGTATCGACTATCTGGTCGATCCCACGAGCGTGGCAATCGGGCAGAACGTGGCGGTTATCGGCGCCGGCAATGTGGCCATGGATGTTGCCCGCACGGCCCTGCGCTCGGGTGCTCGCAAGGTTACCGTGTACGCCCGATCGCGCCATATCTCTGCCATCGATGACGAGG
>UQXB01000056.1:0-13157 GCA_900544935.1 uncultured Collinsella sp.
GATTGTCCAAATGCGGCCCGCGCAGCGTCGAGCCGTTACGCGGTTCGTAGAACCGCGTAACTAGTTAGTACATCTTTGCGCCGGCGGGGATGGAGGCGTCGAGCTGGATCAGGTTGAGGCGCTCCTCACCATCCTCCTCGTGGATGGCACTGATGAGCATGCCGCAGCTGGGGATGCCCATCATCTTGCGCGGAGGCAGGTTGGTGATGGCGAGCAAGGTCTTGCCGACCAGGTCCTCGGGCTCGTAATAAGCGTGAATACCGGAGAGGATGGTGCGGTCGGTACCGGTACCGTCGTCGAGCGTAAAGTTCAGCAGCTTCTTGGACTTCTTGACGGCCTCGCATGCCTTGACCTTCACAGCGCGGAAATCGCTCTTGGAGAAGGTATCAAAGTCGACGAACTCCTCAAACAGCGGCTCAACGGCGATCTTGGAGTAATCGAGCGTGGGCTTAAGCGACTTAACGAATGGGCTCGCGGCGTTGCCGGCCTCTGCAGCCTTGGCGGCAGCGGCACCGGACTGGAAACCCTTCTCGGGCTTCATGTGCGGGAACAGCAGGACGTCGCGGATAGAAGCCTGGTTGGTAAGCAGCATGACCACGCGGTCGATACCAATGCCAATGCCGCCCGCGGGAGGCATACCGTACTCGAGGGCGCGCACGTAGTCCTCGTCATACTCCATAGCCTCATCGTCGCCGCCGGCCTTCTCGGCCATCTGGGCAGCAAAGCGCTCAGCCTGGTCGACCGGGTCGTTGAGCTCGGAGAATGCGTTGGCGTACTCGTGGCCGGCGATGACCAGCTCAAAGCGGTGAGTCAAACGCGGGTCGTCCTCAAAACGCTTAGCGAGCGGGCTGACCTCGATGGGGTAATCGCACACGAAGGTCGGGTTGACGATGGTGTCCTCGCCCAGCTCATCGTAAATCTCGGCGATGATCTTGCCGGCAGTCCACTCGGGCTTGATCTCCAGGCCCTTCTCGCGCGCGGCGGCAGCAAGCTCCTCGACCGGCGTGTCGATGGTGACCTGCTTGCCGAGCACGTCGGAGACGATGTCGGTCATGGGACGGCTGGCCCACTCACCAGAAAGGTCGATGGTCTGGCCCTGGTACTCGATGACCTCGGGGTTGCCGATGGCCTTGTTAGCCGCCTTGATGACACCCTGGGCGAGCGCCTTCATGCCCTCGAGGTCTGAGAAGGCACGGTAGGCCTCCATCGTGGTGAACTCGGGGTTGTGGGTAAGGTCCATGCCCTCGTTACGGAAGATGCGGCCGATCTCGAACACGCGCTCAAAACCACCGACGATGCAGCGCTTGAGATGGAGCTCGGTGGCAATACGCAGGTAGCACTCCTGATCGAGCGCGTTGAAGTGGGTAATGAACGGCTTGGCGGTAGCGCCGCCCTGGATGGTCTGCAGGATGGGGGTCTCGACCTCCATGTAACCGTCGGACTCCATAAAGCGACGGAAGGTAGAGAGAATCTGCGAACGCTTACGGAAGGTCTCGCGAACGTCGTCGTTGGCGATCAGGTCGACATAGCGCTGGCGATAGCGGGTCTCCTTGTCGGAAAGACCGTGGAACTTCTCGGGCAGCGGACGAACGGCCTTGGAAAGCAGGGTCGCGCTCTTAGGGGCAACGGAAAGCTGGCCGCGCTGGGTGCGCACGACCACGCCGGTCACGCCCAGGATGTCGCCCAGGTCGAGGGCCTTGAGCGTATTCCAGGCAGCCTCGTCCATGTCGTTGATGCGGCAGAACAGTTGAATCTCGGCAGTCGCATCGCGCACGACGATGAACATGATCTTGCCCTGACCGCGCTTGGCGACCACACGGCCGGCAATCTTCACGACATCCTCGGTGTCCTCACCATCGGCAAGATCGGCGTACTTAGTCTCGATATCGGCGACGTAGTCCTCAAGCTCAGAGTGCTCAGGATAGGGGTTCTGGCCCGCCTCGAACAGGGCGGCGCGCTTGGCCAGGCGGGTGGCGCGCTCGTCGTTGAGCGTCGATGCCTGATCGGCGGCGTTCTGGTTCTCTGCCATAAGTTAGCTCCTCAAACTAAAACGCTCCCCAGGATTCGGTCCCAGGGAGCGAAAACATACCTTTACGCGGGACCGTGGTCTAGCGTGCGATCTTGGCGATGGTGTAGACGCGAGTCTTGCCGGAAGGCGTAACGACCTCGACGGAGTCGCCCTCGCCGTGACCAATGATGGCGTGACCGACCGGAGACTCGTTGGAAATCTTGTGCTCGAGCGAGTTGGTCTCGGTGGTACCGACGAGCGTGACTTCCATGACCTCGCCGTTGGGATCAATCAGCGAAACGGTGGAACCGATGGAGACGGTCAGGTCGCCCGTGGTGGCAGCAACCTGAGCGTTGGCGAGGATGGCCTGGATCTCGGCAATACGAGCGGCGTTCTGGGCCTGCTTGTCCTTAGCGGCGTCGTACTCGGAGTTCTCCGAAAGGTCGCCGAACGCGCGGGCTTCCTTGATGTCCTCGACGATCTCCTTGGCGTAATCGCCCTCACGCCAAGCGAGCTCCTCGACGAGCTTCTGGCGGCCCTCAGCGGTCAGTACGATCTGGCTTGCGTCCATACGGATATCTCCCCAACTCTGATCAAACAATCAACTGTCAACAAAACGAAAAAGACCGGCTAGCCTGCGGGCAAGCCGGTCAGGTGCTCACCCCAAAGGGATGGGACTACTCTGCGTCCGCGTCGCTGTCCTCTGCCTGCTTCTTCTTGGCAGCAGCGAGCTTGGCCTCGAGCTCAGCGATCTCCTTGTCCTCCTCGGACTGCTCGACCACGACCTCCTCGGCCTGCTTGGTCTCGGCCTTATCGTCGCCCTCCATACCCTCACGGATATTCTTGACGGTAGAGCCGAGGGACTTGCCGAGCTTCGGCAGGTTCTTGGGCCCGAAGATAATCAGGACAACGACGAGAATAATGATGAGCTCAGGAGCCCTCAGTCCAAACATGTAGACCTCCACAATACAGCGAGACAAGCTCGAATGAGTATACCGCGGGTATCGCGGTATCACAACACTAGCTAAAAAAAGGGACCGCAAGAAGCGGTCCCTCCTCATGCTCTGGTCGGGTTGACTGGATTTGAACCAGCGACCCCTGCGTCCCGAACGCAGTGCTCTACCAAACTGAGCCACAACCCGTTAGCTCGACTATAGTAACAAAGATTTTCGCCGCGTGCTAGAGAAATTTTTATTTCTTTGGCGCGTCGATTTGAACCGTGTTGGGAATAAGCTCAGTCGCGCAGGCCCACCAGCCACTTTGCTGGGCAGCATCGGCAAGCCTTTCGGCCGTGGCAGCGGTGTCGCAAATGGCAAACGAGCAGGCACCCGATCCGCACACATCTACAGCAACGGTTCCGTCCTGTTTACGCAGCCAGTCGAGGACCGTTTGAATCTGCGACTCCATCTGTGCGGAAATGACACCAAGGTTGTTATGGATGAGTGCATATGCCGTCTCGGCATCACCAGCACGCAAGGCAGAAGCTATCGCGCCGGGCTTGTCCGCAGGCACCGGGGCCTCGTCAAAACGTCGATAGGCTTCAATTGTCGAAACGCTTGCCTCGCGCGGCTTGACCAGCACGACGGGCGTCGCGGGCAGCGCGGGGTACTCAGTTGCCAGCACGTCTCCCCCACCTACGTAGAACGCAGGACTCGCGTGCAAAAAGAACGGGACGTCGGCACCAATGCCCCGCGCAATGTCATCGAGCGCTGGGTCGGTGCGATCAATGCCCCAGAGCTCCGCCAAGGCGACAATGACCGCGGCCGCATCCGTCGAGGGGCCGCCCAAGCCGGCGCACAATGGAATGCGTTTCTCAATCGTCACGCAGATGTTTGCCTCGCGACCATAATGCTCGGCCATAGCAACCGCAGCCCGATACGCCGTATTCTTTTGCATGGGAAAATCTGATGCTGGAACCGTCTGGACGGTCAGCGCCTGCGCCGGCGTGACCGTCACGGTATCGGAAAGACCGACGGCCGCCATCAGGGAATCGACCCTGTGGTAGCCGCGGTCATCGCGCTCGGTATGAACCCCCAGGTAGAGGTTAATCTTTGCCGGCGCGGAAAGAGTCAGGGACCAATCGGTCACCGTTAATGCTCCTCGAGCTGATTGCCGAGCGGGGTAAAGATGTGCTCGCCGCTCTCGGGGTCGAACAGCTCGACCTGACCGGTGAGCACATCGATATACTGGTAGGACTGACGCGACTTGCGGCCACGACGCTCGTCAACCTCGACAATGAAGACGGCCGGGTGGACGCTCTTGATGGTGCCCATGCGCTCGACGACGCGGGTACGGCCCATGTTGGCCTTAACCTTGACGCGATCGCCCACCATATCGGTCAGCTTCTCGTGGATGTCGTCGACGTGATTGACTTCCATCTCTTCCATGAACAGGGCCTCCAGAAGGTGCAATTCAAAAAGGGGATAATACCCCTAAGATAGACAAAACTCTAATACTATAGCACCCTGTTGTGGCCATACGCAAGTAGCTAAATTAGCCCGGTCCCAAATACGTACCAGACGACAACCTCGCATGACCAGTTGTTACGCGGTTTGGTAAAACCGCGTAACCTAAAGATTGTCGGTATCGAGGACGATGGTGAACGGACCGTCGTTGACCAGGTCGACCTTCATGTCGGCGCCAAAGATACCGTGCGCCACATGCTCAACGTCCTCGTGCACAAGCGTCAGGAAGTACTCGTAGAGCTCGTTGGCAACATCGGGTGCGCCGGCATCCGTAAACGACGGGCGGCGACCGTGGCGGCAGTCGGCGAACAGCGTGAACTGCGACACCACGAGCACCTCGCCGTCGACATCGGCAAGCGCCAGATTGGTCTTGCCGTTCTCGTCCTCGTTGATACGCAGCCCGCGGAGCTTGCCCCACAGCTTGTCGGCCTCGGCACGCGTATCGCCATGGCCCACACCCAGCAGCACCAGGTAGCCGCGTCCAATGCGGCCCACGCACTCGCCGTCGACCGTCACGCCGGCGTTGAGCACGCGCTGCACCACCGCACGCATGGCCTACTCCTCGCCCGTCAGCTTGGCGGACAGATGCTCGAGCGCGTGGAAACGATGGCTGATGGCATTCTTCTCGTCAGCCGTCAGCTCGGCCATGGTCTTGCCCGGCGTGTCGACCGGCAGGAACAGCGGGTCATAGCCAAAACCATGGTCGCCGCGGCCCTCGTGCGCGATAACGCCCTCGCAGGCGCCCTCGCCATAGGTGACCAGACCGTCCGTGTCGATGAGCGCGACGACGCTCATAAAGCGCGCGGTGCGGTCCTCATCTGCCACGCCTTCCAGGTTAACGAGAAGCTTGGCGTTGTTGGCGGCATCGTCGCCGTGCACGCCCGCATAGCGCGCGCTATACACACCGGGCTCACCGTCCAGCGCGTCGACGACCAAGCCCGAATCGTCGGCGATGGCCATAAGGCCCGTCTCCTCAACCGCGGCTTGGGCCTTGATGATGGCGTTCTCCAAAAACGTCGTGCCGTTTTCCTCGGGATCCTCAAAATCACCCAGCTGGCCGAGCGCCACAAAGCGCACCTCGGGCATGACCTTGCCCAAAATGGCCTCGATCTCGGTGAGCTTATGAGCGTTTCCGGTTGCCACGACGATGGTCGCCGCCGGGTCGAGGGTGTCGATGTCGATCTTCTCAAGTGCCATAACTGGCCTCCTTGTCTCTATAGCAAGCCGCGTGAGGGGCGTTTGGGCACTTGACCTCTCCCCTCTCAGGCGATCGGACCTTTCAACGCAGCATTTCAGCAGATAAAACCTACCAAAATAAACCTGTCCCTTTTGGCAGGTTAGGCGATGGCTTGGCGCTGAAGCTCGATGAGCTCGGCGATACCCTTGTCGCCCAGGTCGAGCAGGGCGTTGAGGCGTTTGCGGTCAAAGGGCGCCTGCTCGCCGGTGCCCTGGAGCTCGATCATCTCGCCGGTGTCGGTGGCGACGAGGTTCATGTCGACCTCGGCATGGCTGTCCTCGGAATAATCGAGGTCAAGCAGCGTATTGCCGTCGACAACGCCCATGGAGATGGCAGCCACCTGGCCGATAAGCGGGATGCGCTCGATCTTGCCCGCCTCGACCCACATGGCGAGGGCGTCGTGCAGCGCCACCCAGGCGCCGGTGATGCTCGCTGTACGCGTGCCGCCATCGGCCTGAATCACATCGCAGTCGACGGTGACGGTGTACTCGCCGAGCGCCTTCATGTTGACGACGGTACGCAGGCTGCGGCCAATGAGGCACTCGATCTCCATGGAGCGACCCTTGCGGTTGGCGTGCTCGCGTTTGCAACGTTTGCCGGTCGACGCCGGCAGCATGGCGTATTCCGCGGTCACCCAGCCGGCCTTGGCGCCCTTTCGCCAGCCCGGCACGCCCTCCTCGATAGTGGCGGCGCACAGCACGCACGTGTCGCCGAACTCGGCCAAACACGAGCCGTGGGCGTGCTTCATGACACCACGGGTGAGCTTGACGGGGCGCAGCTCATTGGCGGCACGGCCGTTGGCGCGGTTGACCTGCATGTACTCCATAGAAATATCCTTTCGGCAAAAGATGTGGCGAAGCCTTTGGGGCTGCCTTACATCTATTTCAGTTCGTCGATATCGATATGTTCGATGCTCTTAAGCGGCTGACCAAAGATAAAGCTGCCCGCCACCGCAAACTCGGCAATGTTATCGGCCGTCGTGGCAAAACGATGCTGCGGCTCGGCGGCGTCGCCCGCCAGCTGCTCGCGGCGCGTGAGGATATCGGTCAGCTCGCGTGTGGTCTCCTCGGCGGAACTCACGACGCGCACCCCAGGCCCCAGCGCATGGCGGATAGGTCCCACCAACAGCGGAAAATGCGTACAGCCGAGCACCACGGTATCGATACCGTGGTCGCGCAGCGGCTCAACCGTGGCACCCACCAGCGCACGCACGGCAGGCGTATCGAAGATATCCTCGTTCTCAAGCCACTGTTCCTGCAGATGTGCACCCGAGGCAAGCTCGTGTTCGACAACCTCGACAAAGCTCGAGGCAGGACAGCCGTATACATCGACGCCGGCATCTAGATCCTGAATGGCGCGCGTGTAGGCGCCCGAGCGAATGGTGAGGTTGGTGGCGAGCACGCCCACGCGACGCGAGCGGGTGCTGTTGATTGCCGCACGGGCACCCGGCGCGATCACGCCGATCACGGGAACGTCGAGCACCTGCTGGGCCAGACGCAAGGCCGCAGCGGTCGCCGTATTGCAGGCGATGACCATAATCTTGACGTCGTGCTTCGAAAGCCAACGACCCGCCTGCAACGCAAACGAGCGCACCTCATCCTCGGTACGCGTGCCGTAGGGACAGCGCTTGGTGTCGCCAAAGTAGTAGACGGACTCGTGCGGCAGCGCCGTCGCGATGGCGCGCGCAACCGTCAGACCGCCCAAACCAGAATCGAACACGCCAATCGGGCGCGTGTCGCCTGCCGAATTCTCGATATCGGACATTACCTCACCAGTCTCTCTCGAAAAGACATGTCCAAGTGCGGCGGCGGCGCGCTACGAACGCGCCGCGACCAGCAGCTCTGCCGTCGCCGCCCAACCGTCGACAATTTTGCCACGCGTAACGAAAGCGTTCTCGCAAGCAGCCAGGAACTCGGGCGCGCCGGCGCTCGTCAGGCCATTCTCGACCAGGCAGAACGTGCCCACGTGATCGGCCATGTAGAAGTCGGACTCGGAATCGCCGAGCGCGAGCGTCTCCTCGCGCTCGATCCCTAGGTGCTCGCAGAAGCGCGCAATGGCGACGCCTTTGTTGAGGCCCGCGGGGTTGATGTTGAATGCGCGACCGTCCTCGACGCGATCGAGCTCGAGCGTCGTCGGCTTGGACAGATGCGTCAGGTGACCGTTGCAGGCCCACACCAGGCCGCAGCCGGCCTCGTCCAGGATGGCCTGAACCTCATCGTCGGGCACATCGCCGCGCATGCCGACGGTGACCTCACGGTACTTGTAGCCGGTCGACATGTCGTTGTGATACTCGATCTTGTGCGGCCAGCGGGCGAGGATCTTCTCGCACACGCCGGTCTGCTCGATCACCTGGTGCGGCGTGAGGCCGCAAGAGGGGTCGTAGGGCATGTCGCCGGTCAGATACTCCCAATCGTTGGCTTTGAGGTCGTACATGACCAGGCCGCCCATCTCGCCGATGTAGGAGTTGAGACCGAGCACGCGCGCGTCCTCGTGGATCATGGTACGGTTGCGGCCAGAGGTGGGAACCACCTGAATACCAGCGCGAGCGAGCGCCACGACGGCCTCGACGAGTTTGGTCGAGGGGTTGCCGTCGTTGTCGCGCAGCACGCACGAGCCGGGTGCAAGCATCGTGGCATCCAGGTCGGTAAAGACGTACTTGACCTTGGCCAAGCGCTCGCTCATCTCGCCCGAAAGCTCAGCGACGGTCGGCAGGGTATTGTGGGACATGGTTACTCCGTTTACGTAGAAGGGTTTGGACTTGGACGGCATGTTTTGATTGAGGGAACACGCTTATGGCGACAGCGCACTCAGGGCGCCGCCGCCATCATGGTTCATTAGTCAAACTGGGTAACATCGATCAGGCGATTGGCCAGCGAAAGGTCGCTCTCGATGGGCACGAACTCGTCGCCCACGTGCATGAGCTCCTCGTCACCCTTTGCCAGCAGCAAGACAATGGTGGGAGCATCGGGGTTGACGTACTCCTCGCGCGCCGCCTTGAACGCCGCATGCACAGCGGCTTCGCGATCGAGGATGATCTTGTTCGGCGTATCGTCGGGAACATGTTCGGCAAGCTCGCGACAGACCTTCATCGGGTCCTCGTGAGCCGGGTCCTCATTGGCAAAGATCATCAGGTCGGAATACGGTGCGGCCTCGCGCGGAAGCTGCTCGCGGCGCTCCTGCGCCTTGCCGCCGGCAGCGCCAAACACCGCAATGACCGGACTAGCGGGAAACGCGCGCTTGACCGACGAGAAAAGCGAGCGGAACGAAAGCTGGTTGTGCGCGTAGTCGACGACACAAATCACGCGGCCGTCCTTCGACTCCACGACCTCCATACGGCCCGGCACACGCAGTTTTGAGAGGCCCTTCTTGATGGCATCGATACCGATGCCGATCTCGCGCGCAGCGGCGATAGCGACCAGCGCGTTCTCCACGTTAAAGTCGCCCGCGATACCCAGCAGGACCTTCTCCCCCGCCTCGGACTCGTCGGCACACAAGCCATGCAAGTTGAACTCGATGCTAAAGCCGACCATGCGTACGTCGCTCGCCCACAGACTTGCCTCGGGATGCTCGACGCCAACGGTCACCAAGCGCTCGGCCGTCGACGCTGCCTCTAGCACACGGTCAACCTCTTCGGTGCCTAGATTCACCACGGCGGTCTTTGCCTGGTCAAAGATCCTGAGTTTGCTCTCAAAATAATCCTCAAACGTGGGGTGTTCGATCGGCGAGATGTGGTCGCGGCCGATGTTGAGGAAGCACGCCACGTCAAACGGCAGATTCTCGACGCGTTGGTACTTGAGCGCCTGGCTCGAGACCTCCATGACCATGGACTGGCGACCGGACGTGCGGCAGTTGGCGATATGGCGCCAAACCTCGGGGGCCTCGGGCGTGGTGTTGGTGCTCTCGTAGCACTCGATACCATCGTCGGTACTCACCGAGCCGATCATGCCGCAGGACTCGCCCGCCGCCTTGATGATGGACTGGAGCATAAAAGCGGCCGTGGTCTTTCCCTTGGTGCCGGTGATGCCCACGATCTTGACGTCGTGGTCGGGACGGTCGTAGACCTCCGGCGGCAACAGGGCCATGGCCGTGCGAACACTATCAACAACCAGCATCGCAGCACCGCTCTCCTGCGCCAGCGGCTCCAGAGACTCGACCAGCGACTCCTCGCACACAAATGCGACGGCGCCCGCATCGAGCGCCATGCTCAAAAACGCGGGCTTAAAGGCAGCACCTTTGCAAAAGAATACGTCACCTGCCGAGACCGCGCGCGAATCAAACGAGCAGCCGGTCACGGCGCGCTCGTCAACCTGCTCTGATGCGCGCAGCTCGCCGCACACATCGAGAAGCTTGGCAAGCGTATCGACCGTGGTCACGGTCGCGGAATCCGAATGGTGCATCTTTCACCTTTCTCAGCCATTTGGCAGGGACGGTTTTATAGTAACTGAAACGCACCCACGCAAAAACGGCTCCCGGAGGAGCCGTTACGCGCAGGCGTTCGTAAGCCGAGGCTAGGCAGCCTGAACAGCGGGCTGGTCCTCGTCGATAAAGAAGCGCTTGTACCACACTAGGAACACGAGCGGCGTATAGATCTTGCGCTGGAAATCGCCCTTGCCCGCAAAGTGCAGATCGAGCAGGTGCATGAGCTCGTCGGTATTGAAGAACTCGCTTGCCCACGGCGCGGTGAAGTACTCCTTGACATAGTCGTACCACTTTTGCTCGCGCAGCCAGTAGACAATCGGCACCGGGAAGCCCACCTTGGGACGAGTGGCCCACTCATCGGGCAGCGACTTGTTGGCAGCGTGGCGGAGTACCTGTTTGTTGCCGTTCTCGTTGATGCGGTAGCGGTCGGGAATGTGCTCGGCGAATTCCATGACTTTGCGGTCCAGGAAGGGTACGCGCAGCTCCAGCGAGTGCGCCATGCACATCTTGTCGGCCTTGAGCAGAATGTCGCCCGGGAGCCACATGTTCATGTCCAGGTACTGCTTCTTGACCAGCTCGGGCTGACCCTTCACGCGTGCGTAGATGGGTGCAGCGAGCTCGAAGGCGCCGTCGCCGGTGTTGTACTCGGGCTTGAGCACGCCGTCGACCTCGCGTTCCGGCCATACCAGAGCCTGTCCCAGGAACGACTTCTCGGGGATCTCGGCACCCTTGACCAGGAAGTTATGTCCCTTGAAGTACGGCATATGCAGCGCCAGGTTACCGAGCGCGCGACGGATGGGCAGCGGCACCATCTTTTTGTACTTGCGCACCGGGACCGTATCCTCGTAGTAGGCGTAGCCGCCAAAGAGCTCGTCGGCGCCTTCGCCCGAAAGCACGACGGTGACGTCCTTGCGGGCCATCTCGGCCAAGAACCACAGCGGCACGGAAGACAGGTTGGACTGCGGCTCGTCCATGTGATACTGGATGTCCTCGAGCGCACCGAAAAACTCGTCGGCGGTAATCATCTTGCGAACGTTCTCGACGCCGAGCTTATCGGAAAGCTCCTTGGCGTAGTTGGTCTCGTTGAAGTTCTTGTAGTCAAAGCCCACCGAGAAGGTCTTGTCGGGCATGAGGCAAGCGGCGATGTAGCTGGAATCGACGCCACCGGAGAGGAACGACGCGACCTTGACGTCGGCGATTCGATGGGCCTCGACGCTCTCGTGCACGACCTCGTCCAGCTCGTCGACATACTCCTCGAACGGCTTCTCGACGGCAGAGTAATCGCAATCCCAGTAGCGCTCGATGTTCATCTTGCCGGTCGGAATATCGACGGTAAAGTAGTGCGCCGGCGGCAGCTTGTAGACACCCTCGAAGAAGGTCTCCTCGGTTGCCGAATACTGCAGCGTCATGTACGGACGCAGAGCCTTTTTGTTGACCGCCTTGTGGAAGTGCGGGTAGTCCAGGAAGCTCTTGATCTCGGAACCAAAGAGCACGCCCGGAGCGCCGTCGCCCGCATCGGCCATGGGATAGTAGTAAAGCGGCTTGATGCCAAAGATGTCGCGGGCGCCAAAAAGCTTGTTCTTCTTTTTGTCCCAGATGACGAAGGCGTACATACCGCGCAGGCGATCGAGGACGGCCTCGCCCCACTCCTCGTAGCCGTGCAGGAGACTCTCGGTGTCGGCGCCGCAGTGGAACTTGTAGCCCTTGGCCTCGAGCTCGGAACGGAGTTCTTGGAAGTTGTAGATCTCGCCGTTGAAGACAATGACGACGCTACCGTCCTCGTTGGCCATGGGTTGGGCGCCAGCCTCGGTCAGGTCGAGGATCGACAGGCGGCGGAAGCCGAGGGCAACGCGGCCGTCGATAAACTGACCGCCCATGTCGGGACCGCGATGGACGATGCGGTCCATCATCTTGGTGAGCACCTCGGATTGGTTATCCGTCCCACCGACAAAACCGACAAAACCGCACATATACTATCCCCTCTGCTGTTGCTGGGCATCAAATCGAATCAGTAGCTTTTGAGTATACCCGAGGGCGTAAAGAGGGGCGGAATGTTCAGGCAATCTCAACTGAATCAGCTCCGCTGTGACACGCGCGAGTTACCTTTAATGGATATGAGGTGAATGGGGCGATTGTTTTGCTATACTCTCTCCGCACGGGCGATTGGCGCAACGGTTAGCGCAGGTGCTTTACACGCACAAGGCTGGGGGTTCGAATCCCTCATCGCCCACCACTGAATTGGAAACGGTCCTCGCAAGGGGACCGTTTTGTTTGCGCCCATTTCATGGGATTCGAACCCGCCAGGGTGCGGAGCTGAGGAAACGCGAAGCGTTTTCCAGCGCAGCACGCGAGGAGCGGAGCGACGAAGCGGATGCGGGCGGCGCCAGCCGCACGCGACATCCCTCATCGCCCACCATTGAATTGGAAACGGTCCTCGAAAGGGGACCGTTTTTGTTTGGGCCCATTTCATGGGATTCGAACCCGACAGGGTGCGGAGCTGAGGAAACGCGCAAGCGTTTTCCAGCGCAGCACGCGAGGGCCGTAGGCCCGAAGCGAAAGCGGGCGGCGTCAGCCGCACGCGACATCCCTCATCGCCCACCACCGAATTGTTAGGCCTCCAGCGATGGAGGCCTTTCTTTTTTCAGGCCCATCGCAGGGGGGATTCGAACCCGCCAGCACGTCTGTCACAAAGGCCGTGGTCAAAAAATGGCAAAAATGAGTACTGCTACTTTGTTTGCAACATATAAAAAGACAGTATTTGCTTAAGTTACGCAACATATGTCCATTATAAGGACTAACAGTTAGATCAAAATCGTGTATTCATCGCCATTTCGACTTGATATCTGGCCTTATTAGTCCAAAACTGCTGCTACCAAATCGGTAGCAGTACTCATATTTACTGTTTTTTGGTCAGCAGGTCCCCCTTGCCTTAGCAAATCTAAGGCAAAACGGGCTCCAGACCGCTGAATCATGGGTCGCGCGCGCAGACGTGGTGTAAGAGTGTCCTGAGGTCCGTCGCTGCAAGTCC
>UQXB01000057.1:0-13009 GCA_900544935.1 uncultured Collinsella sp.
GGGCCGCCGAGCCAGTCGAGGAGCACTTCGATCTGGAGGCCTTCAACCGCGGCGACTACGCCCTGGCCGACGCTGAGCGCGCCGAGGCCGAGGCCATCAGCGCCATCCTCTACCCCAACGACGCCGGCGAGCACGGCCGTCTGTTGCGCCTGAAGCAGGAGTACCTGTTTGTCTCGGCCGGCATCTACAGCCTGCTCGACACCTTTGAGAAGGAGCACGGCGCGAACTGGGAGCTGCTGCCGCAGTTTGTGGCCATCCATACCAACGATACCCACCCTGCCATGTGCGGCCCTGAGCTCATGCGCATCCTCATCGACGAGAAGAAGCTCGAGTGGGACGACGCCTGGAACATCGTGACGCAGGTCGTGAGCTACACCAACCACACCATCCTGCCCGAGGCTCTGGAGAAGTGGCCCATCGGCACGTTCTCCAAGCTCCTCCCCCGCGTGTACCAGATCATCGACGAGATCAGCCGTCGTTGGCACGAGTCGTTCGACACCACGCAGGAGGGCTGGCAGGAGCGTCTGCGCCAGACCGCCATCCTGTGGGACGGCGAGATTCGCATGGCCAACCTGTCTGTGATCTGCAGCCACAGCGTCAACGGCGTGGCAAAGATCCACTCCGACATCATCAAGAACATCGTGCTCAAGGACTTCTATGCCCTGACGCCCGAGAAGTTCAACAACAAGACCAACGGTATCTCGCACCGTCGCTTCTTTGCCGAGGCCAACCCCACCTATGCCAAGCTCGTGACCGAGGCCATTGGCGACGGCTGGCTCAAGGACGCCTTTGAGCTGGAGAAGCTCAAAGAGTTCCAGAACGACACCGAGTTCCTGAAGGCCGTGGGTGCCTCCAAGCGCGCCAACAAGGAGCGCCTGGCCGCCTACGTCAAGGCCGAGACCGGTCTGGTCATTGACCCCAACACCGTCTTCGACGTTCAGGTGAAGCGCTTCCATGCCTATAAGCGCCAGCTCATGAACATCATGAAGGTGATGGACATCTACAACCGTCGCATCGCCGATCCCAACTTCCACGTGACGCCGACGACCTTCATCTTTAGCGGCAAGGCTGCCTCGAGCTACACCTTCGCCAAGGAGACCATCCGCCTCATTAACTCCGTGGCCGATGTCATCAACAACGACCCGCGCGTCAACGAGGTCATGAAGGTCTGCTTTATCCCCAACTTCCGCGTGAGCAACGCCCAGCTCATCTACCCTGCCGCCGAGATCTCGGAGCAGATCTCCACGGCCGGCAAGGAGGCCTCGGGCACGTCCAACATGAAGCTCATGATGAACGGTGCCATTACGCTGGGCACCCTCGACGGCGCCAACATCGAGATCGCCGACCTGGCCGGCCGCGAGAACGAGGCCATCTTTGGCCTGACCGCTCCCGAGGTCGAGCAGCTCTGGGCATCCAACAGCTACTTTGCGTGGGATACCCTCAACGGCGACCGCGAGCGTCTGGGCCGTGTGATGGACGAGCTCAAGGACAACACCTTTGCGGGTCTTTCGGGCAACTTCGAGAGCATCTACAACGAGCTCATGAACAACAACGACCCCGACCTGGTCATGGCCGACTTCCGCAGCTACGTGGATGCATGGGAGAAGCTCACCGGCAGCTACGGCGACCAGGAGACCTGGAACCGCAAGGCCCTGCTCAACACCGCCTCGAGCGGCTGGTTCTCGAGCGACCGCACCATTCGCGAGTACCGCGACGAGATCTGGCACGCGTAAAGGCGCGCGAGTTCCCCTATGCCAGCACGGCATTACTCGACGGGCGTGACATTGCGCCGCGCCCGTCGCTAATGGGTTTAGGAACATCGATGACAGAAGGAGAAATCGATGAGTAAGAAAGAATGCATCGCGATGCTCCTCGCAGGAGGACAGGGCAGCCGATTGGGGGCACTCACCCAAAAGATCGCTAAGCCGGCGGTTAGCTTTGGTGGCAAGTTCCGCATTATCGACTTTTCGCTGTCCAACTGCTCCAACTCGGGCATCGACACGGTGGGCGTTCTGACGCAGTATCGCCCCTACCTGCTGCATGCCTATGTGGGCTCCGGCGAGGCTTGGGATCTTGACAGCCGCGACGGCGGCGTGTCGATCCTGCCGCCGTACGAGACGCAGACCGGCGGCGCCTGGTATGCGGGCACGGCCGACGCCATTACGCAGAACCTCGACTACATCAAGGCCAACGACCCCAAGTACGTCCTGATTCTTTCGGGCGATCACCTGTATCGCATGGACTACCGCAAGATGCTCAAGACGCACATTGAGAACAACGCCGACCTCACGGTGAGCGTTATGCCCGTGCCGTGGGAAGAGGCCAGCCGCTTTGGCATCCTGACCACCGACCCCGAGGACGGCCGCATCACCAAGTTCACCGAGAAGCCCGATAAGCCCGATTCGAATCTCGCGTCCATGGGCATCTACATCTTCTCGGCCGATGTGCTGATCGAGGCGCTCGAGGAGGACGCTCTGGACCAGCGCTCGAGCCACGACTTTGGCAAGGACATCATCCCCAAGCTGCTCGGCGAGGGCAAGCGCCTGTACAGCTACGAGTTCCACGGCTTTTGGAAGGACGTCGGCACCATCGCCAGCTTCCACGAGACCTCGATGGACCTGCTGGGCAACAACCCCGAGTTCGATTTGTTTGACAAGCACTTCCCCATCATGTCCAACATCACAACGCGTCCGCCGCACTACATTGGTCCGGACGGCCGCCTGGACGACTGCCTGGTCTCCAACGGCTGCAAGATCTACGGCACCGCTCGCCACTCGATCCTTTCGACCGATGTCATCATCGAAGAGCGCGCCGTGGTCGAGGACTCCGTGCTGCTACCGGGCGCGCACGTTAAGAGCGGCGCGCACATCTGCCGCGCTATTTTGGGCGAGAACTCCACGGTCGAAGAGGGCGTGAAGCTCGGCTCTGTCGATACCACCAAGGATACGGCCGTCGTTGGAAATGACGTCGTTATCGGGAAGGGGGAATGATCCGATGATCAATCGCAAGGCCATCGGTTATATCACCGCTAACTACTCTTCGACCTACGGCAGCGTGCTGCTCAAGGATCGCCCCATCGCGTCCGTCCCGTTTTTGGGCCGCTACCGCCTGATCGACTTCCCGCTGTCCAACATGATGAATGCCGGCATTAAGACCGTCGGTGTAGTTATGCCGGGCAACTACCGCTCGCTGATCGACCACGTGGGCTCGGGCAAGGACTGGGGCCTGGACCGCAAGAAGGGCGGCCTGTTCATGGTGCCCGGCAACGCGTATGGCACCACCAAGGGCGGCATGCGCTTCCTGCTGCGCGACATCATCTCCAACAAGACGCTGTTCCAGCGCTCGGACAAGCCCTACGTTGTGATGATGGGCACCAACATCATCTTTAACATGGACCTCAACACCATCATCGACGCGCACGAGAACTCCGGCGCCCAGATGACCGTGGTGTACTGCAAGGCTACGCGCAACGTCGATGACGAGACCAAACTCGAAATTAACGAGAACGGCCGCCTGACGGGCGTGAGCGCCGGCGTCGTGTATGGCGACAACGCCTCTATGGACTGCTGCATCGTCAACCGCGAGACGCTGCTCGAGATCATCGACCACTACCAGGCCGCCGACTATCTGGACCTGCTCGAGGCGCTCCAGGGCGACTTTGGCAACATCGACGTGTGCAGCTACGAGTACAAGGGCGAGGTCGTGGGCGTGTTTAGCGAGAAGTCGCTGTATCGCCGCAGCATGGACCTGCTCGACCAGACCGTGGCCGACCAGCTCTTTGACCCCGAGCGTCCGATCCTGACCAAGGCCCACGACGTGCCGCCTTCGCGCTATGCGACCGGCAGCCACGCGTGCAACTCGATCATCTCGGCCGGCTGCATCATCAAGGGCACCGTGCGCAACTCGATCCTGTCGCGCGGCGTCGTGGTCGAGGAAGGCACTTCGGTGACCAACTCGATCATCAACCAGAGCTGCGTCATCAAGAGCGGCGCCCGCGTTGAGAACGCCATCCTGGACAAGAACAACGTGGTTCCCACCAACACCGAGCTTCGCGGCACGCCCGAGAACATCCTGGTGCTGGGAAAGGCCCCGTTAACTTCTGATATCACCAACGCGAGCTAGCTTTGGCACCGCAACATCGCTCGTAACATGTAGAATAGCCGCCCGGTTCGCGCCAGGCGGCTATTCTCGAATAACAACATGGGAGACAATATGGCTGATTCCAGCAAAAAGATGCAGATCGTGTTTGCCTCGGCCGAGTGCGCGCCGTTTGTGAAGACCGGTGGTCTGGGCGACGTAGCGGGCTCGCTGCCCGCGGCGCTTGTGCGCGCCGGCGCCGAGGTCATCGTGATGGTGCCAAAGTACGCCACCATCAAGGACGAGTACAAGGCGCAGATGGAGCACTTCTCCGACTTTTACGTGAGCCTGGGATGGCGTAACGAGTACTGCGGACTCGAGAAACTCGAGCACGACGGCGTCACCTATATGTTCATCGACAACGAGCGCTACTTTGCGCGCGACTATCCGTACGGCTTCTTTGATGACGGCGAGCGCTTTGCGTTCTTCTCCAAGGCCATTACCGAGAGCCTGCAGCACCTGCCGGCCGGCTTTGAGTGCGACATCCTGCACTGCAACGACTGGCAGACGGCGCTGGCGCCCGTGTTTTTGCGCGAGTTCTACCAGGGCCTGCCGCTGTACGACCGCGTCAAGACCGTGTTCTCGATCCACAACGTGGCGTTCCAGGGCCAGTTTAGCGACACCGTGATGGAGGACATCCTGGGCGTGGCGCACATTCCGGCGGCCGCCTCGCAGCTGCGTTGCGACGCTTGCAGTATCAACTACATGCTGGGCGCGCTGCGCTATGCCGACGCCATCACCACGGTGAGCCCCACCTATGCCAACGAAATCCAGACGCCCGAGTTTGGCGAGGGCCTGGACGGCGTGCTGCGCGAGCGTTCGTACGCGCTGCAGGGCATCCTCAACGGCATTGACGTGGCGGGCTTTGACCCGGCGACCGACAAGCGCATTGCCGCCAACTACACCGTGGAGGACCGTTCCGGCAAGGCCGTGTGCAAGGCCAAGCTGCAGGAAGAGCTGGGGCTCGAGGTTCGCGACGACCGCCCGCTCATGGTGATGGTCACGCGCCTGACGCGCCAGAAGGGCATGGACCTGGTCATGTACGCGCTCGACCGCATCCTGGCCGGCGGCGTGCAGGTGGCGGTGCTGGGCACCGGCGACCGCGACTACGAGGACGGCCTACGCTACTTCCAGGACAAGTACCCCGGCACCATGGCGGCTCGCATCGAGTTCGATCCGGCATTGTCGCAGCGCATGTATGCTGCCGCCGACATGTTCCTGATGCCTTCGAAGTTTGAGCCCTGCGGCCTGTCGCAGATCATCGCCATGCGCTACGGTACCCTGCCCATCGTGCGCGAGACCGGCGGCCTGAAGGACACCGTGATCCCGTACAACGAGTTTACCGGCGAGGGCACGGGCTTCTCGTTTAGCAACTTTAACGGCGACGAGATGGGCGATGCGGTATTCCGCGCGGCGCGTCTGTTCTGGGATAACCGCGACGCATGGAACCAGCTGGTCACGCAGGCCATGAGCCAGGACTTTAGCTGGACGCGCTCGGCCGATAAGTATCTGGACCTGTACTTCTTTATGCACCCGGAGATTGAGAGGCCGGCGGCGGTTGTCGACGAGCCAGAGGCTGTTGCTGAGCCGGTGGCCGCTGAGGAGCCCAAGGCCGAGGAGAAGCCGGATGAAGCTGAGCCCGCAAAGGCCGAGCCTGAGGTGAAGGCTGAGGTTGCTCCTGAGCCCGAGCCTGCTGCGAAGCCTGCGGCAAAGAAGACCACGACTCGCAAGACGACAGCTAAGAAGGCTACTGCGACCAAGGCGGCGGCAACCAAAACCACCGCTACCAAGACAACGACCACGCGCAAGCGCACGACCGCCGCTGCCAAGAAAGCCGCCGAAGCCGAGGCTGCTCCCGAGGTAAAGGCCAAGGTCGCTGAGGCCAAACCGGCCGCCAAGGCTCCGGCAAAGACTGCTGCCAAGAAGACGACCACGACCGCCAAGAAGACAACAGCAGCCAAGAAGACCACGGCTACGAAGTCGACGACCACCAAGGCAGCCACGACCAAGGCAGCCGCAAAGCCAGCCGCCAAAGTCGAGGAGACGCCTGCCGAGTCCAAGGCGGAGGCAACCGTCGAGGCCAAGTCCGCTGCCAAGGCCACCACGCGAAAGCGCACGACGACGGTCAAGAAGACCACGACAAAGGCCGCAACTCCCAAGGCAGAGACTAAGCCTGCTGCTGCCAAAGAGGAGCCCAAGGCCGAGGTAAAGGCTGCCCCGAAGGACGAGGCCAAGCCCGAGCCCGCCAAGGAGACTCCGGTCTCCCCCGCCGCTCCGGCAGAGAAAAAGGCTCCGACCAAGAAGACGTCCGTCCGCAAGGCAACGGCCACCCGCAAGCGCCGCTAGCCCACAGACGATTCAAAACCTCATCAAACCCTAAGTAAGGGGCGCTCCAACCGGGCGCCCCTTCTCTGTAGGTAGTTGGTAAAACGATTTTCTAGGACAACCGTTCGCCGATGGTAAACGGATGTTGTTTATACAGCCTGTGTACAACAGATATACTTACATCCTGTGCGTAAAGCCCATGGCCAGCAGGCCATGATTCTATTGAACTGGACCGTACTATGAGATTGATACACAACAGCCGTCTGCCGCAGTTTCGCACTCCGTTTGGCGCTGTGACCACAGGAACTACCCTTTCGCTCTCCGTGATTCTGGAGGATGCCGATCCCGTGCAGGCGACGCTTACGCTCCGGACCTGGGTCGATGAGATCGGTGAGTCTCGGTATCCAATGACGCACGAAGGCGACGGCATCTTTACCGTCGAGTTGGAGTGCGCCGAGCCCTGTCTTATCTGGTACAGCTTTATATGCAATATCGAGGGCCAGCCCGAGGTCCGCTTGGGCGCACCGCAGGGACGCACCGGCGGCGAGGGCGTAACCTACGACTACGCCGAGGTGCCGTCATTCCAAGTCACCGTCTACAAGCACCGCGAAGTTCGACCCGAGTGGTACGAGCGCGGCATGGTCTACCAGATCTTCCCCGATCGCTACGCCCGCGACGAGCACTGGCGCGAGCGCACGCTGACCGAAGTCGAAAAGCCGCGCAACGGAATCCAGCGCCGCATGGTCGAGGACTGGAACGAGCCGCCCGTATACGAGCGCGCCGAGGACGGCTCCATCAAGACCTGGGACTTCTACGGCGGCTCGCTCAAGGGCATCCAGGAAGACCTGCCCCGCATCGCTGAGCTGGGCTTTACAGCCATCTACCTCAACCCCATTTTTGAAGCCGCGAGCAACCACCGCTACGACACCGCAGATTACACCAAGATCGATCCGATTCTGGGCACCGAGCAGGACTTTACCGAGCTGTGCGAGGCGGCCGAGAAGCTGGGCATTTCCATCATTCTGGACGGTGTGTTCAACCACACGGGCGACGATTCGATCTACTTCAACCGCTACGGCAACTACCCCGGCGTGGGCGCGTGGCAGAGCGAGGATTCGCCGTGGCGCGATGCGTTTTATTTCCACGAGGACGGCTCGTACGACTGCTGGTGGGGCGTGGGCAATATGCCCGCCATCAATGAGAGCTCCGAACTGGTACGCGAGCGGCTCCTGGGCAAGGACGGCGTCATTCGTAAATGGCTGCGCGCCGGCGCTCACGGCTGGCGCCTGGATGTGGCCGACGAGCTTTCGGACGATTTCCTGACTGAGATCAAAAAGGCCGTACTTGCCGAAAAGCCCGACGCGCTGCTGCTCGGCGAGGTCTGGGAAGACGCCTCCAACAAGATCAGCTACGGCCATCTGCGTCGCTACCTGCAGGGCTCCGAGCTGGACTCTGCTATGGATTACCCCTTCCGCGACATGGTCATCGGCTTTTTGATGGGCTACAAAAACGCCTACCAAGCTGCCGAGGATATCGAGACCCTGCGCGAGAACTACCCGCGCGAGGCATTATCCTGCGCGCTCAATCTGCTGTCGAGCCACGACCGCCCGCGCATTATCTCGGTGCTCGGCGGTGGCCCCGACGAGTCGCAGCTGCCCGAGAGTGAGCGCAGCAAATGGCGCCTGGACGAGAACTCCATGGGCCTGGCCAAGAGCCGCTTTTGGCTGGCGACGCTCATGCAGATGACGTTCCCGGGCGTTCCCTCAATCTATTACGGTGACGAGTACGGCTTGGAGGGACTCACCGATCCGGGTAATCGCCGCACCATGCCGACCAAGGAAGACCTGCACGACTTCGATACGTTCGCGATCGTCAAGAACGCATCTGCTGTGCGCCGCGCGCTGCCGTTTATGATCGACGGTGAAATCAAGGCTTTCGCGCTCAATGACGAGGTGCTGGCCTACAACCGTACCGGTAAAGACGGCGAGTCCGCGACCGTCATCATCAACCGCAGCCTGCGCAATTCGCATCGCGTGACGATTCCGGCGCTCGGCGAATGTGCGAGTGACGTGATCAGCGGTCACGAGTGTGAGATTCATAACGGTACGGTCACGCTCGATCTGTATCCGCTGGGCTCGTCGATCATCTATCACCACGCCGAGCAGCGCCTGCAGGAGCCGCTCGATCACGGTGCGGGTGTTGTGTGCCATATCACATCGGTGCCGACCGACGACGGCAAGCCCGGTACGATCGGCGCACCCACGCGTCGCTTTATCGACCATCTGGCCGCCATGGGCATGCGCTACTGGCAGGTTCTTCCCGTCAACCCCACGGACTTCTTCCGCTCCCCTTATGCCGGTCCTTCGGCCTTTGCAGGCAATATCGACCTGCTACCCGAGAGCCACGAAGAGCTGGCAGCCGACTTTGAGACCTGGAAGGCCCGCGGCGGCGAGGATGCCGATCCGCTGTACACCGCGTTTAAACATCGCAATGCCGATTGGCTCGAGAAATACTGCGTCTACATGGCCGTTAAAAAGTACTTTGAGGGCGAGTCGCGCCATGATTGGCCGGCAGATGTCGCGCGCTACAACGAACATCTGATCGACGACAAGCGCTTCCACAACGAGGCCGAGCTTCAGGCGTACATGCAGTACCGCTTTGACCTCGCTTGGTGCGAGCTCATGAACTATGCGCACAAGAAGGGCATCGAGGTTATCGGGGATATTCCTATGTACGTGTCCGACGATTCGGCAGACGCGTGGAGCGAACCCGAGAACTTCTGGCTGTCCGATACCGGCAAGGCGATTGAGATTTCCGGTGCGCCGCCCGACAACTTTGCGCCCGAGGGCCAGGTGTGGGGCAACCCAACGTTCCGCTGGGACCACATGAAGCAGAACGGCTATAGCTGGTGGATGGATCGCCTGCGTCGTGCGTTTTCGCTCTACGACCGCGTGCGCCTGGATCACTTCCTGGGCTTCCACAGCTATTTCAGCATTCCCGCGGGTAAGGCATGCGCCGACGGGCGTTGGCTGGCAGGCCCGGGCAAGGACCTGTTCCAGACCGCCTACGACGAGCTGGGTCCGCTCAACTTTATCGCTGAGGACTTGGGCTATCTGACGCCCGGTGTTCGCGCCATGGCATCGACCTGCGGTTTCCCCGGCATGGACGTGCTGGAGTTTAGCGACTACGACGTTCGTTGCGGAATTCATCCCACACCGGGCAAGATCCTGTATACCTCGACGCACGACACCTCGACGCTTGCCGGATGGTGCACACACTCCTTTGCAGGCGGCGACGAGCCGAGCGGCATTGAACTGGCAAGCGAGCTCATGGGCAACGCCCTGGCCAGCGATGCTCCGCTCGTGATGATGCCGCTGCAGGACGTGCTAGGACTGGGCGACGATGCACGTATGAACGTGCCGGGCGTGGCCACGGGCAACTGGACCTGGCAGGCTGAGGAGGCCGACGTTGCGGCAGCCGAGGAGAAAACTGCGAAGCTCCTGCGCAGCACCCATAGATTCTGGGGCGAAGCGTGATAAAACCCCCGATATAGGGTACAGTTACAGACGTTTGAATTTTTGCGGGCAGAGCGATCTGCCCGCTTTGTGCTGAAAAGGAAGTATTATGGCGCGCTACGATTACAAGTGCACGAGCTGCGGCAACGTGTTTGAGGTTGAGCACCCCATGTCCGAGACGCCCGAGGTCGTATGCCCCAACTGCGGCGCCCCGGCGGCCAAGACGTTCTCGGCCAGCGGCATTAAGTTCGACGGCAGCGGTTTCTACAACACCGACCAACGCACTGGCGGCTCCAGCACCAGCGCAACCAGCGGCTGCTGCGCCAACTGCCCGCATAGCCACTAGAAACCAAACAGCCCCGCGATCGACACCGATCGCGGGGCTGATTCTTTAGCTACCCAGGCATCTTTACGAGTTGCGGTGAAATAAGGACTATTTGGCGGGTAGATGCCGCTATTCAATCCCTATTTCACCGCAACTTAGTAGTTACTTGTGGACCAGGCGGGCGCAGAAGTGACCGTCGTAGGAGTCGGCGTTTACGGGGACACTTTGGAAGAGGCCTCGAGGGTTTTGGCGGAGAGTGACGAGGCTCTTGGCGTGGTCGTACTCGGGGAGCTGCAGAATCTGGGCTTCGGAGAGCGGTGCCACGATAAAGCCGGCGCCCTCGGAAGAGGCCAGGAAGGCATCCACGACCTGCGTGTTCTCTTCATCAAAAACCGAGCAGGTGGCATAGATAAGCTCACCGCCGGCAGCAACGCGCGCGGCTGCTTCCTTGAGCATCGTCAGCTGTAGCTTGGGCAGCTCAGTCGTAACGTCGTTCTCGGTCAGACGCCACGGTATCTCGGGATGACGGCGCATGGTGCCGGTGCCAGAGCACGGCGCATCGATAAACACCGTGTCGAACAGGGCGGGCTCGCCGAGCATCGCGTCAAAGGACGTGAGCACCTCATTGAGCTCGCAGGCATCGCCCGACACCGTACGAACACCCGTTATACCCGCCTTATGCAGGCGTGCGAGATTCTGATCGCACTTGCGATCGTGCAGATCGAGCGCGGTATGCTGACGCTCGTACCCGGCACGCTTGGCCTGGCACATCATCACATAGGTCTTGGTGCCGCGACCGGCTCCAATCTCCAGGCAACGACCGGGACGTGTAGCGGCAGTAGCGATAAGCTGAGCGTTGAGGTCCGAGGCAACCGCGGCAGCACGCTCAAACACGCCCGATGCAACCGTGACCTGCGCATCGACCGGAGCATGGCAGCCCGGGAAGACAGGCGCAACGAGCTGCGAGATATACGGGTCGGCCTTGGTCGCAAACGCATTCTCGTGCAGTGCAAGCGGCGCGGGGGCCAGATTACCGGCAAAGTTGAGCGCGCCCTCGGGCGTATCGAACGAGGCCATAATACGAGCGCACAGCCAACGAGGAAGACCCATCAAACGCGAAAGGCGAACCAAACGGCGCTCGGACTCATCCACGTCAGATGCCGTGGCAAAATCCTCCACGTTGTCCGCAACCTTGTGCAGCACCGCGTTAGCCAGGCCCGCGGCAGACTTAGCACCGCTGCGCACCAGCTCAACACCCTGGCTCACGGCAACGCGGCCCGGCGTATGCAGATAGAGCATCTCGAAGGCCGAGATGCGAAGCGCCATGCGAACGCGCGGCGCGACCTTTTTGGGCTTATCCAAAAACTGATCGAGCAACTCATCCAAAATACCCTGCGTGGCGGCAACACCGAGCGCCAAACGAGCGGCAAAAGCGGAATCGCGCTGGTCAATGGCCTTGGCGGAAGCGCGGGACGAGAGCACGTCGCGCGCATACATACCGCGGCGATCGGCCTCCATCAACACATCGAGCGCAAGCTTGCGCGCGGGAGAAAGCTTGCTCATGACAAAACACCCCACGTCAGATCGGCACCCTGCAGGCCGGCAGCCCAGGCAGAAGCAGTCATGGCACGCTTGCCATCGGGCTTAACCTCAAGCAGTTCAACCGCGCCATCGGAAAGGCCCAGGTAAACACGCTTGCTCTTGACGGCAACAGTACCCTCGCCAAGCGACACATCAGCCGGCGCGGCATCGAGCACGCGAACCGTCTTGTCAGCGATCACACAACGAGCGGGCGCGGTGTCGGACGAAGCGAGCACATGACGCACGCAATCGAGAGCCGCCATCTGCGGATCCAGACGCATCTCCTGCTTGGAAATCTTGGCAGCATGAGTGACGAGCGACTCATCCTGCTCAGTCCACACGGCGGTGCCATCGGCAAGAGAAGGAAGCGTATCGGCAAGCAGTTTGCCGCCAAGCTCACCAAGCTCCATGGTCAGCGCCTCAGCATGCTTACCGGCAACCGACGTGGAGGCCTGGGCACAATAAGCACCAGTATCCACGCCATGCCCGATGCGCATGATAGAAACGCCAGCGACCTCATCACCAGCAAGAATGGCACGCTGAATGGGAGCAGCGCCACGCCAACGAGGCAGCAAGGACGCATGAACGTTCACGATACCGAGCGGCGCCATATGCAGCACCTCATCAGGCAAAATGCAGCCATAAGCAGCCACACAGAAAATATCAGCCTGCACAGCCTGGAGCGCCTCAACAACCTCAGGCGTCATACGATTAGCCTCAACAACCGGCAGGCCAAGCTCAAGCGCCTTGGCCTTAACAGGAGACGGCTCCAGCTTCTTACCACGCCCACGAACAGCATCGGGACGCGTAATAACAAGCGCAATCTCGTTCCCAGCCTCAACAAGCGAAGTCAGCGAAGGCACAGCAAAATCAGGCGTACCCATAAACACAATACGCATAAAGAACGTCTCCCCTCAACCAAAGCCGAGACGGCTACAAACAACAGCGGAAAGCCAAGTACCCAGCCCATCCGCAATAACAATTCAACAAGAACAAATATACCCAAAACCAAAGAAAGAGCCGCAATAAAAGCAGCTCTTCCAACAAAGCAATTATCAGTGAAGACGCCCATCCCTGGCCCGACGGCACCCGGGCGAACCGAGCCAGAACAACGCAGTCCCCGGTG
>UQXB01000058.1:0-12666 GCA_900544935.1 uncultured Collinsella sp.
CCAACCCTGCCTACCGCATCATGTGCCGCCGCCGCGGTGCCAACCTTGCCTACAGCGAGATGGTGAGCGTGGCGGGCCTTGCCTATGCCAGCAACAAGACCTGGCGACTGGTGCTTCCTGCCGACGAGGAACAGCAGATTTGCGTGCAGCTCTTTGGCTCCAAGCCCGATCAGTTTGCGAGTGCCGTCGCCGCCGTCGAGGAGCGTGTGGGTGATCGCCTGTCGCTCATCGATATCAATATGGCATGCCCCGCCCGCAAGGTCGTCACCAAGGGCGAGGGCTCGGCGCTTATGCGCACTCCCGATCTGGCCGAGCAGATCGTCGAGGCGGCGGTGGGCGCGGCGCATGTGCCCGTGACCGTAAAAATCCGTAAGGGCTTTTACGCCGAAGACCGCAACGCCGCGACGTTTGCCCAGATGCTTGAGGGAGCAGGGGCCGCCGCGGTGGCGGTACATGGTCGCTGCGCCACGCAGCTCTATACGGGCCAGGCCGATTGGTCGGTCGTCGATGAGGTGGCCGACGCCGTCGAGATTCCCGTTATCGGTTCGGGCGATGTGTTCTCGGCAGAGGACGCTGCTGAGCATCTGCAAAGCTCGGGTGCCAGCGCGGTGTTTATCGCGCGCGGCATCTACGGCAATCCATGGGTGTTCGGCGATGCCCGAGCCCTTGCACTCGATGGCACGCCGGTTCCTTCTCGCTCCTCGGTTGAGCGCCTGGATGCCCTGCGCGAGCACCTGACGCTCACGCACGAGCTGTTGCCGCTCATGTCGCGTGCCCGCACGTACGCAAGCTGGTATCTAAAGGGCATGCCCCATGCTGCCGCCTGGCGCGCTCAGGTGGTGCGTTGCTCCACATACGAGGAGTTCATGGCACTGGTCGATGATATCGAGCACGATGTGGTGGCCTGTGAGGCCGCACTTGCCGCCGGCGAGTCGGTGCCCGCTCATCCGTTGGAGGCCTAACGGTGGTCGTTACCGCGCTGTACGTGCATGTGCCGTTTTGCGCCCAAAAATGCCGGTACTGTGACTTTGACTCACGCAGTTTTGCTCCGTGCAACATGAGCGTTGCGCTCGATACCTATTTTGAGCAGTTGTATGCGCGCCTCGATGCTTTTGGCGACGCAGGCGCGCTTGCACAGATCCGCACCGTCTATGTTGGCGGCGGCACGCCGTCGCTGGCGGGGGAGCGTTTGGTAGAATTTGCCCGGCGTATCTCTGCGTGGTGCAAGCCTGTTGAGTTTACCTGCGAGGCCAATCCCGAATCGCTGACCGCAGAGCTTGCCACTGCGCTTGCCGGGGTGGGTGTCACGCGCGTCTCTCTGGGCGTGCAAACGCTCGATAACGCCGAACTTACCGCCATCGGCCGCATTCACGATGCCGATCGGGCGCTCGCTGCCATCACGACGGTCAAGGACGCTGGGCTTGTCGTGTCGTGCGACCTGATGTGCGGCCTTCCCGGGCAGACCGACCTAAGCTGGCAGCGCACACTCGATGGCGTGTTGGCGGCGGCGCCGCATCATGTGTCGGTGTACCCGCTCACGCTCGAGGAGGGCACGCCGCTCTATCGCATGGCGTGTCGCGACGAGTCGCTCGAGCCCGACGAGGATTTTCAGGCTGCATGCATGGATGCGGCGCGTGAGCGCCTGAGTGCGGCCGGCTATCACCCGTATGAGGTGGCAAGCTACGCGCTCGACGGCCATGAGTGCGCCCACAACATTGCCTATTGGACCGGACAGGGCTATCTGGGTTTGGGCCGCTCTGCCGCCGGTATGCTCGACGCCGAGGATTTCGATCGCTTGGCCGGGCTGTTTCCCGACGTGCTTGCTCGCGGCGATGCGTATCGCGTGCGCTTGGTGCAACGCGACGATGCCGCGACGACGTTTGATGCCGAGTATCTGTCGCAGCGCGAGGCGGCGGCCGAGGATTTGATGCTTGCCTGTCACATGACGCGTGGCATTGGGCCCGATCTGTTGGTTCGCTCGGCAAGCGTGATCGCTGCAGATGAGTTGGCGGCGGCCTGCGACCGTGCGGTCGAGTTGGGCCTTGCCACCTGGGTGCCCGATCATATTGAAGGACATGCGGGGCGCGTCACCTCGAAAGACGTTATCGCAGGTCGCGTCCGTGCTCGTTTAGCGCCCACTCACTTGGGCTGGCTCGATGGAAATGTGCTGTTCGAGCTGTTTTGGGGTCTAGCCTAGGCCGCTCGGGTAGAATTACCGCAATATATACGCTGCTGTGAGCAGGAGGTTGCCGCGCATGGCGACGATGAACGAAAAAGATTACTACGAGATTTTGGGTGTCTCCAAGGACGCCACCTCGCGTGATATACAGAAAGCCTTCCAGCAAAAGGCCCGCAAGCTCCATCCGGACGTCAACAAAGAACCGGATGCCGAGGAAAAGTTCAAAGAGGTTTCCGAGGCCTATGCTGTGCTTTCGGACGAGCAGAAGCGTGCGCGCTACGACGCCATGCGCTCGGGCAATCCCTTTGCCGGCGCTCCCACGGCTTCGCCCTATGGCGGCGGTTACGCCGGCAGCGCGGGCTACGGCAATCCCTTTGAGGGCGGCTTTCCCTTTGGTGGCGCCTGGGGTCAGCCGCGTCGCGGGCAGGCTGCCTATAATCCCGAGAACGGCGCCAACGTGGTCGTCGATATTAAGCTCGACGCCAAGGAGGCCAAGGGCGGTGCCCGCAAGACCGTCCGCTATACGCGCTTCGATACCTGTGGTCACTGCGGCGGTTCGGGCTCTGTTTCGTCCGAGCATGCACATACCTGTCCGAGCTGCGGCGGTCGCGGCCACATCGATGTCGACCTGTCCTTTCTGTTTGGTGCCGGCACGTTCCAGTCTGTCTGCCCTGAGTGCGGTGGCTCCGGTAAGGTCGTCGCCGACCCCTGTCCCGATTGCGGCGGCAGCGGGCGAACCCGTGTGACCTCCGAGCAGACGATTGAGTTTCCCGCCGGCACGCACGATGGCGACGAGGTCCGTATTGGCGGCATGGGTCACGCCGGCACCAACGGCGCCTCTGGCGGTGATCTGGTCGGTCGGGCCCATGTTGAGGCCGAGCGCCTGGAAGGCAAGGCCCGTACCGGTTTTTACCTGATGGGCATCGTGGCGCCGTTTTTGGTGCTATCGGCCATCTCGGGCGTGTTCTCGGCCTTTGCCGTGATGTGCTTTATTCCGTTTGCCATGGGCCTGTTCATGGTGCTCTCGGACGGCGTGCTGCACCGCAGCCTGCTGTGGTGGAAGCGCGGCGCGATGCAGTTTGCCAACGGTTTTGCCAACGGATTTATGTTTGCGCTCGTGTCGGTTTGGTTTGCGAGCTGCTCGCAACGTGCCATGCTTTCGCCCTACGCAATGCAATAACATCAAACCCTCTGTTTGCGGCCGGCCCAGCTTGGGTATAGGACGCACTGTGACAATAATGAAAGTCGGAAGGATTCGGTCGTGTCGGAAAATAGGGATTACTACGAGGTGCTTGGCGTCGACAAGGATGCCGACGCGCGGACGATTAAGCGCGCGTTTCTAAAGAAGGCCCGTACCGTACACCCGGACGTTTCGGACGACCCCGAGGCCGAGGCTAAGTTCAAAGAGCTCAACGAGGCATATTCCGTTCTTTCCGATGAGCAGAAGCGTGCTAACTACGACCGTTACGGCACTGCCGACGGCCCCGGTGGCTCCGGCTACGTCGATATCAACGATATCTTTGGTGGCATGGGCATGGACGACTTGTTCTCGTCGTTCTTTGGCGGCGGTGCCGGCGGTGGCGCCCGCAGCCGTCGTGAGCGTCGTCGCGGACGTGATATGGCCATCTCGCTTTCGGTGACGCTCGAGGAGGCGGCGCTCGGCTGCAAAAAGACAATCAGCTATGACCGCCTTGCTCCTTGCGAGGACTGCAATGGCACCGGTAGGGCAGAGGGCGCACAGGAAAAGCAGTGCGGCCGCTGCCACGGTACGGGCTACGTCACGACGGTTCAGCGATCGTTTTTGGGCCAGGTTCAGTCTTCCTCGCCTTGCCCCGACTGCCATGGCGAGGGCACGGTTATCGATCATCCCTGCGAGACCTGCGACGGTCAAGGCCGCACGCCTTCGCACGAAAAGATCGACATCGATATTCCCGCCGGCGTTTCGACCGGTCGCCAGCTTCGTGTGAGCGGCTTTGGCGAGGCCGGCCTTCGCGGCGAGCCTTCGGGCGACCTGATTGTCAACGTGCGCGTCGCCGACCATGAGCGCTTTAAGCGCAACGGTGATGACCTGTACCTGGTGAGCGATATCTCGATTGCGCAGGCTGCGCTCGGCTGCGAGATTGAGGTCGAGGGCATTATGCCCGACGAGGTCGTTAAGGTGACGGTTCCCGCCGGCGCCCAGTACGGCGACACCGTGAGCGTCAATAATTACGGCATGCCGCGCATTGGCGGTGGCGGTTCGCGTGGCCGCCTGATCGTGCAACTGCGCATGGTCGTTCCCACCAATCTTTCCAATAAGCAGCGCGAGCTGCTCCGTGCTTTTGCCGATGAGATGGGCGATGACGTCGCTTCTGGTAAGAAGTCGGTGACCGACCGTATCAAGAGTGCCCTCGACGATATCCTCGATTAAGGAGCCCGCGTGCTCGCACCCCATATTTCCGTCGTCAACCTCGGCTGCCGTGTCAACCGGGTTGAGTCTGACCGTATCACTGCCGATCTTATGCGCTTGGGCTTTGCTATTGTGGAGCCCCAGGATGCCGATCTGATCGTCATTAACACTTGTGCCGTTACGGGCGAGGCCGAGGCTAAGACCCGTAAGGCCGTCCGTCATGCGCTGGCCCATCCAAACGAGCCCTATGTGGTCGTGACCGGATGCGTGGTCAATTTGCATCCCGAGGAGCTGTCGGAGCTTTCGGATCGCGTGATTGCCGAGCCGTCCAAGATAGATGTCGCCGAACGTGTTTGCGAGGTGCTGGGTGTTGAGTCCGATAGCGTTCCCGCCTGCAGCGATGGCGAGGTGGTCGATGCGCTCGGTCGCTCTCGCCTGGGCGTGAAGATTCAGGATGGCTGCAACCATCGCTGCACCTATTGCATTGTGTGGAAGGCGCGCGGCCCCGAGCGCTCCGTGCCCGTCGAGTCCGTGCTCGAGCAAGTTCGCGAGGCCCAGGAGGTCGGCGTGCCCGAGGTGGTGCTGACCGGTGTGAACCTGGGTGCCTACGATGGCAAGAGCGCGACCGACGAGCACGTCGAAATCGATGAGCTGCTCGAGGCCATCATGGAGCGCACGTCTATTCCGCATGTGCGCATTTCCTCGGTCGAGCCCATGGATATCTCCGAGCGCCTGCTTAAGGTTATGGCGCGCTACCCGCAGCGTATCGCCCCGTTTTTGCACCTGCCCGTGCAGTCCGGCTGCACGGCGACCCTGCATCGCATGGGCCGTCCCTATAGCGCCGAGGCCTTTGAGGACACGGTGCGTATGATTCGCGCCAACTTGCCCCAGGCGTCCCTTTCGTGCGATGTCATCGTCGGTTTTCCTGGTGAGACGGACGAGGAGTTCGAGGAGTCGCTGGCGCTGTGCCGCCGTGTGGGTTTCTCGCGTATGCACGTGTTCCGCTACAGCAAGCGTCCCGGTACCCTTGCTGCCGACATGCCCGACCAGGTGCCACCCGAGGTTATGGCCGAGCGCAGCCGCCGTATGCGGGCCGCCGCACAGGAGCTCGCTATTGCCGACGCTCGTCGTCGCGTGGGCACGGTCGAGCGTGCCGTGCTCGAGTATGGTGACAACCTGACGCTTGGCTCGTTCCATCATGCCCGTCTTGACGATACCTGTGGACTTACAGCCCCGTGCCTGCTCGATGTTGCTATCATCGGAGTCGATGATTCCGGCTTGGTCCATGCACGCAGGGAGGTTCATGGAAGCCTCGAAGATTAGACTTACCGTTCCCGAGGGTATTGACCCCTCGCGCGTTTTGGGTGCCGGCGACGGCGTCCTTCGTGCGCTGGAGAGCTCAGTTCGCGCCCACGTGGTCGCCCGTGGCGACAGCATCGCCGTGAGCGGTGACCCGGACGAGGTCGAACTGGTCGCGCGTTTTTTCGAACATGCCTTTCGTGAGGCTGCTTCCGGGCGCACGCTTTCTGCCGACGATGTCTCTCGCTGCCTGGCCGTCTTGCGCGACGGTGAGCACGAGGCTACGTCGCTTCGCGATGACGTGCTGCTTTCGTATCGCGGTCGCGTCATTCGCCCCAAGACGCTCGGTCAAAAGCGCTATGTGGATGCCATCCGCTCAAATACCATCACGTTTGGCTTGGGTCCTGCCGGTACCGGTAAGACCTATCTGGCCATGGCGCTCGCTGTTGCCGCACTCAAGCGTCACGAGGTGGGCCGTCTGATCTTGACGCGTCCGGTTGTCGAGGCGGGGGAGAACCTGGGCTTTTTGCCCGGCACCCTTGAGGAAAAGATCGATCCCTACATGCGTCCGCTCTACGACGCCCTTTTTGACATGATGGATCGCGAGCGAACCGATGAGCTTATGGAGCGCGGCGTGATCGAGATCGCCCCGCTTGCCTACATGCGCGGCCGCACGCTGAGCGATGCTTTCGTGGTACTCGACGAGGCGCAAAATACCACGCCCGAGCAGATGAAGATGTTCCTGACGCGCCTTGGGTTCAACTCCAAGTTCGTGATTACCGGCGACCTGAGCCAGCGCGACCTGGTGGGTCGTCGTGGCGGTCTTGCCGACGTTGAGCAGATTTTGGGCCGTGTCGACGATGTCGCATTTTCTCACCTCGAGCGTGCCGACGTGGTGCGCCATGCCCTGGTGGGTCGTATCGTCGAGGCATACGATACTTATGATGATGTGCGCGAGAAACGCGCACGTGACCGGAAGGAGTCCCGTTGAGTGTATTGATCAGCAACGATGCCGAGCTCGATACGCTGCTCGACGCGCATGAGGTGGAGCACATCTGCGAGGTTGTGCTTGCCGCCGAGAGCGTTGAGCGTGAAGTCGAGATTTCCCTTTCGTATGTCGACGAGGACGAGATGCACGAGCTCAACCACGAGTGGCGCGGCATCGACCGCACCACCGATGTGCTCTCGTTTGAATGCGACTCGGCCTTTGACGATGACATTCCCGCCGATGAGACGCTCGAGCTCGGCGATATCATCTTGGCCCCGGAGGTCATTGCCCGTCAGGCCCCCGGTTTTGGCAATAGCCCCGCTGACGAGTGCCGTCTGATGCTCGTTCACGGCATGCTGCACCTGCTGGGCTATGACCATATTGATGACGACGAGGCCGAGGTCATGGAGGCCCGCGAGGACGCCATCCTGCGCGATCTGGCGCTCGAGCGCGGCGAGGACCCCAAGCTAGTCCACGTCGGCCCCATCACCAACCACGCCCACGACTAGGAGCCGTCTATGATTCCCGGATCGAACAAGGACCATCCGTCCTTCTTAAAGTCGTTTTCCTACGCCATGGAGGGCTTCGTCACCGCCGTCAAGACCGAGCGCAACATTAAGGTCATGCTCGTGGCGGGCGTGTGCACCGTCATTGCCGGCTGTATCGTGGGCCTCGACATTGCCGAGTGGGCCACGATTATCATCTGTTGTGGCCTGGTGATTCACGGCGAGCTGTGCAACACCGCTATGGAGGCTATCGTCGACCTAGCGACCCAGGAGCTCCATCCGCTGGCCAAGCGTGCGAAGGACATCGCCGCCGCCTCTGTATACATTCTTTCCATCACCGCCGCGATTGTGGGCGTGCTGGTATTTGCCCACGCGCTCGACTTTATTTAGAAAGGGATTTTCATGTCCGACAATATGCAGCCTATCGATGAGATCCTGGACGACGAGACTTTGGACGCGGTGGATACCGAGGGGCTCGAGGATGTCGAGGAGTTCGACCCGTTTGAGGGCATGAGCGATGAGGAGCTCGACGCCCTGTGCGACGAAGACGACAACCTCGCGGGCTTTGGCGACGTTGAGCCTGGTTTCCGCAGCGGCTTCGTGGCCCTAGTCGGACGCCCCAACGCAGGCAAGTCCACGCTGCTTAATGCCTGCTATGGCAAAAAGGTCGCCATCACCTCACCGGTGGCCCAGACGACCCGCCGCCGCATGCGCGCCGTCGTCAACCGTCCCGGCTACCAGTTGGTCTTTGTCGATACCCCGGGTATTCATAAGCCCAAGGACGGTCTGGGATCCGAGCTCAACAAGAGCGCGTTGTTCGAGCTGAACGATGTCGATGTCGTCGCGTTTTTGATTGATGCCACCAAGCCGATCGGCAGGGGAGACGCTTGGGTTGCCGAGCGCGTCAGATGCGCCCGTTGTAAGAAGGTCCTGGTGCTCACCAAGGCCGATGAGGCCGACCCCGCACAGGTCATGGAGCAGCTCAAGGCAGCGCATGAGCTTATGGAATACGATGACGAGATCGTGACCTCGTCGGTGAAGAACTTCAACGTCGATGCCTTTATCGAGACCGTTGCGCACTTTTTGCCCGAGGGTCCGCGTTGGTTCCCCGAGGACATGGGTACCGACGCTTCCGATGAGACGCTCGTTGCCGAGTTTGTGCGCGAGAAGGTCTTGCGCCGAACCCGTGATGAGATTCCACACTCCGTTGGCGTGATCTGCGATGCGCTCGAGCAGACCAAGAAGGTACTGCGCGTGCACGCCACCATTTACGTCGAGCGTGAGGGGCAAAAGGGGATCATCATCGGCAAGGGCGGCGAGATGATCAAGCATATCGGTATCGACGCCCGTCGCGATCTTGAGCGCATCTTTGGCACGCAGGTCTTTTTGGAGCTGGATGTGAAGGTCAAGGCCGGCTGGCGTGACGACGAGGCCCAGATTCGTCGCTTTGGCTACAACGCCGAGGACTAAGGACGCGCGGCGCGCATGACAGGCTCCCGGACATATCGCACCAAGGTGCTCGTCCTCGACAAGACTAAGCTCAAAGAGACCGACCTGATCTTGACGATGCTTGACGAGCGGGGGCGGCAGGTTCGTGCCGTGGCAAAGGGCGCCCGCAAACCCGGCGGACGCCTGGCTGCGCGCTGCGAGCTGTTCTGTACGGTAGATATGCTGCTCGCACATGGACGGTCACTCGACGTGGTTTCCCAGGCCGAGCTTATGGAGGCGCCGCTCGGCGTTGCGCCCGATTACGAGACGACCTGCGCCGCAAGCGCGATCGCCGAGGTCGCGCGCGTGTGTTCGTTCGAGGACGCCGAGGACCCGTTTACCTTTGCCATCACGCAGCGAGCGCTTGCCCTGGTGGGCAGCGGGCTTGACACGGCACATATGGATCTACTTGTGGCGGCATATGTGTTTAAGCTGCTATCGCACGTTGGCTACCGACCCGATTTTTCGGCCTGTGTGCTGTGCGGAGATCCCATGCTGTCGTATTTTTCGCCCCAGGCCGGCGGGCTCATGTGCGGCTCGTGCGCGTCGAGCGTTCCGGGTGCCGAGCTGGTGTCGACCGGTGAGGTCGCATGGCTGCGCGCCCTCATGTCCATGACCTTCGATGCGCTCATGGCCGAGAGGGTCGATCCCCATACCGCAGCCTTTTTGCTGGGGCTTTCGCATGTTTGGGCTGCGACGCACACCGATCAGCGCCTCCGTGCGATGGAATTCATGTTGGGTCGGTGATGATGCGCATGCGCGGGCTGCTTGTGGTAACATACCGACCTGTTGGTACCTCGACCTTGGATGCTCGCTCCACCGGCGGCTTCCCAGTCCGAGGCGAATCGAGTCGCTCGCGGGCGACGTAAAACGAAAGGTGAAACAATGACTGTTTCCAAAGAGCGCAAGGCGGAGCTGACTGCCCAGTTCGGTAACACCCCGGTCGACACCGGTAACCCCAAGGTTCAGGTCGCCATCCTGTCCGAGCGCATCAAGGAGCTGACCGAGCACATGAAGTCCCACCAGAAGGACTTCCACACTCGTCGTGGTCTGCTCATGCTCGTCGGCCGTCGTCGTCGTCTTCTCTCCTACATCAAGAAGAACGACATCGTCGAGTACCGTGAGCTCATCAAGGCTCTGGGCATCCGCGACAACATCCAGTAAGGATTTGTACATGCTAAGAGCGTCCTGCGCAGCGGGGCGCTCTTTTTGTGTAAGGGCGCGAACAATCACGCTCTGAAGCGTGGCGGGGGCAGGGGGCCCGCGTCACATGAGAAGCCCGCAGGCAAGGGGCCTGTGGGGTAAAGGAGAACAATGACACTCGTATCCAAGACCTTTGAGCTGTACGGCAAGACCTACACCTTTGAGTCGGGCGAGCTTGCCAAGCAGGCTACCGGCGCGTGCCTGGTCAAGCAAGGCGACACCACGATGCTCGACACCGTGGTCGTCTCCAAGGAGCGCAAGAACTATGACTTCTTCCCGCTGACCGTCGACTTCAACGAGAAGATGTACGCCGCCGGCCGCATCCCGGGTGGTTACCTCAAGCGTGAGGGCCGTCCCAGCGAGAAGGCCACGCTCACCGCGCGCATGATCGACCGTCCGATTCGCCCGAGCTTCCCGGACGGCTTCCGCAACGAGGTGCACATCGTCGCCACCTCGCTCGTCGCCGACCAGGTCAACCCCTTCGACGTCATCAACGTCATGGGTGCCTCTCTGGCCATGACGCTCGGCGGCGTGCCCTTCGAGGGCCCGCTTGCCTGCGTGCGCATCGGCCGTAACGTGGAGACCGGCGAGTTTATCGTCAACCCCACCTACGAGGAGCGCGAGAACTCCGATCTGGACCTGGAGCTGGGCGGCTCTGCCGACTTCATCTCGATGGTCGAGGCCGGCGCCGAGGAGATCTCCGAGGACGACATGCTCGCCGCCATGAGGTTTGGCCAGGAGGCCCTTGCTGCCTTCTGCCAGGCTCAGGACGAGTTCGTCGCCGAGTGGGAGCAGGTCAACGGCCCCATCGTCAAGAAGGAGTACCCGCTCGACCAGCCCGTCGAGGAGGTCCAGGAGCGCATCTTCGCCCACTACGACGAGATGGCAGCCGCCCTTCGCGACGCTGACAAGCTCTCCCGTATCGGCAAGGTCGAGGCTCTGAAGGAGTCCATCCGTGCCGAGTTCACTGAGGAGGAGCAGGCCGCTTGGGAACGCGAGATCCCCGTGGCGCTCAAGAAGCTCGAGAAGAAGGCCATGCGAACCATGGTCGTCGAGACCGGCGAGCGCGTCGACGGCCGTGCTGCCGACGAGATTCGCCCCATCATGGTGAAGGACAACTACCTGCCGCTCGTTCACGGCTCCGGCCTGTTCCAGCGCGGCCAGACCCAGGTGCTTTCCGTCCTGTCGCTCGGCATGCTCAACGAGGGCCAGCGTCTGGATACCATCGAGCCCACCGAGGGCAAGCGCTACATGCACCACTACAACTTCCCGCCGTTCTGCACCGGCGAGACCGGCCGCATGGGCAGCCCCAAGCGCCGCGAGATCGGCCACGGCAACCTTGCCGAGCGCGCCCTGCTTCCGGTGCTCCCCGACGAGAACGAGTTCCCCTACGCCATTCGCGTCGTCTCCGAGGTCATGGAGTCCAACGGCTCCTCTTCGATGGCTTCGACCTGCGGCTCCACGCTCGCCCTTATGGACGGCGGCGTGCCCATTAAGCGTCCGGTCTCCGGTATCGCCATGGGCTTGATCCAGGAGGAGGGCAAGACCGTGGTCCTGTCCGACATCCAGGGTCTCGAGGACTTCCTGGGCGACATGGACTTTAAGGTCACCGGCACCACCGAGGGCATCACCGCCCTTCAGATGGACAACAAGGCCACCGGTCTTACCTTCGACATCCTGGCCCGCGCCCTGCAGCAGGCCAAGGAGGGTCGCGCCTTCATCCTGCAGAAGATGCTCGATGTGATCCCCGAGCCGCGCCACACCACGCGTAGCACCGCTCCGCGCATCGTTTCCATCCAGGTTCCGACCGACAAGATCCGCGACGTCATCGGTTCTGGCGGTAAGGTCATCCGCGGCATCCAGGACGAGACCGGCGCTTCGGTCGACATCCAGGAGGACGGCACCGTCTTTGTCGGCGGCACCGGCGAGTCCGTCGACCAGGCCGTCGAGCGCATCAAGCTCATCATCAAGGTTCCCGAGCCGGGCGAGGAGTACACCGGTCGCGTGGTCTCCATCCAGCCCTTCGGCGCCTTCGTCAACCTGCTGCCCGGTAAGGATGGCCTGCTGCACATCTCCCGCGTCGCCAAGGGCCGCGTGGAGAAGGTCGAGGATGTCCTCAACGTGGGCGACGAGGTCAAGGTCGTCGTCATCGAGGTCGACGACCGCGGCAAGATCTCGCTCGATCGTCTTGACAAGCCCGAGGCCCCGGCTCGCGCCGAGGGTGCTTCCGAGGGCGACGGCGAGCACTTCCAGCGCCGTGAGCGTCCGCGTCGCGAGCGCTCCGAGCGCAGCGACCGTCCGCGCCGTCCCGGCGACAACGGAGGCCGCAAGCCCCGCCGTCACCACGACGCCGAGTAACAGCTAAACATAAGCAGCTCAACAAGGGCGACTCCTAAGGGGGTCGCCCTTTTGCTATTCCCGGCGGGGTCCGCGGGTAAAGTTTCCTGCTCTACAGTCCTGCTCACGACGGAGGCCACATTAAGTGGTCTCCTGTTCGTGCGGAACTCGCGATAAACTTTACCCGCGGCCCCCGCCGGGAATAGCAAAAGGGCTGGTTGGTGCGGGTTAAGTTTGTCGCGAGTTCCGCACGCAAAGGAAAGCACTTAATGTGCTT
>UQXB01000059.1:0-12415 GCA_900544935.1 uncultured Collinsella sp.
ACGTCGTAGGTCAGATCCGTCTCGACATCGAAGGTCGGCGCCATCACCTTGCCGCGGCTCACACCGGCATCCATCGCCAAGATCACCAGCTCGCGCGCTCGCGTCATGGCGACATAGAGCAGACGAGCCCGCTCCTCAAGCGAAAGCTGCAGGTCGTCGTTGCGCAGGCGAGCAAATGCCTCGGCGGGAGAACCCGTCGCACAGACGTCCTCCATGAGCTCCGGCGGCAGCCACAGCGACGTACCCTTGCCCTTAAACGCGTGTTCAAACTGCTTTTTGACGTCATCGCCCTTCACGAAGGTTCCGTCGGCAAGCTTAACGCCATCGAAGCGCGCCGGCAGCGCCACGACTTGCGCTCCGCCCTCGACGCGACCCATCTGTGCCGCACCGGACGATTTGCGCACGCCAAAACACTCGGCAACCGCCACGACCGGATACTCCAGGCCCTTGGACGCATGCACGGTCATGATGCGCACCGCGCCGTCGCCCTCCTCGTTGAGGGCGCCCGGGGCCTCCTTGCCCGCCAAGAAGCGGTCGAAGGCGAGCGCGATGGAGCGCGGAGAATTGCCGAGCTCGGCCTCTGCCTCTCACGGCGTCGAGCGCCTTGAGCACGTTGGCGGCAATGGCCTTGCCCTCGGGGCCGCGCTGCGCCAGACGCACGAACCAGCCGGAGGCGTTGACCACGTCGCGCGCGATGGCAGCGAACGAATCACGCCCCACGCGACGCAGTGCGTAGCGCAGCACCTCGCGGGCGCGCGTTACGAGCGGCAGGTTCTGCAAACCCGGCACATCGGAATCGCTCATGATGCCCACATCGATATTGCGGCGCGACGTCTCGCCCGTCTGCTCGTCGAGCTTGGTCGCCAGCGCCAGGAACTCCTGGGCGCCGAGTGCAAACATCGGCGAGGCCAGCAACGGCATAAGGCCTTGGGCCGTATCGGCCGGATTGGCGAGCGCGCAGACCAGGGCACGCACCGTCTGCACCTCGGCCGCCTGGGCAAAGACCGAGCCGCCTGCGATGACGCAGTCGAGTCCTTGGTCGCGGAAGGCCTGCGCGTAGACGTCGGCATTGGTCATGCGACCCAGCAGCAGCACCATGCCGCCCTGGGGCTGGCCGGCATCGGCAAGCGCATGGAATCGCTCGGCGATCGCACGGGCCTTGGCCTGCGTGCGCTCCTGCATACTGCCGCCGGCAACGAACAGCGCCTGGCGGCGCGAAGCCTTTGCCTTGAGCATGTCCTTGCGTTTGTCGCTCGGTTCAAGATCCAAGAACCCCTGCATCAAACCACCGGTGTCGCCGTCAAAGACGCGCGCCACATAGCGCAGCACCTCGTCGTGGCTGCGGAAGTTGCGCACGAGTTTGACGAGCTCGCCGGCGGGAGCATCGGACGTGGTGACCGTCTCGGACGCCGTCGTCGAACCCACCTTGCGCTCCTGGCGGCGAAACACCTCGACCTCGGCACCACGGAAGCGATAGATCGACTGCTGCGCATCGCCCACCGTGCACAGCGCGCGCTCGCCCGCACCCGTCAAATAGCGAATCAGATCGACCTGCATCTGGTCGGTATCTTGGAACTCGTCGATCATGACCATCTTAAAGCGGCCCTCATAGGCAGCTCGAATAGCCGGGTAGTCGCGCAGCGCCTCGTACGCCATGCGCAGCAGGTCATTGTTATCGAGCGCGGACTGGTCGGCCTTGAGCGCACGGTACTCCGCCTCTACGGCACGGGCAAGCCCCACCAGCGCATCGAGCGCCGGGCCGCCGCAGGCAAGCACGATATTGATAAACGCATCAGCCGCCTCGGCCTTGAGTAGCTCCACCTGCTCCTTAGGAAACGCCTTGCTCGCGCGCGGCATGCTGCACGACATCATGAGTCGCGCCGCATCCTCCATGGTTTTGCCGCTCGCCTCAAACGCGTCGATGGCGTCGAGTGCCGCCTGCGCTTTCTCGGTCGTGGCCTTGCTTGCGCCCAGCGCCGCACGATAGGCATCGGCAAGCGCCGAGGTGTCGGCCTGGCCGCGCGCCACGCACACATCGTCCATGCCGCCCGGCAGCTGGCTCGATAGCTCCAACAGGTCGCGCACCAGGCCTTTGATGGTGGTACCGGCGCCAAACGGCCCGCCCTCGCCCGCCATGGGATACCAAGCGTAGAGGGCCTTAAGCGAGGCGGCAAGCTCGGGCGCGGCATCGGGCGCCGTCGCGCGCCCCAGCACATGCTCGACAGCCTGATCCATAAGCTCATCGGTATCGGTGAGCACCGTGAACTCAGGATCGATGCCCAGCTCCAGCGCGTGCGCGCGCAGGATACGCGAGCACATGCCGTGGATGGTCGAGATCCAAGCGTCGTCGACCGTCAGGGCCTCCTCGTCCATGCCCTCTTCGATAAGCGCACAGCGCACGCGGTCGCGAATCTCGGCCGCGGCGTCTTTGGTAAAGGTAATGGCGAGCACCTGGTCCAGATGCTCGACAAACGGACCGGATTCGGGCGAGAGCGCATAGACGATGCGGCGCGTGAGGGTAAAGGTCTTGCCCGAGCCGGCACCCGCCGAGACAAACAGCGGGCGGTCGAGCGTTTTGACGACTTGCAGCTGTTGCGGCATCAAGGTCGAAAGATCCATGGTCTACACGTCCCTCCTTACAAACGTTCCTTCGTGGTTATACGAGCAGCGCGCATGCGCGGCCTGAGCCGACGTTGGGTCGACAGCGGCAACGTTGCCCGCCTCGAGCTCGCGCAGGCGCTCGGCAATGCCGGTCTCCACGCGGTCGAGCAGCGCATCGAAGTCCATGTTGCCGCCCTCGCCCGGAAAGCCCTTCTTGAGGCCCGGAATGCGGCCGTCGCCGCGCTCTTCCTCGAGCAACTCGGCACTTGCGGCACCACGCAGTGCGGGCTTGCCGCCCTTGGTCGAAAAATAGAGCGCCGCACGGGCATCTAGACCCAGCGCCCGGCGCATGGCCTGCGCGTAGATGAGTGTCTGGGTATGGGGCGGCAGCCAGCGCGGATCGTCGATGGGGGCCTCGCCCGACTCCTCGTCGCGCACCGTGGGGTCGGCGAGCTTAAACTCCTCGACACCCGAACGATGCTTGTAGTCAATCACCACAGCGCGGTTCTCGGCGTCCACATCCACGCGGTCGATGCGCCCGCCGAGCGGCCAGCCGGCATACTCGACCTGGAGCTCGTTGAACGCAAACTCCAGGTAGCGCGGCGCGAAGGGCGCGAGCGCCTCGGACTCGTAGGCGAGCACGCCCTCCAGTTGCGGCAAGATCTCGGCCGCCTGGCGCTCCTCCACTGGAGAGAGCGGCACCAGCGGGCCCTCGGTACCGCGCTTGCCGGCGTGCTCGGCCAGGGTCTCGGCAAAGACCTCGTGCAGCAGCTCCTTCGCGCGCGGCAGATTCATGGGCGTCACGCGCTCCATGCCCTCCTGCGGAAGACGTGCATGCAAGTGCTCCAGCACGTCATGGACAAAGTTGCCCTTCTCCATGTTGCCAAAGCCCGCATCGATGGACTGAGGTTTGACGCGATACGAGACGAACCAGCACAGCGGGCAGGTGGAATAGGCCTCGATCTGCGAGGCGGACGTCAGGCGCGGCACGAGCGGCGCGTCCTCGCCCTCGCCATCGCGACGACGCAGGACCAAATACGGCACGGCCTCGGCACTCAGATGCTGAGGGGCTTCACAGGTCACGCGCTCGCGCTTGAGACCTTCGCCTGCCGCGGGATCGAAGTCCCTTACGATATCACCCTCACCCACGCACTTCGCCTTGTCGGCGCCAGCGGCTTTAGCGTCACCAGCGGTCTTAGCGTCGTCAGCGATCTTAGCGCCGTCAGCCTCGGCATGCGCCCGCAACTCGGTCCACACGGCAGCCGGATAGCACTCGCGCGCCTGGCGATCGTGGGTCACACGGGCGAGCGTAACCGGGCCGCGTGACGCCTGCATCGCGTGGCCAAAGCGCGCGCGCAGCAAGGCCGCGGGCTCAAGCGTCACGCCCTCGCGACCAAGGCTCGCCGTCAGCGTGGCCAGCGGCCCCTCCTCGTGCGAGAGCGGATAGCTGTCCAGATCGACATCGGCAAACAGTACGGCATCGTAGCTGCCGGGGCGCAGAGCTGCCGCATCGGCAAGCGAAGCAAAACGAACCTGAGCACGTGGCGCACGGTCAACCTCGTAGGTCTCGTAATCGTAGGCGGTGCTACGCTTGTCCACCTTGGTGCGAATGCCATCGAGCACGGGCACGGTCGCGGCCTGCGACACGTCGAGCACGCGGGCGCCATTCATAAGGATGTCGATGGCGTGGCGCAGCAAGGCCACCTCCGCCTGGCGACGAGCCTGACCGTCAAGGCCTCCAAGGGCGCGATCGGGCAACGCCTCGGCAACGGCAAGCATGGCCTTGAGCGCCGTCACGGGCTTGTCACGCCACAGCGCCTGGAACACGTCCGAAACCACACACGGTACGTTCTTAAACCAGTTGTCGTCGCTCGCCGCCTTGCGCGCGCCCCTCACCTGGCCTTGGACACTCTGCAGCAGGCTCTTAACGCTCGCGGTAGTCTTGCTACGCGAGAGACGCATATTCTTATCGAAGGCACGGGCATTGACGGCATCAGCGCCCGAAAGCGGACTGTAGATCCAGTCGGTAAGCTCCGGCGCGGGCCACCACTCGGTCTTTGACGCCGTGCCCTCATCGGCGGTCTTCATGCGCTCGATCAGGCCGGCAAGCGCCGCAAACTGCCTGCCCGCAATGGATTGGGAAAACGCCGTGAACTCAGTTGTCTCGGCAGCGATATGGCGAGCCGCCAGACGAGAGGCGAGCTCACCGAACAGCTGGGGTGCCCGGGCAGAAACGACGAGCACGCGCACGGGGTCGGTGGGCATTGCAGTAGCTTTATCGGCCTTGGACTCCTTGTGCGCTTTCACCAACTTATCGACGGCGTCCGCATAGACATGAGCACGGGCATGGGGACCGGCGACCTCAATAAAGACAGGCTGAGCGGCAGTCCCGCAAGCGACATCAGACGCGACGGCGTCCTCCCCCAGCGGCGCAATCTCAAACAGCACACCGCGGGCATCAAATGCCGCGGCAAGCTCCTCGCGCATCGCCGCCTGCTCGCGGGCAAGCAGCACGACGACCTCTCCCCCATTGTTCGCCACGGCAGACAGCAGCTCGAGCAGGCCGTGCGTAAACGACGTGATACCGCGCACGCATACGGCGCGGGTGCACGCCGGCAGGTTATCGGCCAGGGCACCGGCCATAATGTCGGCCGCCTCGCAGGGCTCGACCATATCTCGACGATCCAAACCGCCCGCGTAGGCGCGCAAAAGCTCGAACACGCGAGCCTCGGCATCGCTTTTTGGCTCAGGCTGGCAATTGTTGCCACGGCATCGCTCGGCACCCGTCCCCGCCACACCCGGCAGCACGTCGCGGGCCATGCGCGCGAGCATGCGCACCGTGCCCTGGCTGCGCGAAAGTGGCTGCAGGTCGGCATCGTCGAGACGCGTGACCATGTCCGAGAACAGCATCTGGCGCTGCAGGTTGTCGACGAAACCGCGCCCGTCGCCCAAAAGCTCCCAAAGCGAGCGAAGCCACGATGTAGGCGTCTTGTAGTCGATACCCAGCGAAACGCCGGCTTCCGCCGCATCATGACGGCACAGGTCGAGCTCGGCAAACGTAGGTGCCAGCAACACGGCACGCCCGTGGCGGGCAATAAGGTCGGCAAGCAACGACGACTCGGCATCGCTCAAATCCGTGCCGGCATTGGTGGTATAGATTCGAACAGGCATGGTCCTCCGCTCAAACTGTTCGCAATAATCAATGTATCCATCCTACCCGCCCACGCGGACAGATTTGCCCCACGCCAACAGATTTGATCCCTTGGGGACGGAGGAAAACGGATCACCGAGAAGGTCAGTTTAACCCGGTGATCCGTTTTCCTCCGTCCCCAAGGGATCAAAAAACCGCCCCCGGAGGGACGGCTCTTCGTAATTCAATGTTGTCGCTGGCCTACTCGCCATCCTCCAGTTTAATGAGGATCTTGCGGTAGCCACCGTACTCGCCGTTGAGCGCCTTGGATACACGGCTCACCGTGGTGGACGAAGCGCCGGTACGCGCCTGAACCTCGACATAGGGCTCGCCCTCGTCCAGGTAACGCGCGACTTGCAGACGCTGCGATAGATCGCAAATCTCACGCGGCGTGCAGATATCGGTCAAAAACGCTTGGATATCTTTCTCGTCGTCCAAAAGGCTAAATGCGTGGACCAGCTGCTTGACATCAGGCTTGTCAAACATGTTCTCGATATTCATCGATCACCGCCAAACCCGCCAAAAGGCATCGAAGTTGATACTGACATCGGGCATCGTTCACCCGTAATATGCAATAGGGCAACGCCTGTGGCTTTTGCCCGTAGCAGTTTAGCACACCACCAAACTAAAGCGACAAGACTCTCTGCCAGCGGCACGTTTTTTAGGACGAACGCCGTTTTGAAACCGAATGCGCACGCAAGCTCCACGAATATCTGAGACAATGGGCGGCCGAACAGGGCCGAGCCCGCGCATCTATCCGAGTTGCAAAGGTATGTGCCCCTCACGCCCCCTCACCACGCCATGCGCAAGAAAGGATTCCCACCATGCGCTTTTTGCTCAACTGGCTTTTGACCTCAATCGCCATCGCGATTGCAACGTTTCTCGTCCCCGGCATTCAGCCCTTCGGCATGGCCGATGCCTGGGTCTGCTTTGCCTTCGTGGGACTGTTCCTCAACATCGTCGACTCGCTCGTAAAGCCGTTCCTGACGGTCATCTCACTGCCGCTCACTATTATCACGCTTGGTATTTTTCAGCTCGTAGTCAACAGCTTTATGCTCGAGCTGGCCAGCTACCTGTCGGTCAATCTGCTGGGCGCGGGTATCTCCATTGCCGGCTTTGGATCGGCCTTTATGGGCAGCATCCTGGTATCCATCATGCGCAGCATTCTCGACAGCATCGCCAGGAACTAAAGCGACCGGATACGGACCGCCACAACACGCCAAAACGAAGGCCGTCCATCGCAACGATGGGCGGCCTTGTCATTTGTCGAGCCTCAGAGGGCAAGAAAATCCGGCATTTCTGCCCCGTCCCCCAATGGCAGGTGGGACTAGATGACGTAGTCGTAGCCCTCGTTGGGGGCGACGAGCGTATCGAGCGTCACGCCGTCGAGGTAGTCGTTGATGAGCTTGTCCAGGTTCTTCCACACGTCGAGCGTGGGGCACTCATCCGAACGCGAGCAGCCCTTGCAGTCGCCGTCCAGGCATGCGACCGGTGCCAGGCTGCCCTCGGTCAGGCGCAAGATCTCGCCCACCGTATACTGCTCGGGCGGGCGCGTGAGCACGTAGCCGCCGCCCTTGCCGCGCATGCCCGAGAGCATATTGGCACGTACGAGCGTAGCCAAGATGTTCTCGAGATATTTCTCGGAAATCCCCTGTCGCGCCGCGATCTCTTTGAGCGGGATGCGACCGGCCGCCTGGTGCTCGGCCAGATCGACCATAACGCGCAGGGCATATCTGCCCTTAGTAGAAACCAACATATATAGTGCTGCCTTTCGGTCATTTAGTCCGTAGAAATTCTAGCCGAAAAATTGGTTTTGAAAATACCCGTTCCGGTCAAGATGGTTAATCGACTCGTAATAATCTTCTATTTCCTATTGCGTTACTAGGCTTTACTGTCTACTATGCTTGCCAACAGCAAAACGAACAACCCATAAGGTTTGTGGGTTTCGCTGCTATACACACCGTAAAACCACACGGTATCCAGTCATTTGAACACTTTTGAGGTTCACCATGAGCAATGTTTACACGTCCATCGATCAGCTTATCGGCCACACTCCGCTTCTGGAGCTCACTCACTTTGAGGCCGATGAGGACCTCAAGGCCCGCGTGCTCGTCAAGCTGGAATACTTCAACCCCGCCGGATCCGTCAAAGACCGCGTCGCCAAGAACATGATCGACGAGGCCGAGAAGGCCGGCAAGCTCGTGCGCGGCGGCGACTATACCATCATCGAGCCCACGAGCGGCAACACCGGCGTCGGCATCGCCTCGGTGGCGGCTGCCCGCGGCTACAAGGTGATCATCACCATGCCCGAGACCATGTCCGTCGAGCGCCGCAAGCTTATGCAGGCATACGGCGCACAGCTCGTGCTCACCGACGGCTCCAAGGGCATGAAGGGCGCCATCGCCAAGGCCGAGGAGCTGCAGAAGGAGACCCCCAACAGCATTATCGCCGGCCAGTTTGTGAACCCCGCCAACCCCGCCATCCACAAGGCCACGACCGGCCCCGAGATCTGGGATGACACCGACGGCGAGGTCGACATCTTCGTCGCCGGCGTTGGAACCGGCGGCACCGTGACCGGCGTGGGCGAGTTCCTCAAGGAGCAGAACCCCGAGATTAAGGTCGTCGCCGTCGAGCCCGCCACCTCCCCGGTGCTCTCCAAGGGCCAGGCCGGCCCGCACAAGATCCAGGGCATCGGCGCCGGCTTTGTGCCCGACGTCCTCGACACCCGGGTCTATGACGAGATCATCCCCGTCGAGAACGACGACGCCTTTGCCACCGGCCGTGCCGTGGGCCACAAGGAGGGCGTGCTCGTGGGCATTTCGTCCGGTGCCGCCGTGTGGGCCGCACTGCAGCTGGCCAAGCGCCCCGAGAACGAGGGGAAGACCATCGTGGCCCTGCTTGCCGACACCGGCGAGCGTTACCTGTCCACGGCACTGTTCCAGGACTAAGGGCCTGTCGCCCATAGGTTGAGCCCGCGGACGAGCCGGTCTCCTCTCTCCCGGCAGCCTGAGCCCATCCAATCAGGGTGTCCCACGAGACGTCCGAACTTGCTACAATGTCTGCGGCGCGGAACCAGCCTCCCGCGCCGCTTTTCTTTTTTGGCCACATGCCACCAAGGAGAACCTCCCCATGCACAACAAGCGCGTGCTCGTCGCCATGAGCGGCGGCGTCGATTCCAGCGTGACCGCGTACCTGCTCAAAAGCCAGGGCTACGAATGCGTCGGCGCCACCATGCGCCTCACCTGCCCCGCGCCCGATCCCGTCACGGGCATGAGTAAGGTCGACCGCGACATCGCCGATGCAAAGGCTGTCGCCGAGTGCCTGGGGATGCCCCACCATGTGCTCGACCTGCAGCAGGCCTTCGACCGCAACGTTATCGAGCGCTTCGTGACCGCCTATCAGGAGGGGCTGACGCCCAACCCATGCATCATCTGCAACCGCCACATTAAGTTTGGCGCATTGCTGGATGCGGCGCTGGATATGGGCTGCGACTACATCGCCACGGGCCACTACGCCAAAACGAGCCAGGCGTCCGACGGAACCTGGCAGCTGTACCGCGGCGAGGACCCCAAAAAGGACCAGAGTTACTTTTTGTATTCGCTTACGCAGGAACGCCTGGCGCACACGATCTTTCCGCTGGCTGGGCTGGACAAAGAGCGCGACGTGCGCCGCATTGCCGCCGAGCAGGGCTTTACCAACGCCAAGAAGGCCGAAAGCGAGGACATCTGCTTTATTCCAGACGGTGACTACGCGGGCTATATCGAGCGCCGCTGCGGACATCCCGCTGCACCGGGCGACATTGTGTGGCGCGACGGCAGCGTGGTCGGGCGCCACAACGGTGCGCTGCGCTACACCATCGGTCAGCGCAAGGGCCTGGGCGTCGCGATGGCGCATCCCGTGTACGTAACGGGCGTCGACGCCGACAGCAGCACCGTGCATCTGGGCGAGGCCGAGGACCTAACGGCCACAGCGCTCACGGCCAACGACTGGATCTGGAGTGCCCCTGCCGACCGCATGAAGGCAGAGCTCACGTCCGGTGGCATTCGCGTGGGCGCCAAGTACCGCTACCGTCAGAAAGACCAGGCGGCAACCCTTACGCGCGGCGAAGACGGGCAAATGCTGCTAACTTTTGACGAGCCGCAGCGAGCCATCGCCCCCGGCCAGGCAATCGTCGTCTACCGCGGCGACATCGTCCTCGGCGGCGGCACGGTGACCGGCGCACTTAAGTAGCCCCATCCCCTTCATAAATTGCGGTGAAATAGGGACTGTTTAAGCGTTTAAAACCGCCAAACAGTCCCTATTTCACCGCAACTTAGAGAGGACGGCCTCGGTCGGTACTGCCGTATCAGCCGAGGCCGCTGCATCGCTAGCGCTGTACGTAGGCGCGGACGAGCTCGAAGGTGTTGCGCACGCCGTCCATGTGGCTACGCTCGTAGTTGTGGCTCGCATACACGCCGGGGCCGATCAGACCATGGCGAATGTCGTAGCCGGCAGAGAGCGTGGCTTCGACGTCCGAACCGTAATGCGGATACACGTCGATAGCGTAATCGAGCTCAAGCTCGCGCGCGATATTGGACAGCGCCGTCACCAGGTCGTAGTTGTACGGACCGCCCGAATCCTTGGCGCAGATCGACACCATGTGCTCGGTGCAGCCTAGGTCGTCGCCCACGCAGCCCATGTCAACGCTGATCATCTCGCGCGTGTCGGCCGGCACGAAGGCGCCGCCGTGGCCCACCTCCTCGTACACGGTAAAGAGCAGCGAAACCTTACGCGAAAGCGTCACCTCGCCAGCGGCGACGGCACGCGCCAAGCCCAACAAAATGGCGGCCGATAGCTTGTCATCCAGGAAGCGGCTCTTAATGTAGCCGCTCTCCGTCACCGTCGTGCGAGGATCCATAGCGATGATGTCGCCGGTCTGAATACCCAGCTCGAGCACATCGTCCTTGCTGTCGACGTTCTCGTCGAGCAAGATCTCCATGTTCTTCTCGATGGTCTTGACCGGCTCGTCGGCCACGTGCGCCGAAGGCTCGGTGTTAAGAACCACGCCCGTGTAGACATTGCCGTCGCGCGTATAGACGGTGCAGTTCTCGCCATCGGCCGTAGACCACTGATGCCCGCCGAGCGTCGTGGGGCGCAAGCGGCCATTGTCCTTGATGGAGCGCACCATGGCGCCCAGGGTATCGACATGGCTCGCCAACACGAGCGGCTCACCCTCACCACCAAGCTCAACGAGCACATTGCCCTTGTTAGAACGCTCGGGCCCAAAGCCCATATCGCGCAACGTCTCCATCAGATAATCAGTCGCCGCACGGGTATAGCCCGTAGGCGAAGCGATAGAAGTCAGCGCCTTAAGCTGTCCCGCGATATAGGAGAGTGTCTCCTCTAGAGAAGCATCAATATTAGAAGCCATATGCGTCCTTCCAAGTAAAACTAAGACCGAGTCCCGATTTTAACCGTTCTGCACGGTCAATGCCCTAGGAGCCGAGCCGCCTCCCGACGTCCCCGCACCGGTTTTGTGCACGCGCACGTCTTACAATCCCAATCTTGCATAAATCCTATCGGTATCTGCATAGAAATGAGGAATCTTTTTGCTTCGTCTCAGGGTACCCCACCTTGGGCCGTGCAAAAAACGGAGTATTCAGCACCGTGGGCCCCAACGACCCCATCGCGAACGACAAAACGACGTGGTTACAGCAGTGTTGCAGGTCGTCGCAAAGCAGAAACTCAGTAACAACCCCCTCCACTCATCGATAGCCCGCCCACAATGGCTGTCGATGAGCGCCTGCGGGCCACTCGGCCCATTCACAACGTTATGCATTTTTAAGAGCTTGCTGAATACTCCCAAAAATGCACGCGGGAAAGTGCACCACCTATCCGTAGCGGGCAGTACGCCTTGGTTTTGCCCGTCTCAGAACATTGACGCAGCACAAAAAGCCCCGCCGTGCGTAGCACGGCGGGGCCAGCGGCAAGTCAAAAGACCATACGCCTACGGGCGAAGGACCACCAAACTGGGTTAGGCAGCCGGGCAAATCTTCTTGAAGAGCTCGATGACGTCGTCGAGCGTCGCCTCGCGCGGGTTACCCGGGAAACAAGCGTCGGCCATGGCGTCCTTGGCCAGGACCTCGATCTCGTCAGCCTTCATGGCCTCGCAGACGTGCGGGATATTCACGTCGGCGGAAAGCTGCTTGACGGCGGCGATAGCGGCGTCGGCAGCCTCGTCGGTGCTCATGCCCGTGGTGTCAACGCCCATGGCGACGGCAACCTTGGCCAGACGCTCGGCGCAAACCGGCTTGTTGAACTCCATGGCGATCGGCAGCAGCATGGCGCAAGCGACGCCGTGCGGGGTGTCGTAGTGAGCGGACAGGGTGTGAGCCATGGCGTGGTCGATGCCCAGGCCAACATTGGAGAAGCCCATGCCGGCGACATACTGGCCAAGGGCCATGCCCTCGCGGCCGGAGCCGGGCTGGCCGGACTTGGCCTCGGCAACGGAGTCGCGTAGGTTCTCGCTGATCAGCTTGATGGCCTCAAAGTGGAACATGTCGGAGAGCTCCCAAGCGCCCTTGGTGGTATAGCCCTCGATGGCGTGGGTCAGAGCGTCCATGCCGGTGGCGGCGGTCAGGCCCT
>UQXB01000060.1:0-11974 GCA_900544935.1 uncultured Collinsella sp.
CCTGTAGCCACTCGAGAGGACGCAACGAAGATGGGGATACCATCTGGGGACACGTTTTCTCGCACAGTCCACATCCCACGCACCTTGTAGGATCAATACGGGCGTTATACGCCTCAATCGTATCCTCAATGGCAATCGCTCCATGTCGGCATGAATCGACGCAGGCCATACAGCCAGCGCACATATCCTTCTTGCATACCGTCCTAGTGCCAACGTTTGACAATGCCCTACTCCTCAATCATGCTCTTGAGCTGCGCTAGGGACTTCTCCCTCTCCGCACCCATCACGTCGTTGACCCGACCAAAGTCAATCTGCTTGGATGCTAACTCGACATCATCTAGATTCTGAAGCACTCTGTCCGTGAGGTCCGTGAGTCGCAGAATACTCACGTTCCTGCTCGAGGTTCCGTTCTTGGGCAGCACTTCTACCAGCGGCGTATTGAGATTTATGGCAAAAGCCGTACCGTGGAACGAGTCCGTGACTAGGCATGCTGCGTTGTCGACATACGAGAGAAACTCAGCAAGCGTCGGCAGCCACTTGAACTTGCCCTCGCGTGAGGCCTGGTGCAGGCTTGCGGAGATCCGTATCAGGGGCAAGCCAAGCTTTTTGGCAACCTTCACGGCGTACTGCCCCACCGTCGGGTCGCTGTGAATCTGGTAGACGAGGATGTATTCGCCCTTCGGGGCAGGTGCCGCCATCCTTCTCCACGCCTCGCCATCAAGCAGCAGCGTGGGATCGACAACCTGTCCGGCCTCTATGCCCCACGAGGCAAGCTGCTCGCGCGCGGCATCCTCGCGTACGAACACGGCCTCATATGCTCGAAGGTCCTCGAGAAACCTGGGGCGCACGCTATCCGGCATATTCTTCTTACCAAAGCTTGCCGCATATGAGATGCGCCTTGCGCCCTCGGGAGCAAACTCAAGCGCGTATGACAGGTCGTATGCGCCCGAGCTGATGGGACCCCACACCTGATCGCTTCCAGTCATATAGACATCGGCCTTGGGCGGATTAGCCTTCAGCTCCTCCAGGGATGCATAGTGAGGGCTCATCTTAAGCAGCTGGGAACGCTCACGCGCAAACCGCTTGCCCGCCACCCTTGTCTCAGGCTCCATCAGAAGTCTGTAGACAGACTTCTTCAACGGGTTCCCGTTCCAGGACGGCTTTGTCGAAAGAAGCGTCCTCACCTGCTGGGATACGTCCTCACAAGCAGGTACATAGTCCATAATCTCGAACTCATGCCCCAAGCTCTCTACCGCTCGTTGTGTCGCATATGCCTGGAGCAGGGAGCCATAATTAGAGATTGCGTGCCTGGTTATGCAGGATACTTTCACGTGTTTCCTCCGATTGATATCGAGCAACCGCTATTTCTGAATTTTTGCATTCGATTTTTCCACCCGGCTGCACTACAGCGCCTCCTCAGTCTCGTACACGTGCGCGTCGGCTCGGCTTGCGTCGGAAAGGCCGTCGTTGATCGCGGCGTGCATGTCGCAGGTGGAAAGAGCGTCCAGCTCCTCCTTCGTCACCTTGCCCGACTCGTAGTCGCGCACGATGGGGAGCTCGTGCATGTCGAACTTCTTGCCGGGCTTGAGCTTGTGCGCCAGCACCCACGACGCGGGTTTCCAGATGTACTTGTGCATGGCAGGAGACACGGAGCCGATCATCCAGCAGTTGCGGTCGCAGTGGCGCACGCAGCCGCGCACTTTCTCGGCCTGGGCGCTCTCCCACAGCTCATCCCAAGACTCGTCGTTAAGGTTGCCCATAACGAGCTTCTCCTTGGTGCCGTTGCAGGGCATGACGTCGCCGTAGGGGTCGATGAAGAACGTGTCGAACGCCATATCGCACGGGAGCAGGCGCTTCTGCCCATAGATGTAGTTGATGAGGCCCATGTTGAAGTACGCGCGGAACCACTTCTTGGGCTCGTTGGACTTGAGGAGCTCGTTTACCAGGTCCTCGAAGTTCTGGGCCACCATGGGACGGTCCTTGATGATGTTCTTCGCCTCGACAAAGTAGAAGCTGTTGTGCAGGCTGGCGGTGGCGAACTCCATGCCGAGCTCGTCGGAAAGCTTGTACAGCGGCACCAAGTCCGCAGCGTTGCGATCCTGCACCGTCATGCCAAAGCCCACGTCCGGGTGCTTCATTTCCACGAGCTTCTTGAGCGTCTCGTAGCCGCGGTTGAAGCCGTTCTGGAGACCGCGGATCTCATCGTTGGTCTGCTGCAGACCCTCGATGGAGATGCGGATTCCCACCTGGGGGAATTCCTCGGCAAGGGCGATGATGCGGTCGGTGAAGAAGCCGTTGGTGGAGATGACGATGCGGTCGGACTTCTTGTACAGCTCGCGCACGATATCCGCAAGGTCGGTCCTGATGAAGGGCTCGCCACCGGTGATGTTGGTGAAGTACATGCGCGGGAGCTTCTTGATCACGTCGAGGGAGAGCTCCTCCTCCGGACGGCTGGGAGCCTTGTAGCGGTTGCACATGGTGCAGCGCGCGTTGCAGCGGTACGTTACGATTACGGTTCCGTTGAGTTTCTTCTCGGCCATGGGTTAGGCCACCACCTTCCGGTCAATTAGTTCTTGATACAGGGAGACGAGATTCCGGATGTATTCCTCTTGATTACAGTTCTCTGCCACGAATGAACGGCAATGCGCGCTCATCGCGGCGTAAGCCGCAGGATCGGCGGCCACCGCCGCACCCCTACGGATTGCATCTGCGAGTCCTGCCTCATCGTGGGCTTCAGCCAGGAAGCCCGTTTCACCCTCACGTACCAGCTCGGGTATTCCGCCCATGTTCGTACCGATAACGGGCTTGCCCGCGGCGAGTGCCTCGAGAACCGCATATGGCGCGTTCTCGAGCCACTCTGACGGCGCAGCCGCCAGAGTGGCTCGATTCACAAGTCCGCGCAGGGCGTCACCGGTTTTATATCCAACCAGCTCAATCCTCGAGCTTATTTCGTTTGGCATTGCGGAAACTTTGACCTTCACAGCATCACATTCAGGGCCATCGCCTGCAATAACAAGACGCCAATCAGGGATCACCGGTGCCGCCTTCTCAAAAGCATGCACGAGCGTTAACACGCCTTTCTCGCGAGAAAGGCGTCCCAGATACAGCATGTAGGGATCTTCATTATTTTGGTTGGCAACTTCCCGTGACATCGAATCGGGATTCAGGAAATTCCGCATGAGGACAAGCTGACGCTCGGGAAGCCCCGCTTCAATAAACTTGTTCCGCATGAACTCACTCGGGCAGATGATGCGATCGAGACGTGAATAGGTTTTGTGCCGTTTAAGCCACTCCGCCTCAGCCACCGCTAACGCGCTTTTTGCGATCGAACCCTTTACGCACTTCTTCTTAAGGCAATTGCCAAAATGACCCCCGAGACACGAATCGCAAACGTTGCCCTCGGAATCAAGCATAAGATAGCTCGGGCAAGCGAGAATCAAGTCGTGCGAGGTATACACAACCGGCGTTGGATGCTGCTTTAGCCAAGGAGCGTCCAAGATGGAAAACGTAATCTGCCTATGAGTGAGATTGAGATGGATTACATCGGGCTGGAATTCACGGCACAGCGCATCGAACTTCTCGCGCGCCTCTTTGGAATACACAAGTGCCTGCACGGCCTTCGCCTTATCGACAATAGAGCTCGGTCCGTTATAGTCGCGATTCGTTACAAAGTAACGCGACCACTCAGTCGGCTCATTACGCTCATCCTCCATGCTGAAGAAGGCAACTTCATGCCCAAGAGCGCGAAGACCATCGGCAAGAGCAAAGTAGTACGTCTCGCTTCCACCCTTGCGCCAATGAAACTTATTTACAAGAAGGATCTTCATTACGCAACACCCTCATACAAAGCAAGCGTCCTTTGGACGACGCTGTTCCAGTCATAGCCATTAATCGCGCGGTCACGTGCCATGGCGCCCAGCCTCTCCGCTTGGGCAGAATCCGCTATCAGGCCTTCAAGCACGTCGCGCAGCGCCCCCGCGTCTCCGTGTGGGAACGTGAGCCCGCAACCCTGCAGAACATCCGCGCACTCGGGAATATCCGAGGTAACGCATGCCGCACCGTGAGACATGGCCTCCAGCAAGCTCATGGGCAGGCCCTCAACGTCGGAGGGGAGCGCGTAGCAATACGCGTTGGAGTACAGCTCGGAGAGCAGGTTGCCCTCAACGTGGCCGGTAAAGAGCGCGCGGGGGTCGGACGCGGCAGCCTCTTTGAGCGCCACGGCGTAGTCGTCCGTATCGGAGGAGTCGCCCGCGATAACCAGGCGCTTATCCGTCTTTACCTGCTTGTACGCCTCCACCAACAGTTCCGGTCGCTTCTCGGGCACAATGCGACCGAGGTAGAGGACATAGGAGCCCTGGGTGAGCCCCAAGCGCTCGGAGATCTCCTTCGCGGGAAGATCCGCCTCGGGAGTGATGCCGTTGGGAATGAGCGTAGCCTCGCGGCCGTAAGCCTCCTTGAAGTACTCCTGATTGCCCCGGGAAAGCACGATGAGCGCATCCGCGCACTTGGCCGCCGTCGCCTCGCCGAACTTGATGTACTTGGAAGCCAAGCCGCCCCATTTTGCACGCTGCCAGTCCAGGCCGTGGATCGTTGCCACGGTCCTGATGTCCGCGGAACGCGCAAAACGAAGGGGGACGCACGGCCCCTCTGCGTGATAGTGAATTACGTCTGCCCCGTCTTTGATGGCGGCCCTTGTTGCGGCAAAGCTGCTCGTGAGCGCAGAGAGCCCCTTGATGTCCAGAGCCTTTACGGGAACGATGCGGTAGCCATCCTTCTCGTAGGGCTCGGAAGGAGCTCCTTCGCCCATACGGTCGTAGCAGGTTACTTGGTGACCAAGGTCTGCCATACGGCGAGCAAGCTCGCCTACCACCACTTCTACGCCGCCCTCGCGCGAACCCGTTCTCTTTTGGCCTATCATGGCGATGCGCATGCTACACGGCACCTTCCCCAGAGAACATCGTCTTCAGCGTGCCGAATATCAACCGCAGGTCCTGGCGCAGGCTGCGATTCTCTATATAGTGAAGATCCAGCTCAACCATTTCGTTGAAGCCCAGGTGGCTGCGGCCCATTACCTGCCAAGGACCGCTGCAGCCGGGTTTTACCGCCAGGCGCTTCATGTCGTGCTCGCTGTACAGGGCAACCTCGCGCGGCAGGCCGGGGCGCGGGCCAATGAGGTTCATTTGGCCCAAGAACACGTTGATGAGCTGGGGCAGCTCGTCGATGCTGTGCTTGCGAATGAAGTTACCCACACCGGGAATAATGCGCGGGTCGTGCTTCATTTTAAACATGGGGCCAGTGGCCTCGTTTTGGGCCTGCAAGTCCTTGAGCATTTGGTCTGCGTTGGGAACCATGCTGCGGAACTTGTAGATCTTAAACAGGTAGAACGTGCCGTCTTTGCGCACGCGGCCCACGCGCCACTGTGAATATAGGGGGCTGGCGCCCGGGCTCTTTATGCAAATGACCACGCTCAGAATTACCCCGGGAATAAAGAGCAACACCAGGGCTCCGCCGGCGGCGACAATGTCCACCGTACGCTTAACAACGCGGTAGAGCCTGTGCCCAAGCTCGGGCTTCACGCCGGAGTTGGCACCGCGCAGCATCTTGTACGCTTCTTCGTTTGTAAGGTAATCCCCCGCAGCACCGGCTGCGGCAGTGACGGAATTCGCCGTGGCGGCCGTGCGCGTCTCCCGCGCGCCCTGTGCCATGGTCATCATCGTAGGCTCCAAGAGCCCCTCCCCCGATACTTTTTGCCTTCGGTCGTCCGCTTGCGAGCTTGCAGCTAGGCGATCGCTCTTCTGTGATTGCGCATAACGCGCTGCTCTTTTGAAAGCACCGCAAGGCCAACGCGGGTGGTTACGCGTCGGCCGCACAAGTCGAGCTCCGGATAAGCAGTGCTCTTGCGTCTGTTAATGGTTTTGATGAGGCCTTCGTGGCCCAGTAGCGGACCAGCAGTTACTACGACCTGGTCGCCGTCTTTTAGGGCCTCACTCATGGGCACTACGCGGTCTCCCCTATGCGTAAAGCTGCTTATGAGTTGAGCCTCTTCTTTTGCCAGCGGCACAAACTGACCGTCCTGGGCAAGCACCCGGGCAAAGTCGTCCATGCGCAGCAGATACTGTTGCACGGTGCGTGGATCTGCCGTATCGCAGATAAGATAACCGGGAAAGAGCGGCTTGGTCGTATTGACCCATTCACCGTGTACCTTAATCTCGGTTTGAAATTGGGGATAAAAGAGCTCCTGCATGGTGCCGGCTGGCAACATGCGCTCGATGCGCTCGCGCATTACGTCTTCGCGACCGTTAATGACCTGGATCACATACCACACGAGCATCACCCCCTTGCTGTCTTACGTGTGGCTCACGGGGTTTGGGTATGGCTTCGCCAGGGCGCTTGTGCGCGAAGGCGCTCCATATTCAAACCCTGAGCCCAGTCAGACAAGCACGTGGCTCTGTCCCACCGTGAACGGTATGTATAAAAGCAGCACTGAAGTCACAGGCACGTATCGCAAAAATGCCTATAACCTCAGCTGGCTGCATGCGAACCGGTCGAGTGATTTCAAAACTGGACCGCATGCAAACAGCTGAAGGACTGCTGTGATTTGCCGTAGCAACTTATTGCACTGGTTAAAGCGAAGATGTAATTAGCCGTAAAAAGAACAAAATCGCGCATGGCAATCAATATTGGAGCTCGTGGTTTTTCTAACACCGCCGTTACGGCCGGATGCTGATCGACCCTGTGCTTTGTGACTTACAGGAGCCGTGAGCACAGTTGAACTCATGTAACGTTAGGTATCCTAGCACAAGCAGTTAGTGAAACTGATTTAACTTGTGGCGGACAACATATCGTTCATTAAGCGTGCTTAAGAGGGTTGTTTTAGGATGTTGTTCACGTTGATGCAGGTTATTGGGGTGCTAACGGTGATTAGGAGCGTTTCTGAAGCCTAAATGGAGCAGCGAGCTGCACTGGTAATTGCGCTTGTCTAACAAACTATGTGCAGACATGGGGAATAAATTGTGCAACTTTTTGTTGGTGTAAGGAAGGATTTGTGACGCGAGGCGTTTTGACATGAAAAAGGCCTTCGGGATTCCGAAGGCCTTTGCATTCACGATGGTGGAGACGAGGGGGATCGAACCCCTGACCTCTTGACTGCCAGTCAAGCGCTCTCCCAGCTGAGCTACGCCCCCGTGACGTGGAGATACTATAGGGGAAGATGGCGCGGCGTGCAAGGGCTTTTTTGGGTCAGATTCTAAATGCCTATTGATATAGGTAAGCGATGGCGGTGCCGGTGTGAACTTGGATCTTGGCCGTTTTTCTAACGACATTAGAGATGCCGGTGTCGGCCAACAGGCCCAGGGAGCTGTGGTCTAGCTCCCACTCTAGACCGCGTTCGCTTACCTCGGTGTTGGGGGCAATGGCGATGATAGAGAACGTCTTGCCTTCAGAGCCCTCGATGGTCCACGATTCGCCTCCGTGCAGGATGCGGGCCGTGGTCTCGTCTTCGGCAATCCAGACTGGGGCGTCATCGTAGCCTGCAAGCAGCCCCAGTACGGAAAGCGCCATATCCGGACGGCCACCCGTGGCGCAGGTCGCAACCACTTCGGCACCCGGCCAACGACGGCGGACGGAATCGAGCGCTAGCGCCAGATCGGTATAGTCCTTGTAGGGGTTATGGCGTTCTACCTCAAAGGCTTCGGCGGCATCGACCAACGCACGACCCGCATCACTCACCGTGTCGGCATCCCCCACATACACGTCACAGCCCAGTCCCGCGCCCAGCAGCGCGTCGAGTCCGCGGTCCACGGCGACAACACGGTCGCACTCCCCCGCTAGTCTACGTAACAGATCCTCGCTCGCCACCACGGGCGAGCCGCAGACCACTAATACCTTGCAAGCCACAGCCCCCGCCTATCCCTCAAACGAAAGCACGCGGGCCAGATCCAGGTCCTCATAGCTATCGATAAAGATCTCGCAGTTATCGCGAACCTCGTCGCGCTTCATGCGGCCGTGCGGGTCATAGATGCCCACGCGTTTAAAGCCGGCGACACCAGAGCTCTTAAGGCCAAAGACGGCGTCCTCAAACACCCATACACGCTCAAACTTGCACCCGTGGCGCTCCTCCAGGCGGCGCAGCGCCAGCTCGTATACGTCGGGGAACTGTTTGGAGCGTCCTGCCTCGCCCGTCGTGGTAACAAATTCCAAGTAAGCGTCGAGCCCGGCACCAGCGAGCGCAGACTTAACCAGCTCGGCCGGCGTGGACGTGGCAACGCACATGGCAATTCCGGACTCCTGCGCCTGCTTCAAAAATGCCAGGAGCCCCTCGCGCGGCGGCACCTTGGAGTAGCCATCGATCAGGATGTCGCTCAGCTCACGGTAGAGCTCCTCACCATTTGCGCCAATGCCCCAGGTGTCGTGGTAGGCCTGGCACTCATCCTCCAACGACAAATGCTCAAACTGGGCAAAATCGTCGACCGTCACGTCAATCCCGTGACGGTGCAATAACTCAGGCTGGGCATAGGCCCAAACGGGGGTGCTATTTACCAGCGTGCCATCGCAATCAAAAATAAAAGCAACCTTGGGAGCGGCGGTACGGGACATAAACGAACCTTTCGATATCAAATGGTAAACATCCTGCTAAAAACGTTTTACCAAACGTCAGCCAAACAATTTTGAAACCCAAATTGGTAAAACTGTCAAGAGTTTTACCACGTCAAATCTGCCAGTGGTATAAACATGTCGCTTACCGATTAAACGCCCGCGCAAATCCGCTTTCGTCCATAAAACTAACGCACAGGTGTTATCGTAGTTTTGCCGAAAGTTCCACCGAGCACGCGAGGTGGAACGAATCACAGAAACTTCGCCGTCCCTTCGATTCGTGCAGCCTTGGACCTTTCGCATCTAGTCACCAAGGCAACACGCTGCCGCGTCATGATGGGATCAAACGTGAGCGATACAAAGCTAAAGCCAACGGCTAAAAAGCCCGCAACCCGCAAACCGGCTCCGCACGCACCGGAGCTCACCAAGGACGATGTCTATCTGTTTGGCATCGGCACGTGGGAGCGCAGCTGGGAAAAGATGGGCGCGCATCCCGACACGCAGCAGCGCACACGCGGCTGGCGCTTTTGCGTTTGGGCGCCCGACGTAAAGAGTGTCCATGTCATTGGCGAATTTAACGACTGGGATGAGGAAGCCAACCCGCTGGTGCCCGTGCATACGAGCGCTATCTGGGAAGGCTTTATTCCTGGCGCCGAGCAGGGGCAGCTCTATAAATATCTCATCGAGACCAACGAGGGCGAAAAGCTCTACAAGGCCGATCCGTATGCCTTTAAGGCCGAGTGCCCCCCGGGTACCGCGAGCGTGCTGTGGACCCTCGATGGCTACAAGTGGAACGACGCCGCGTGGCTCAAGCGCCGCGCCGATCACAACCACATGTCGCAGCCGCTCAACATCTACGAGGTGCATATTGGCTCGTGGAAGCGCCACGGCGACGCTCCGCAGGGCGAGCCGGACGAGTACGGCAACTACCCTGGCCCCATGGACCCCTTCCCCGCGCAGCGCGGCGAGTTCTATACCTACGACGACCTGTCGGTGGAACTCGTGGACTACGTGCACGACATGGGCTATACGCATATTGAGGTCATGCCGCTCATGGAGCATCCCTTCGACGGCTCCTGGGGCTACCAGACGACCGGCTACTATGCCGCCACATCGCGCTACGGCAACCCTCAGCAGCTCATGCACTTTATCGATGCGTGCCACGAGGCCGGCATCGGCGTAATCATGGACTGGGTGCCTGGCGGTTTTTGCGCCGACTCCCACGGCCTAGCCACCTTTAACGGCCACATGCTGTTTGAGCACGAGATTCACCCCAACTGGGGCACGCACAAGTTTGACTTCGCCCGCGGCGAGGTCCGCTCCTTCTTGGTCTCCAACGTGCTGTACTGGCTCGAGAACTTCCACGTGGACGGCATTCGCATGGACGGCGTGTCCAGCATGCTGTACCTCAACTTTGGCATCGACGATCCGGGTCAAAAGAAGTTCAACAAGTACGGAACCGAGGAGGACCTGGATGCCAGCGCGTTTATCCGCCAGGTCAACTGCGCCGTGGAGGCCCACTTCCCTGACGTGATGATGATGGCCGAGGAGTCCACCGCGTGGCCGCTCGTGACCTACCCGCCGCAGGACGGCGGATTGGGCTTCCACTACAAGTGGGACATGGGCTGGATGAACGACACCCTGCACTACATGCAGACCGATTTTCCGTGGCGCCCCGGCAACCACGGCCTGCTCACGTTCTCCATCATGTATGCCTTTACCGAGAACTTCATCTGCCCGCTGAGCCACGACGAGGTCGTGCACGGCAAGTGCTCGCTGATCGGCCGCATGCCGGGCGACTGGTGGCGCCAGTTTGCCGGCCTGCGCACCCTGGCCTTCTACCAGATGACGCACCCCGGTGCCAAGCTCAACTTTATGGGTAACGAGATCGGCCAGTTTATTGAATGGCGCTACTACGAGTCCATCCAGTGGTTCCTGACCGAGGAGTACGAGACCCACCGTCATCATCAGGCGTTTATCAAGGCGCTCAACCACCTGTACACCGCCGAGCCCGCCCTGTACGAGCGCGGCTACACCGACGACGGCTTTACCTGGATTGACGCGGACAACTCCAAGCAGTCCATCGTGAGTTTTGTGCGCCAGGGCGAGAACGTCGACGATGACTTGGTGATCCTCATCAACTTTGATCCGGCGAGCTATGAGAGCTTCCGTGTGGGCGTGCCGCGCGAGGGTGACTGGGAGGTCATCTTCGATTCCGACCGTCCCGAGTTTGGCGGCAGCGGATATGCCGGCGAGGAGCCCTACACCTGCTCGAGCGAGCCCTATCCTTGGAACGGGCAGATGGACTCCATCGAGATTAAGGTCCCCGGCCTGGCAGGTGTGGTGCTTAAGCGCCGCGGTCCCAGCAGCTATAAGCCACCCGTGGTCGAGGAGCCCAAGAAGGCGACGCGCAAGCGTGCGTCCTCGGTGAAGCCCAAGACCGCAGCTTCTAAGAAGGCTCCGGCTAAGGCGAAGGCTGCCAAGCCTGCTGCCAAGGCTTCGACCAAGTCCACTACGGCTAAGAAGGCAGCCACCAAAAAAGCTGCTCCCAAGGCAAAGGCAGCTGCTGTTAAGGCTCCTGCCAAGAAAGCGTAACAAAGGCGTTACCACTGTAATTACCCGCCCCGCGGGGGCGTAGGATACATGTCATAACCGTTCCGGGAGAAACATCCCCGGGGGAAAGGAACGTATGAATAAGATCTTCGACAACAAGCAGGAGTTTACCGAACTCTATCGCGATGCCGTCATGAGCATCAGCGGCAAGAGCATCGAAGCTGCCAGTGACCTCGACCGCTTTAACGCCCTGGCCAAGCTCGTGGCCGAGAAGGCACGCACCGTTGCCACCAAGAGTGACGCCCGTGTCACCGCCGAGGGCAAAAAGCGCGTGTACTACTTCTCGATCGAGTTTTTGATCGGCCGCCTGCTCGACAACTACCTGCTCAACTTTGGCGTGCGCGACATGGTCGCCGAGGCGCTTGACGACATGGGCTTCGACCTGTCCGTCATCGAGAACCAGGAGCCCGATCCGGCTCTGGGCAACGGTGGCCTGGGCCGTCTGGCCGCATGCTTCCTGGATTCCATGGCAGCCGAGGGCATTGCCGGCTACGGCAACGGCATGCGCTACCGCTACGGCCTGTTTAAGCAGGAGATTGTCAACGGCAGCCAGGTCGAGGCCACCGACGAGTGGCTCACCCACGGCTATCCTTGGGAGGTCCGTCGTCAGGACAAGGCCGTGACCATTAAGTTTGGTGGCCGCGTCGAGGGCTTTGAGGAGAACGGCCGCACGTTCTACCGCACGGTGGACACGCAGGACATCCTGGCCGTCCCTTATGACATCCCCGTCGTGGGCTATGCCGGCGAGACCGTCAACAAGCTGCGCGTC
>UQXB01000061.1:0-11702 GCA_900544935.1 uncultured Collinsella sp.
GGCCCCGGGCATGGCGGCGAGTTTAGCGAGCCGCCAAGATGGCGTCGATGAGCGTCAGTACGCCCCCGTCGTTGTTGCTCGGAATGCGCCACTTGGCATGCGCGTTCATGTGCTCCTCGGCGTTGTCCACGATAAAGCTGTGACCGACGCGCTCCAGCATGGGGATGTCGTTGTACGTATCGCCCACGGCGGCGGCGTCGGCAATATCGATGCCCAAGTGCTCGCACAGGTGCGCGACGCCGGCGCCCTTGTCGACGCCCAGGTTCATAAAGTCGATCCACTCGCGCCCGGCGTTGGTGACGTAGAGCTTGTCCGAGAACTCGGGGCTATAGGTCTCGCGGAAAGCGGGCTCGGCGTCGTAGCCGGGGAAGAAGACCGAAATCTTGTTGGACTCGAAATCAATGCCCTCAAAGCTGTCGACGTAGTTGATTGTGTTGTAGTAGACGCTGATCTCGTCGTGGTATTGATGGTCGCGGGCAAGCACGTAGAACTCGTCGAAGCAGCACAGGACGGGGACAGCGCGAGGATCCTCCGAGGCACGGTTCAAGACCTGCTGATACAGCTCCACGTCAATATTGCTCTTATAGATATAGCTGCCGCGATAGATCACGCACGCTCCGTTGTCGGGACAAAAGGCGAGGCGGTTCTTGATGCCCTCGAACATCTCCTCGAGCTTGGGGGCGGGACGTCCGCTGGCGGGGCAGAATACGATGCCGGCGTCGGCGAGCTTGTCCAGGCGCTCATCAAGACCCTGGGGCAGCACACGCTCGTCGGTCAGCAGCGTCTTGTCCATATCGACGGCGAGAATCTTAATGTTGCCGATGTTGGCGTCCGATTCGTAAGTTTGCATAAAAAAGCGCCTTTCGTTTCGAGATTGTTTCAGACGTTATAACCATCAACTAGTAGTCGAGCGTATTTTCGCAGGAATGGTGCGTATTTGCACTGCAATTCACAAACTAATGAAAAAACTTTTCAGAAATTTGAATTTGTCGCTTGCGCAGCGTGCACTTTATCGTAATATAGCGAACATCGAAAACGGAGACGGCAAAAGAGCCGTTTACCGAGGAAAAGGTACCGTTTGCGATATTTGAATTGCGCCCGGCGATACGTGAGAGGAGAGGCAGATGCAGTTCGTAAAGATCATCACCACTGCAGACAATGCCATCCGACGCCAGCGCGCAATTTCCCGACGACGATAACAATCGTCTCTGTCCGCATGGGGCGCAATGCCTCAACAGAGTCATTTTGAGGTCGTTGGGTTTAAGCACGACATAGCCGCATGTTTCTAGGGCATGCCTGTGATGCATTCTGCTGAATAACCTGATATTGCACGGTTTTTGACCTCAAGGTGACTTGCAACTGACCGATGTTCTAACTAGCTACCAAGGGCGAAAGGAAACAGCCATGAGCAAGGAAAAAGTCGTTCTCGCATATTCCGGTGGTCTTGATACATCCGTATGTGTCAAGTGGCTCCAGGACGAGAAGAATCTCGATGTCGTTTGTGTCTGCGGCAACGTGGGCCAGGAAGAGACCGGACTGGATGCCAAGAAGCAGAAGGCGCTCGACCTGGGCGTTCTCGATTGCCAGGTGCTCGACCTGCGCGACGAGTTCTCCGATGAGTTCCTGACTAAAGCCATCGCGGCAAACTCCATGTACGAGAACAAGTACCCGCTGCTCTCCGCTCTGTCTCGCCCGCTGCTTGCCAAGAAGCTTGTTGAGGTCGCCCACGAGTTTGGCGCGACCTACGTCGCCCACGGCTGCACCGGCAAGGGTAACGACCAGGTCCGTTTTGAGGCCGCCGTCAAGGCCCTCGACCCCGAGCTCAAGGTTATCGCCCCGGTTCGCGAGTGGGACCTGAAGTGCCGTCCCGACGAGGTCGCCTATGCCCACGCCCACAACGTGCCGGTTCCCGAGGGTGCCAACGACAACCCCTACTCCATCGACGACAACCTGTGGGGTCGTGCCATTGAGTGCGGTCACCTGGAGGATCCCTGGAACGAGCCGCTCGACGACGCCTGGGTTATGACCAAGAACCCCGAGGACACGCCGGACACCCCGACCTACACCGAGATTGAGTTTGAGGCCGGCAAGCCCGTCGCCGTCGACGGCAAGAAGATGAAGCTCTCCGAGATCGTCATCGCCCTCAACAAGATTTCGGGCGACAACGGCTTTGGCCGTCTTGACCTGGTCGAGGATCGTCTGGTGGGCCTCAAGAGCCGCGAGTGCTATGAGGTTCCCGGAGCCCTGACGCTCATCACCGCCCACAAGGCGCTTGAGGACATCTGCGTCGAGGGCGATTTGCTCAAGACCAAGATTAAGCTCGAGCAGGATTGGGCCACCGCCGTTTACAACGGCCAGTGGTACAGCCCGCTCAAAAACGCGCTCGATGCCTTTATGGCCGATACCCAGAAGTTCGTGACCGGCACTGTCCGTCTGAAGTTCTTTAAGGGCAACTGCCATGTCGTCGGCCGCAAGAGCCCCTTCAGCCTCTACGACTACGGTCTGGCTACCTACGACCGCGACACCACGTTTGACGAGAAGGCCAGCGCCGGCTTTATCGAGATCGATACGCTGTCGCTCAAGACGTGGGCAAAGGTCCAGGGCCCCAGCTCTGCTGCCGCCCAGGCCTAGCGCCTCCTTCCCTTGGTATCCGCGCGGCCCATCCGCGTGATACATAACGGGCGCACGGGGTCCCTACCTTTCGTTATGCTTGCTGACACTTCTTAACATCGGTGGCCCCTACGTTCCGCCCGCATATATGATGCCGCGTCTGCGGCTGAGTCCGAGCACCGCCGGGGTTGTCCGGCGGGGCTCCTTCTATCAATTTGGCGGCTCTGCGCCTATATATATGAGGAGTATCCATTATGTTCAATGCTATTGCGCATGCTTTACTCGCCCTCGCGCCCGAGTTCGATGCTGCAAGGGTCGAGGACGTCCCTATGAGCCTGAAGGCCTGGATCGATGGTTCGCAGGGCAACATCCGGAGGGAGACGTTGGGCGCCAAGTGCATGGCGCGTCACTTCTTTGCAAATTAGCTACATGGCTCCGCACACGGTGGGGAATGTGTAAAACTAGCGGTTGAAAAATCGCTTTAGCGATATGGCGCATTGCTTTGGGCGCTTGTTTTGGTATTTGGAGAAAGGGGACGGTTCCATGGCTCTTTGGGGCGGTCGTTTTGAGGCAGGCGTGGCCGAGGTCACGCAGGAGTTTGGCGCGTCGTTGCCGGTCGACAAACATCTCTATAAGCAGGACATCGCCGGATCTAAGGCACATGCCAAGATGCTGGCGGCCCAGGGCATTATCAGCGCCGAGGACGAGCAAGCGATTGCCGAGGGTCTGACCGGAATCGAACAGGATATCGATGCCGGCAACTTCACCTTCGACATCAACGACGAGGACATTCATATGTCCATCGAGAGCGAGCTGACGCGTCGCATCGGCGAGGCTGGCAAGCGCTTGCATACCGGACGTTCGCGCAACGACCAGGTGGCGACCGACACACGTCTGGGCGTCAAGGCGCTGGCCAAGGAGCTCATGGGGGCCAATCTTGAGCTGCGCCATGTGCTGGTGGATGCGGCTAAGAAGTACGACAAGGTGATTCTGCCGGGCTACACGCACATGCAGCACGCTCAGCCCGTGCTGCTGTCGCATCATCTGCTGGCGTATTCCTGGATGTTCGCGCGCGACTTTACACGCCTGAAGGCAGCCTTTGATGCCGCCGACAACTGTCCGCTGGGCGCTGCCGCGCTTGCCGGCACGAGCTATCCGCTCGATCGTCAGATGACGGCTGCCGAACTTGGCTTTGCGGGCGTGATTCCCAACTCGCTCGATGCGGTTTCCGACCGTGATTTCCTCCTCGACCTGCATTACGCCGGCTCTGTTATGGCCATGCACCTGTCGCGTCTTTCCGAGGAGATCGTGCTGTGGTCGAGCTCCGAATTTGGCTTTATCACGCTTTCCGACTCGTACTCCACCGGCTCGTCCATCATGCCGCAGAAGAAGAATCCCGACTTTGCCGAGCTTATTCGCGGCAAGAGCGGCCGAGTCTATGGCAACCTGGTGCAGCTGCTCGTGACCATGAAGGGCTTGCCGCTCGCTTATAACAAGGACTTGCAGGAGGACAAGGAGGGCGCGCTCGATACCGCCCATACGCTCATGCAGTGCCTGTCCGTTATGGCCGGTATGATTTCGACCTGGACTGTCAACGAGGATGCCATGGCGCGCGAGTGCGGCGTGGGGCACCTTGCCGCTACCGATGTTGCCGATTACCTGGCCAAGCGTGGCCTGCCGTTCCGCGAGGCACACGCCGTGGTGGGCCATTTGGTCCTGATGTGTGAGAAGCGTGGCTGCAATCTTGAGGACCTGCCGTTTGAGGTGTTCCAGGAGGCAAGCCCGCTCTTTGAGCACGACATTACCGAGGCGCTCGACATCCCGTCGATTGTCGCCGCGCGCACGACCGAGGGCGGTACCGCCCCTGCCGCCGTTGCCGTGCAGCTGCAGCGTGCCGAGGCACAACTCGTTGCCGACGAAGGCGTGTTTGGATCGCTGACCAAGGTCGTCGAGATGGGCCACGGGATAAAGTAAGGGTTTGGCCGAAGCCGTTTTTGCCATTTATTGAGGAATCGTTTTTTGCTTTACGGGCGTCTGCTGATGTGGGCGTCCGTATTTTGTTGCTATGGGGGAGAGGCTTGTCGAGAAGTTCTGTAGGACCTTTGGGTAGGTTGTGAAGGGGGTACGTTCGCGGGCGGCAACCGACCGTCTGCTCTGCTCGATGCGGTTGATGGGCAGTCGGATGGTACTCTAATCGAGCTTCGAAACAGAAGTGACACATATGGAGCGCTTTAATAAATTGCAACGTTTCAATAAACAGCTTTTTGTTTAACTGCAGCTAAAACTCTGTTACGATGCAGTCCAGGCGGGTGCCGGAATGGGACTTGGGCACGCGCGAACCTACTTGAAAGGCTACTTTTATGGCTATCGAGAAGACCTTCATCATGATTAAGCCCGACGCCGTGCGCGATCGCAAAATCGGCGAGATTGTTGCTCGCATTGAGCGCAGCGGTCTTGTTATCGAGCGCATGGAGATGACCACGCTCGAGCGCGCTACCGTCGAGGAGCACTACGCCCATCTGGCCGACAAGCCCTTCTTTGGCGGTCTCTGCGACTTTATGACGAGCGGTCCGGTCGTCAAGATGGTCGTTTCCGGTCTCTCCGCTGTTGCTAAGATGCGCACCCTCATGGGCGCTACCAACCCGCTTGAGGCTGCTCCTGGTACCATCCGCGGCGACTTTGCCGTCGATGTCAACGCCAACGTGATCCACGGCTCCGACTGCCTGGAGAACGCCGAGATTGAGATCAAGCGCTTCTTTGGCTAAACCAGCTTTGACTCCTTAAAGCTGTTAGCGTGTGGCTTGGGCGCCGCGGAACTCCATCCGCGGCGCCCTTTTATTCCAAAATCTATGCAGGGGCCCGCTCGGACATGTGTTCCGAGCGGGCCCCTGCTGTTAGCTTGTGGCACTGAATAGTTTAGGCTTCGTCGACGATCTTAAGGGCGCGCGTGTGATCGATCTCGTTGAGGAGGTTAACGCGACGCTCGTGACGACCACCCTCAAACTCGGCGTCGAGCCACTCGTCGACGATCATCTTGGCGAGCTCGGAGCCCACGACGCGGGCGCCAAAAGCGAGCACGTTGGTATTGTTGTGCATGCGGGAGAGCTTGGCGCTGAAGGGCTCGGAGCACACGACGGCGCGTACGCCCTCGACCTTGTTGGCAGCCAGGCTGATACCGACGCCGGTGCCACAGATCAGGATGCCTAGATCGACGTCGCCGTTGGCTACTGCCTTGCCCACCTTGTAGCCGGCGATGGGGTAGTCAAAGCTCTCGGAGGTGTCGGTGCCAAAGTTCACGACCTCGCAGCCGCGCTCCTTCAGGTGCTCGGAGATGATGTTCTTGAGCTCGACGGCGGCGTGGTCGTTACCGATACCGATCTTCATGGATAGTTCCTCTCTGGTCTGTGCGGCGAGATTGCTAAAGGTTTTACCGCGTTCGACTGCATGATAGCGCGACTTTTGTGTAAACGCTTGGGCGTTTTTTGGTCAAACGCTTTAGCAGGCAACAAGACTGGCTTCTCGTGAATGAATGTCGTCAGTTTGCGCTTGAGCGCCGTCTGCCGGAACCATGGTTGCGGTTTTTGATGCATTGTTATCAAATAAAAGAGCTAATTATTATTGAGAGCCCAGCCCGTTATACAAGTAGGAGATACCTATGCCTGCCGATTCCCTTCGTGATGCCGCGTTCTGCGATGTTTTGAACCGCGAGCTTGTCTGCGCGCTCGGCTGTACCGAGCCCATTGCCGTTGCCTATGCAGCGGCGCTGGCGAGCCAGACGCTCGGTTGCGAGCCCGAGCATATGGATGTTGCCTGCTCGGGCAACATCATCAAGAACGTCAAGAGCGTGACCGTGCCCAACTCGGGCGGTATGCACGGTATTGAGGCCGCGGCCGTGCTGGGTGCCGTGGGCGGCGACGCTAAGAGCGCACTCGAGGTGCTCGAGAGCGTTAACGATGAAGACCGCGCTCGCGTGGCCGAGCTCCTCGCCGACGCCGGCTACTGCGATGTGTCGCTTGTCGAAGGTGTGCCCAACCTCTACATCAAGGTGACTGCGACGGCCGGGGGCCATACCGCGGTCGTCGAGATTACCGATCACCACACTAATGTCACGTGCCATACGCTCGATGGTATTCCGGTATGCGGCAAGTCGGCGGGGGAGTGTGCCGCCTGCGCCGAGCGCGTGGTGGCCGAGCGTGCGGCGGATAAGGCCGATACCCCTATGAGCATTGAGTCCATCATCGACTTTATCGAGGACGGTGACATTGAGGACGCCCGCGCTGCCGTTGAGCGTCAGATTGAGCTGAATGGCGCAATCAGTGCCGAGGGCCTTGCGCACGCTTGGGGCGCCGAGGTTGGTCGTACGCTGCTGGGTGCTCGTGCCGATGACGTCGCCTGCCGTGCCCGTGCCCGTGCGGCCGCCGGGTCCGACGCCCGCATGAACGGTTGCGCGCTGCCGGTCGCCATTGTGTGCGGCTCGGGCAATCAGGGCATTACCTGCGCATTGCCCGTCATGGAGTATGCCGAGTACCTGCGCTGCGACCACGAGCGCCTGGTGCGCGCCGTGATGCTGTCCGATCTTATCGCCGTGCATATCAAGAGCTATATTGGTGCGCTCTCGGCGTTTTGCGGTGCTATTTGCGCCGCGTGCGGCGCCGGCGCTGCGATTACCTGGCTGTGCGGTGGCACGCGCGAGCAGATTGGCGCGACGGTCTCGAATACGCTCGGTAACGTGGGCGGCATCGTGTGCGACGGCGCCAAGGCGAGCTGTGCCGCCAAGATCTCGGCTGCCGTCGATGCGGCGATTCTGGGCCACGATATGGCTATGCAAGGTCGCGGCTTCCGCGCCGGCGAGGGCCTGATCCAGGATACCGTTGAGCAGACAATCGCCAGCATGGGCTACGTGGGCCGCGTGGGCATGAAGGACACCGACGTCGAGATCCTCAACATCATGATCGGCAAAACCCAGGTTTGTTAGTTACGCGGTTTTACCAAACCGCGTAACCAGTCGACGCTGCAAACGCCCCTAAGCGGCAATCTGCCTTTCAATCGTCGGGCATGGCCAGAAGGCCTATGCCCTCCTCTTTTAAGGCACATCGCTCGCTTAGGGGCGTTTTCGCTGACTTATGCTCAACCTGCGGCGTTATTTTGTTTGAGGCGAGGGGTCCTATGACAGTTCGTTGGCTATTTGGTGTTCGTAGAAGGCCTCGATTACGGCGTTAAAGTCGTGGGCGAAATCTTCCATGGTTCCGCGCCAGGTGGCGCGTCCCGGTTTTCCTTGGCCCACAAAGGCGGTTTGGATGCCGCAATCGGGGGACGGGAAGTCGCGTTTGGGATCGTTGCCCACCATAAGGACCTCGTGCGGCTCGAGCCCCATCACCTGAAGTTGCTCTAGATAGTAGGTGGCATCGGGCTTGCAGCGGGTGGTGTTACCCATGTGCGTGACGAGCTCAAAGGGGGCGTCGGCCAGGTCACCCCAACCCATGCGGCACTCGATGGCCCCCTGCGGAAAGCTGGGGTTGGTAAAGAGCGCGCAACGCAGCCCTGCGTCCTGTACGGCCTGGAGCGCGGCGTGCGCGCCCGGCATGGCGTGGGCGTTAATGACATCGTCGTTCTTGTACGGAAGTATCTCGCGGTCGTAGTAGGTAAACGCCTCGTAGATGAGGGGATCGGAGAGGCAGATGCCACATCGGCGCTCGACCTCTTCTTGGTAAAACTCAAGATTGGTGCGGTTGTCCGTGCCGCCGCGGCGATTGGCGTTGAGGTCGACCAGGATGGTGCCGAGGCGTGCCATCGTGCCACCGCGGCTGCGGCGCCCGATATCCGCGAGCATCGAAGAGACGTCCTTAAAATAGCGAAGGATGAACGCGTTGAGGTTGATGCTGAGAAGCGTCTCGTCCATATCGAAAACGACTGCTTTGAGCACGCGGGCACCTTTCTCGTAAATTTGATCTAGAGTCGTTGGCTCCGGATACTTTACCCCAAAGCCGAATGCCTGGCTGGTTATCGTCAAGTTGCGGAGACGTGTGTTCATAAGATTACGAAAAAGTCTCCACACGAGTAAAAAATCGCAGTTCACGCTTGAAATCGAACTCATTTCCCCGTAACCTATACGAACGTGATTGCATAAGCGTCACATTAGTATCTGTCGGCTCCCGAGTGTTCCTAAACGTTGTGTGCTTGTCGCACCCTTCTGTAGGTCCTAGCAATCGGGGCCCCGTAGTTCGAAAGGGGTCCACCTTTGAGTGAGATTCAGAACTCGTCCATTTTCTCTCTTGACGATGTCAACGAGGAGGAGATGAACAACCTCATCGACGGTACGATTACCGACTTTGATGAGGGCGATCTCGTTAACGGCACTGTCGTTAAGATCGAGCATGACGAGGTGCTCGTTGACATCGGATTCAAGTCCGAGGGCGTTATCCCGGTCCGCGAGCTGTCCATCCGAAAGGACGCTAACCCTGCAGACATCGTTGCACTCGGTGATCCCATCGAGGCTCTGGTTCTCCAGAAGGAGGACAAGGACGGTCGTCTGGTCCTGTCCAAGAAGCGTGCCGAGTACGAGCGTGCTTGGAACCGCATCGAGGAGAAGTTCAACTCTGGCGAGAACGTCGAGGGCGAGGTTATCGAGGTTGTTAAGGGCGGCCTGATCCTCGACATCGGCCTGCGTGGCTTCCTGCCCGCTTCCCTCGTCGACCTCCGTCGTGTCAAGGACCTCACCTCCTACATGGGCACCCGCATCGAGGCTCGCGTCATCGAGATGGACCGCAACCGCAACAACGTCGTCCTCTCCCGTCGCGTCGTGCTCGAGGAGTCCCGTAAGGCCGAGCGCTCCGAGATCCTGTCCAAGCTCAAGTCTGGCATGCGTCTCCAGGGCACCGTTTCCTCCATCGTCGACTTCGGCGCCTTCGTCGACCTCGGCGGTATCGATGGCCTCATCCACATCTCCGAGCTCTCCTGGAACCACGTCAATCATCCTTCCGAGGTTGTCAAGGTCGGCCAGGAGGTCGAGGTCGAGGTTCTCGACGTCGATCTCAACCGCGAGCGCATCTCCCTGGGTCTCAAGCAGACCACCGAGGATCCGTGGCGCGCACTGGTCAAGAAGTACCCCGTCGGCGCTATCGTCGAGGGCACTGTGACCAAGCTTGTCCCGTTCGGCGCTTTCGTCGACCTGGGCGAGGGCATCGAGGGCCTGGTGCACATCTCCGAGATGGCCAACAAGCACGTCGACCAGCCTTCTCAGGTTACCCACGTGGGCGACAAGGTTCAGGTCAAGGTCATGGAGATCGACCTCGACCGTCGTCGTATCTCTCTGTCCATGAAGTCCGCTGCTGAGACTCTGGGCGTCGAGATCGAGGTTACCCCGCTGCCTTCCGAGAAGAAGGACGAGGAGACCGACGCCGAGTAAATCGGTTTGACGATCACTTGTTTTAAGGGATCCGTCCGTAATGGACGGGTCCCTTTTTGTATTTGGTGCCGAGATGCACGATGCTGCTCATGCCATCCACAGGCTATTTGGTTGTCGGTGCATGAAAAAATGCCGACATCCCGCCTCGGGGAGGAGGCGGGAACGCACCGAGTAGACGGAGGGGTGCGGAGCGCGGCCGCGTCTCGACTGACGACGTTGCCCATCGACGAACATATTGTACTGCATGGCGCGGTTCTTGGTTTATCGTGTCGAACGCTTGTGTTGTGCCATTGCCTGCGGCAACGGTGTGCTACACTCTTGCACTGCTGAGTGGGCCAGACGGTCGCGCGATGTGCTGCTTGCAGCACGCGTGAGGAAAGTCCGGGCTCCAGAGGGCGGGATGCCGGCTAACGGCCGGGCGGAGTGATCCGACGGAAAGCGCCGCAGAAAAGAAGACTCCCACCTGCGCCGCAAGGCGTAAAGGGAAAAGCTGAAACGGTGGTGTAAGAGACCACCAGCGTCGTGGCAACACGGCGGCTTGGCAAGCCCCATCCGGAGCAAGCGCGAATAGGAACGCTATGGGCCGGCCCGGTCCGCGTTCGGGTAGCGTGCGTGGAGCTGCACGGTAACGTGCAGACAAGATAAATGACCGTTCACGACAGAACCCGGCTTATAGGCCCACTTGGCAACTATGTTGACGCTGCGAACCCGTCAGCGCGGCAATCTGCCTTTCAAGCCTTCGGGCATGACCATAAGGTCAATGCCCTCGTCTTTCAAGGCACCTTGCTCGCGCTGACGGGTTCTCGCCTTCGACGGCGTCAGCTGGCCGATTTGGCGCTCATTCGTCGGTCGCCGCCATAAGGCGTGCTCCCTCCTCTTTCGGGCCAAATCGACTCAGCTGACGCCGTCTCGCTGTCTTTGGTTGGTCATTGGCGTTGCCGTTCTATTTATCGGGGTTAACGGTACGGACTTTGCCGTATTATTGAGGCTGTTTGTTGCTTTGCTTGTTGTTGAGGGGCTTTGTTGGACAGCTATTTTACTCTGCAGTCGAATATTGAGGCTTCGGGCGAGTTTGTGGACCGCAAGAGCCGGTTTATTGCCCAGCTGGTCCATGTTGAGTCCGAGGATGAGGCGAATGCCTTTATCGAGATGGTTCGTAAGCGTCATTACGACGCTCGGCACAATGTTCCCGCGTGTATTTTGGTCGATGGACGCGAGCGCCAGAGCGATGACGGTGAGCCGAGCCGCACGAGCGGTATGCCGACGCTCGAGGTGTTGCGCGGTGCAGAGCTCAAAAATGTTTGCTGTGTGGTGACGCGCTATTTTGGCGGCACGCTATTGGGGCCTGGCGGCTTGGTGCGCGCCTATACCGCGGCGACGCAGGCGGCGGTGGCTGCGGCTCAGGAGGCCGGGCAGATCGTCGAGATGACGAGTGTCGTGCCTGTTGACGTGCATGTGACCTATCCGCAGTATGAGCAGGCGCTTCGTTTGGCGCAGGATTCGGGTGCCAAGGTTTCGGATACCGATTACACGGATGCCGTGACGATTCATTTGGTGTTTAAAGCGGGGGAGCAGGAGCCGTTTTGCGCTAAGATGCGCGAGCTTATGGCGGGGCGCGAGGAGATCGAGGTCGGCGCTCCCGAATTTGCCGAGTTCTAACGACGGCGGCCGGCGCGCTTTGGATAGA